>SXKB01000007.1 GCA_005778215.1 Actinomycetota bacterium | reverse complement strand
GCGCCGCTTCTGGCGGCGATCCGTCCCGGTTTCCGGGACGGAGACCGACCAGAAGCCGAAACGGGACGAATCACGCCCAGAAACCCGTCAGAGGGAGAGGGCGGTGCGGCGGCCTTCGAGGACGGCTTCCAGGATGGTGCGTGGGGCCACGCAGTCGCCGGCCTGGTGGTGCACGTCGGGCAGCGGGTCGGTGGGCAGACGGAAGCCGCAGTCGACCAACGCCACGCACTCGACAGTGCGTCGCTGGCCGCTGAAGCGGTCCTCGAGCTCCACCTCGCCGGGACGCGCGGCACGCAGCAGCGATCGGCGTTCGATGCGCACGCCGCGCTGGGCGAGGCGCGTGTTGGCGGGCGCGAGATCGCCGGTGCGGCTGAGCTCGTTGCCGGCGATCTGGTCCTGCGTGATGAGCACCGCCCGCTCGCCGAGCTGCTCGGCGAGGGCGACCGCGATGGGACCGCCGATGGGGTCGAACAGCGCGATGGTGCCCTCGGTGGGCCATGGTGCCCGCTCGCCGTGGAACACGGCTCGCCACGCGGGCAGCACGTCGACGACGACCGCGCTGTCGTGCTGCTCGAACGGTCGCTCACCCGGCTGCGCGCCGGTGCACTGCACCACCACTTCCTCGGCAGTGGCATCGATGTGCTCGGTGCCGAGCTGCACGATGACGCCGGCATCCTCCACCGCACGCGCCAACCAGTCGACGAGCGGCCTCGCGTGCGGCAGCGACCCGGCCACACCGCCGAGGTCGTCGGCGCGCTCCACGATGCGCACGTGATGGCCGCGGGCCGCGGCGATGCGCGCGGTCTCCATGCCGGCCACGCCGCCACCCACCACCACGACGTCGCGAGGCCGCGGCGACACGGCCGACCAGTTCGGGTCGTCGGTCTCGTGCCCGCTGCTCGGCTCGCCCACGCACGTGACGATCGGGTTGCGGCCGTCGCGCACCTGGCACGTCTGGTTGCACCGGATGCACGGACGAATGTGGTCGATGGCCTTCTCGGCCAGCTTCTGCGCGACATCGGGATCAGCGATCTGTCCGCGGGTGATCTCGGCGGCGTCGGCCACGTGCTCGGTCAGCGCCCACTCGGCGGTGGGCGCGTCGAGTGAACCCTGCAGGAACACGGGCGTGCCGGGTACCGCTGCCTTCACGGCGCTGCACACGTCGATGTTGAACCCGACGGGTTCGTGGAAGTCGGGGCGGGTCTTCTCGACGGAGAAGATGGAGCCGCGCACCACCACGACGTAGTCGATGCCTTCGGCCACCAGTTCGGCGGCGATGCCGGGTGCCATCTCCGGGGTGATGCCGGCCCACGGCGCGAGCTCGTCGCACGACAGCCGCAAGCCCACCACGGCGTCACCAGCCGCAGCGCGGACGGCGCGCACGACCTGCTTCGCGAACAGGGCGCGTTCAGCCCATTCGTCGCCGCGGTGGTTGGTGAGTCCGCTGAGGAACTGGCGCACAAGGCTGTGCTGGCCGGCGTTGATCTCCACGCCGTCGCACCCGGCGCCGATGGCTGCGGACGTCGCGTCGGCGAAGCCCTGCACGACGGCGGCGATGTCGTCGGCCTCCATCCACTTCGGCACCTCGCGGGTGTTCACCTCGGGCACCCGGCTGGGTGCCCACAGCTCGCGCTGGCTGTACGCGCTGGTGCCCTGGCCGCCGGCGTGGTCGAGCGAGGCGATCACGGTGGCACCGTGCGCGTGGCAGGCGGCGGCGATGGCCGACCAGCCGTCGACGCACTCCGTGGCGAGCGGTGCGCGCTCGTACGGCCAGTCGCTCGGGTGCACGCTGGCACCTTCGACGACGATGACGCCGCAACCACCCTTCGCCCGACGCTCGTAGTACGCGGTGTGGCGGGCGGTGAGCGCACGTCGGTGATCGCCCAGGTTGGTGACGTGCGGCCCGAACATCACCCGGTTGCGGGCGGTGACGGTGCCGAGGCGCAGGGGCTCGAGCAGCCTCATGGTCAGTTGCGCACCAGCTTCAGCACGGGGATGACACGTGAGGTGGATGCCGCGTAGCCGTGGAAGAACGGCATGATCTCGGCCTGCGCGTCGAACAGACGCTGTCGTTCGTCGCCGTCGGTGACCACGGCCGTGGCCTCGTAGGTCTCGCCGCAGCACTCCACGGTGACGCCCGGGTTGGCCACCATGTTGTGGTACCACGCCGGGTTGCTGGGCGCGCCGCCCATGGAGGCGATGATCACCACGTCGTCGCCGTCGCTGCTGCACACCAGGGGCGTGGTGCGGCGCGTGCCCGACTTCGCGCCCGTGTGCGTGACCAGCACCATCGGCAGACCCTCGAACCGGCCGCCGACTTTGCCGCCGTTCGCCCGGAACTCGGCGATGATCTGCTGGTTGTAGTCGTCCATGTCGGCCATGCCGACGACGCTACTCGCCGCTCACTTGGAACGAGATGCCGACAGCTCGGTGCCCTGCAGCAGCCGCTTGATGTTCCCTGCGTGCCGCAGCAGCAGGAGCGCGTTGATGGCGATCATCGTGACGATCTCCCACCTCGGCACGTCGAACACCACGGCCAGCACGGGCAGGCCGATGATGAGTGCGATCGACGCCACCGAACTCTTCTTGCTGGCCTTGAGCACCACGAACCAGACGACGCCGAGGATGGCGCTGATGACGGGTTGCATCACGAACATCGCACCCGCCATGGTGGCCACACCCTTCCCGCCCTGGAAGTGGCGGGTGACCGGGAACATGTGGCCCAGCACGCTGGCGGCGATCATCGCGTACGCCACCTTGTCGCCCGCCAGCACCATGCCGACCACCGCCGGGATCACGCCCTTCAGGGCGTCGAGCGCGAACACGGCCACGCCGTACTTGCGGCCGAGCGTGCGCGACACGTTGCTGGCACCGGGGTTGCCCGAACCGACCTTGGTGATGTCGATGCCCTTGCTCCGCGCCACCATCACTGCGCTGGGGAACGTGCCCACGAAGTAGGCAGGGACGACCATCAACCACCACATATGTGGTGCACGTTAGGTGACGACGAGTCGCCGTTCCGGTTTGGTGTGGTCCTGCGACGGGCGCGGCTTCAGCACCACCGGCACGGCGGCCAGCTGCGCCAGGGCCACTTCACCGTCGCCGCCCACGCACTCGGGATCGGGGCCGTCGAGCGGCAGCCCGGTGAAGAACTTCGCCGCCATGCACCCGCCCTGGCACGCATCGAACGAGCCACAGCTCGCGCACGCACCGGCCGACTGCGGCTCGCGCAGCGAGGTGAACAGTTCGCTGTGCTTCCACACCTTGCTGAACCCGCCGGGATCGCGCACGTTGCCGGCCAGGAATTCGTCGTGGATGACGAACGGGCACGCATACACGTCGCCCACCGGGTCGATGAGGCACACCACCCGGCCGGCGCCGCACATGTTGAGCCCAGGGAGGGGATCGCCGAGCGCGTTGAGATGGAAGAACGAGTCGCCGGTGAGCACGTGCTCGCCGTTGGCCATCAGCCAGTCGTAGATCTCGCGCTGCTGGCCGTTGGTGGGGTGGAGGTGGTCCCAGCTGTCGACCCCGCGGCCGCTGGGACGCAGCCGGGTGACCCGCAACTGCGCGCCGAAGCTGTCGGCAAGCGCCTTGAACCGGTCGAGCTGCGGCACGTTCTGACGGGTGACGACCACGCTGATCTTGAACGGCCCGAAGTCGGCGTCGGCGAGGTGCTGCATGGCGCGCATCGCCATGTCGAAGCTGCCGGCACCGCGCACCGCATCGTTGGTGGCGGCGTCCACGCCGTCGAGGCTGATCTGGATGTCGAGGTAGTCCATGCTCGCCAGGCGGCGTGCCTTCTCGGTGTCGATGAACGCGCCGTTGGTGGAGAACTTCACCCCGATGCCGTTGCCCACCGAGTACTCGACGAGCTCGAAGAAGTCGCGGCGCACCATCGGTTCGCCGCCACCGATGTTGATGTAGAAGACCTGCAGGTCGCGCAGTTCGTCGAGCACGTGCTTGGCCTCGGCCGTGCTGAGTTCGCGAGGGTCGCGCTGACCCGACGACGACAGGCAGTGGATGCACTGCAGGTTGCACGCGTAGGTGAGTTCCCACGTGAGGCAGATGGGCGCATCGAGCCCGGCCTTCAACTGGGTGGTGAGGGTCTCAGCGCTCAACGATGATCTCCGACTTCATCAACGACTCGACGGCCTTGGTGAACGACGGCCAGCGCCGGCGATCGATGCCGCACGCCTCGAGCGTGTCGGCCAGGGTGGCGTGCTGTGACAACGCGCCGGCGACAGCCACCATGTCGGTGTGCTGCAGGAACACCAGACGGCGATTGCCGTAGTGGTAGGCGAGCGCACCGAACGGCTCGGGTCGCAACGCCACCTGCGGGTGCAGGGTGAGCGCGCGGTCGAGCAGCGGGTTCAGCAGGTCAGTAGACACCGCACATGCCGTCGATGGAGATCTCCTCCACCAACAGCTCTTCCTCGACGACGATGTCCTGCTCGGCGGATTCGATGACGGCGTCCTGCTCCATGGGGCCGAGGCTATACCGACCGGGTGTGGATTGTCGCTAGCGTGGCAGACCCTGTGAGCGACGACCTGTTCCCCGAGTTGCACGCCGAGCGGGAGCGCCTGGCGTTCTCGCGCCGGTGTCGTGACGAGATGATCGATCGGTTCTCGCGCCTCGACCCCGATGCGTCGGCCGACGAGATCACCAAGGAGTACATCGAGGTCACGGTGTCGGAGGCCCTCGACGACCTGCGTACGCCCGGCGCCGGCGAGTTCTTCGGGCGCATCACCGAGGAGTCCACGCCCGGCAACCCGGCGTCCGACACCTGGTACATCGGTCGCCGCCACATCGAGGATCGTCATCACGAGCCGGTGGTGGTCGACTGGCGTGCGCCCATCGCGGCCCCGTTCTACCGGGCTACGCATGCCGACCCGTTCGGCCTGGCCCATCGCCGCCGGTTCACGTTGGCCGATGGCGACCTCACCGCGTACCTCGACGAACAACTCGACGACCCGGATCACGATGCATCGGGTTCGGGCATCCCCGACCCGGTGCTGGCCGAGATCGGCGCCGCGCGCACCGGTGCGATGAAGGAGATCGTCGCCACCATCCAGGCCGAGCAGGACATCGTCATCCGTGCACCGCTCGACCAGGTACTGGTGGTGCAGGGTGGCCCCGGCACCGGCAAGACGGCCGTGGGCCTGCACCGCGCCGCGTTCCTGCTGTTCGAGCACCGCCGCCGGCTGGTGCGCGACGGCGTGCTGGTGGTGGGGCCGAACAAGGTGTTCCTCGACTACATCGGCAACGTGCTGCCCAGCCTGGGTGAGCGCAGTGTGCAGCAGCGCACCGCGCTCGACCTGTGCGTGCCGAAGGTCGACATCACTGGGGTCGATTCGGCCGACCAGCGACGGGAGAAGGGCAGCGAGGAGATGCTCGCCCGTCTCGAAGCGGCAACGGTCGAGCACGTGCAGGTGCCCGACGACGACCTGCGCGTCCCGTTGGGTGCGCGCACGCTCACCATCACGCGCGACGAGGTGGCCGAGTGGTTGGCGCAGGCGCTCGACGCGAAGGGGCCGGTGAACAAGCGGCGCGACTCGTTGAAGGGCATGGTGCAGCGCGACATGCTGCGCCGGTTCGACCGCGACGACGTGTGGGAGAAGGCGCCCGTGCTGCGCGCTGCGCTCACCAAGGCGTGGCCCACCCAGCAGCCGATCAAGCTGGTCGACAGGCTGCTGCCGGGGCCGAGTGGCAAGCGGCGGGCGTGGACCGTGGCCGACCAGTTCCTCGTCGACGAGGCCAACTCGCTGCTCGTCGGCACGCCGTTCGTGTACGGGCACGTGGTGGTCGACGAGGCGCAAGACCATTCGGCGGTCGCGCTGCGATGCATCGGCCGGCGCAGCCCGAACGCGTCGATGACCATCCTGGGCGACCTCGCGCAGAGCACCACGCCGGCCGGCCAGCGTGACTGGGACGACGCCCTGCGCTTGTTGCGCCTCGGCGACACGGCCGCCGAGGTGGCGCACCTCACCATCGGCTACCGCGTGCCCGCGCCCATCCTCGACGTGGCGAACCGCCTCCTGCCGTTCACCGGCGTGACCACGCAGGCCAGTCGCAGCGTGCGGGCCGAGGGCGATGCGCCGTCGGTGAAGGTGGTGGATGCCGGTTCGCTGGCGGCCGCTGTGGCCGAGGAGGTGAAGGCGGTGCGGCATCGTCATCACAACAGCGGTGTCGTCGCCCCGGAGGCGTTGTTCCCCGCCATCGCCGAGGCACTGTCGGCGGTCGGCCTCAACGCAGTCGACCGGGTGCATTCGCTCGGCCACGACGATGTGCCGGTGTTCCACGCCGAGGCGGTGAAGGGCCTTGAGTTCGACGGTGTGGTGGTGGTGAACCCGCACGAGATCTTCGACGGCAGCGAGCGCGGTGCTCGGCTGCTCTACGTGGCCATGACCCGCGCCGTGCAGGTGCTGCACTTCGTCACGTCGGCCCCGCTCCCGCAGGCCCTCTCGACGTCATCCTGATCCCACCGGAATGGTGGGATTCGTGTGACCTCGGTGTGGGTCAGGCGTCTTCGGCGAGGGTGTGGGCGACGATCGCGTTGGCGTGGCCGTGGCCCATGCCGTACTCCGACTTGAGGATGCCGACGATCTCCATGTGCTTCTTGCCGGCGTGGGATCGCACGACGGCCTGCCACTCGCTGATCGGCTTGCCGTACTTCTTCTCGATCGACGGGAAGTAACTCGCGGGGCCGGTGACCTTCTCTGCCATCGATGTCTCCTCTCGGGTGGGTTGGTTCAGGCGTGGAGGACGAGTATGAACTGGCTGCCGCCGGGTTCCACGCTGGTGCGAGCGCGGAAGCCGGGCGCGAGCCGGCTGATGCGGTCGAGCAGCCATGCGGCGGCCTCGTCGCCGTCGGTCTTCGTCGGACAGCGGGCCATCACAGCTCGGCCGCCCTTGCGTTGCAGGGTCTCGACCGTCTCGATGATGGGTGCGGGATCGACCACGAACAGTTGGGGTGCCCACGGCACCACCGGCGCCACGGCACCCTTGCGCGTGTTGCAGCCACGGTGTGCGAGTCGCTCCTCGGCGGGTCCCTTCGCCTTGGCCTTGGCCTTGGTGACGATGGCGTCGACGCTGGGGCCACGAGGATCGTTCACCGACATTTCGGGATCGACCGGTTCGTCGCACAGCCAGCACCGCCAACCGTCCCGGTCACCCACGTCGTCCACTCTGCTCACCAGCGCACCGTAGCGTCGTGGTAAGCCACGGGGATGGACGACATCGTGTACCTCACCGAGGCCGACGTGCGCGGGCTGCTCACCATGCCCGCATTGCGCGACCGTCTTCGGGTCGCGTTCGGGCTGTTCTCGGCGGGGCGCGCCGACGTGCCGCCGCGCATCGCCGCTCGAGCGCCGAAGGGCATGCTCGCCGCAATGCCCGGGTACCTCGAGGGCGTGGGGTTGGTGGTGAAGGCGGTGAGTGTGTTCGCCGAGAACCACGGCACCGACATCCCTTCCCACCAGGGGCTCATCGTGGTGTGCGACGAACACACGGGCACGCCGGTGGCCATCATGGACGGTGCTTCGGTCACGGCGTTGCGGACCGCTGCCAGTGCGGCGGTGGCGGGCGACCTGCTGGCGCGTCCCGAGAGCTCGGTGCTCGCCATCATCGGCGGCGGCGTGCAGGGCCACAGCCATCTCGCGGCGTTCGCCGATCTCCGGCCCTGGTCGGAGATCCGCATCGCGTCGCGCAGCAACGGGTCGGCACTCGCCCTCGCTGCCCGGCATCCGTCGGCGAAGGCGGTGCCGTTCGAGCAGGCGGTGCGCGGTGCCGACGTGGTGTGCCTCACCACCGACGCCGACCACCCGGTGGTCGATCCGGCATGGGTGAAGCCGGGCGCGCACATCGGCTCGGTGGGCAACCGCGCCGAGTTGCACCCGGGCTTCACCACCGGCCCGGTGTTCGTGGAGTGGATGGGCGCCGCGGTCAGCCCTCCACCCGCCGGGGCGACCGAGCTGCAGGGCATCGATCTCGACCGTGTGGTGGAGATCGGCCGGGTGGTGAACGGAGATCATCCCGGCCGCACGGCAGCCGACGAAGTGACCGTGTACAAGAGCACCGGTCACGCGATCGAGGACGCGGCGGCTGCCAAGTTGGTGCTCGACATCGCCCTCGAGAAGGGCGTCGGCCTGCGCCTGCCGCGCTGACGGGGCGCCGGGTGTCTCCACATGGTGCCCGGTGGGGTGACCGCGTTATGGTGCGGCTCTCAACGCCGACTCACACCGGGGGGATTCCGTGAAGACCAAGGCTGCAATTCTTCGTGCTCGCAACACGCCGTGGAGCGTGGAGGAGATCGAACTCGACCCGCCGAAGGCCGGCGAAGTGCTGGTGAAGATCGTCGCCAGCGGCATGTGCCACAGCGACGAGCACCTCGTCACCGGCGACCTCGAGGGTGCCACCGCACCGCTGCCCACCATCGGCGGCCACGAGGGCGCGGGCATCGTGCTCGAGGTGGGCCCCGGTGTGTTCAGTGTCGCCCCGGGCGACCACGTGGTGTTCGGTTTCGTGCCGGCGTGCGGTCGCTGCCCCAGCTGTGCCTCGGGCCACAGCAACCTGTGCGACCTCGGCGCCATCACGGCCACCGGCCTGCAGCTCAGCGACGGCACCGCACGTCACCACGACAAGGACGGCAACGATCTCACGCTCGCCATTGGCGCGCTGGGCACGTTCGCCCATCACACGGTGGTGCACGAGGCCAGCTGCATCAAGATCGAGAAGGACCTGCCGCTCGACAAGGCCTGCCTGCTCGGCTGTGGCGTCGTCACCGGTTGGGGATCCGCGGTGTACGCGGCCGACGTGCAGCCCGGCGACATGGTGGCCGTGGTCGGCTGCGGTGGCATCGGCAGCAACGCCATCCAGGGCGCCAAGATGGCGGGCGCGTCGGTCATCGCCGCCATCGACCCGATCGAGTTCAAGCGCGAGAAGGCGATGGAGTTCGGCGCCACCGTCACCCACGCGTCCATCCAGGACGCGCTGGCCGCACTGCCCGACACCACCTGGAGCCGCGGTTTCGACAAGGTCATCATGACGTGCGGCGTCGGCAACGGCGACGTGCTGGGCGAGGCGTTCTGGCTGGGCGGCAAGCGCAGCAAGATCGTCGTCACCAACATCCACCCTGTGGGTGAGGCCAGCATCGCCATCCCGGCCGTGTTCCTCACCGTGTTCGAGAAGCAGCTCATCGGCTCGCTGTTCGGCTCGGGCAACCCGCGCAAGGACATCCCGCGTCTGCTCGAGCTGTACACCCAGGGGCAGCTCGACCTCGACGGTCTCGTCACCCGCACGTACCCGCTGGAGGGCATCAACGACGGCTACGCCGCGATGAACGCCGGCGAGAACATCCGCGGCGTGCTCGTGTACGAGCACGACTGAGTCGTCGCACCGCACCAACCACCACACCACGATCGGGGGAACGATGGGTGAGTCCAGGAAGTGTCGAGCCGCGGTGCTGCGCGCCGTCGGGCAGCCGTGGCAGATCGAGGAACTCACCGTCGACCCGCCGGTCGCGGGTGAGGTGGTCGTGCAGTGGAAGGTGGCCGGGTTGTGCCACAGCGACGAGCACTTCGTCACCGGCGACATGGTGCCGCCGGCCGAGATGCTGGAGGCCGCCGGCATGCCGCCGTTCTTCCCCGTCATCGCGGGCCACGAAGGCTCGGGTGTCGTGGTGGAAGTGGGTCCCGGCGTCACCAGCGTGGCGGTTGGCGATCACGTGTCGGCCAGCTTCATTCCGTCGTGTGGACGGTGCCGGTACTGCAGCAGTGGTCGGCAGAACCTGTGCGACGCCGGCTCCGGCGCCATGCAGAACGGCCAGATCGTCGACGGCACCACGCGCCACTGGCTGAACGGCGAACCCGTGAAGCTGATGGCGAAGCTCGGCACGTTCGCCGAGTACACGTGCGTGTCGGAGGCGTCGGTCATCAAGGTCGACGCCGATCTGCCGCTCGACGCGGTCGCGCTGGTCAGCTGCGGCGTGGCAACCGGTTGGGGTTCGGCCACCAAGCGCGCCGACGTGCGCCCCGGCGAGACCGTCGTGGTGGTGGGTGTGGGTGGCATCGGCATCAACGCCGTGCAGGGCGCGGCTGCGGCGGGCGCGAAGCGCGTCATCGCCGTCGACCCGGTGGAGTTCAAGCGTGAGAAGGCGATGGAGATGGGCGCCACGCACACCTTCGCCTCGATGGAGGAAGCCTTCCCGGTGGTCACCGAGCTCACCTGGGGCCAGATGGCCGACAAGGTGATCATGACCCCCGGCGTGCTGTACGGCGACATGATGCAGCTCGGCACGGCGCTGGCCGGCAAGGGCGGCACCATCGTGGTCACGGCCATCGCCCCCATCACCCAGACCGAGAGCTCGGTGAACCTGTTCGAGCTGGCGATGTACAACAAGGAGATCAAGGGCACGATCTTCGGTTCGCTGAACCCGCGCAACGACATCCCGAACCTGCTCGGTCTGTACCGGGAAGGCCAGCTGAAGCTCGACGAACTCATCACCCGCCGCTACACCCTCGACCAGATCAACGAGGGGTACGAAGCCATGCGCCAAGGACACAACATCCGCGGCGTCATCGTGTACGAGTGAGCGAGCTCGACCACTCCGGGCTCGCGCAGCGAGTGCTCACCCGTGTGGTGGGTCGTGTGCGCGAGATCGAACTCGTGGTGGCCGCGCTCGCCGCCGACCGGCACGTGCTGTTGGAAGGCCCGCCCGGCACCGGCAAGAGCACCTTGCTGCGTGCCGTCGCGCACGAGCTGGGCCTCGGCTTCGAGTTCGTCGAGGGCAATGCCGAGCTCACGCCGGCGCGGCTGGTGGGTCACTTCGATCCGGCACGCGTGCTGAGCGACGGCTACGACCCGGACGTGTTCGTCGACGGGCCGCTGGTCACCGCGATGCGTGACGGTTCATTGCTGTACGTGGAGGAGATCAACCGCATCCCGGAGGAGACGCTCAACGTGCTCATCACCGTGATGAGCGAACGCGAGCTGCACGTGCCACGCCTCGGCCGCGTGGCCGCGTCGCCAGGCTTCCGACTGGTGGCGGCGATGAACCCGTTCGACGCGATCGGCACGGCACGCATCAGCAGCGCGGTGTACGACCGTGTGTGCCGCCTGTCGGTCGACTACCAGGACGCGCCCGATGAGGCGTCGATCGTGCGAACGGCGCTGCCCGACGCGAGCGTCGACGACGTGTGGCTGCGCCGTGTCGTGGAAGTGGTGCGGCGCACCCGCACACACCCCGACGTGCGCATCGGCTCGTCGGTGCGTGGCGCCATCGACACGGTGGCCGTGGCCACCACGCTGTCGAAGATGAGGGGCACGTCGGTCGACGACCAGGCCGTCGGTCTCGATGCGGCGCTGGTGGCGTTGAGCGGTCGGTTGCGGTTGCGTGAAGGATGCAGTCGGAGCGCCGAGGTCATCGTCACCGAACTGTGGAACGAGGTGTTCGCCGAGCCCGACCCCGCCGCGGGTGAGAGCGACGGCGAGGGAAAAGCCCACGCCCCGACGGGGGCCAGCAAGGGCAGATGAATCAGCCGCCCCCTGCGAAGGAGGGCGACGAGGCCGACGCCGAAGTGGCGAAGAATCAGAAGCGCACCACGTCGCGCCGAGACCTGGCGCGCAACCCGAAGTTCGAGCAGGTGTCGCCCGAGGTCGGTGAGCTGAACGAGGACGCGATCGACG
>SXKB01000047.1 GCA_005778215.1 Actinomycetota bacterium | reverse complement strand
GGTCCGGTCATCGAGGCCGCCGTCGCCAACCTGATCAAGGAGCAGGTGGCGAACGTGGTCGGCAGCGAGCAGGGCCGCGACCTCATCGAGAGTGCGGTGCGCGTCGCGCACGCGAAGGCGCTCGAGATCCTGGAAGGCGGTGGCCTGTCGCCCGACTCGGTGTTCTCGATGGTCGACGGCGAGGTGGTGCTCGACGTGGTGCCGCTCATCGTGCGCACCATCGGGCTGCTGCAGGAACAGGGTGTCATCCCCGACAGCTTCGACATCAGCGAGATCGCCAACGAGGTGAGCAGCAACCGCATGGTGCAGGTGCTCGCGAGGGTCTTCGGCGTCACCGTGCCCGAGAACTTCGGGCAGATCACCGTGTTGAACGCCGAACAGGTCGACGCTGCATCGGCGACGCTCTCGTCGGCGCAGCAGGCGCTGTCGATCTTCCAGAAGGCGACGTTCATCCTCGGGGTGCTCGCGCTGCTGATGGTGGCGCTGGCGTTGTACCTGTCGCTCGATCGTCGTCGCACGCTGGCGCAGCTGATGTTGGGCATCGGCGTGGGTGCACTCGTGATGCGCATCGCCATCGATCGCGTGGTGGTTGCCATCGACTCGGCCATCGAGAAGGCGGGCGCGAAGGCAGCTGCGGTGCGCATCACGGAGTCGCTCACCGAGTCGCTGGCGCGGACGCTGATGGTGATGGCGCTCGTCGGCATCGTCGTCGGCCTCATCGCCGTCTTCCTGCGACCCGGCAAGGACGGCAGCGAGTCGAAGCTCGCCACGGTGATCGCGGCCCGTGCCGATGCGGCACGCATCGCCGTCGTGGGCATGGGCCTCGCTGTGCTGTTCATCACCGGGCTCTCGCCGTGGGCAGTGCTCGTCGTGGGCGCCCTGATGGTGGCGGGCATCCTCTACGTGAACCGCAGCGCACAGGTGCAGCCCGCCTGACCGGCTGACAGACTGCGCCGGTGAGCACCGTCACCAGCGCCGTGCGCCGTCTCGTGCAGGCGATGCCGAAAGCGGAACTGCACCTGCATCTCGACGGCTGCCTGCGCCCTGTCACCGCGATGGCGTTGGCCGCCGAACACGGCATCGACGCGCCGCGGTCCCATACGGCGATGTTCGCCGCCCTCGTGGCGCCGCCACATCCCGGCTCGCAGGCCGAGTTGTTGCGTTCGTTCGACCTGCCGTTGTTGCTGATGCAGTATCCCGACGCGCTGGCCCGCATCACCACCGATCTGGTGGAGGACAAGGCGGCCGACCGCGTGCGGTACATGGAGATCAAGTGGGCGCCGGCGTTCCACCTGCGCGAAGGACTCACCATCGACGAGGTGATCGACGTGGTGGCCACCGCCGCCGCCGATGCAGCCCAGCGCTGCGGTGTGGAGGTGCGGCTGTGCCCCACCGCCATCCGCGCGCACGATCGCGACACCAACGTGGCCGTCGCCGCCGCAGCGGTGGCCCATCGCGATCGCGGCGTCACCGGGTTCGACCTCGCCGGATTCGAAGCGAACCACCCCGACCCCACGTTGCACGCCGAAGCGTTCGAGGTGGCGCGCGCCGGCGGCCTGGGCACCACGGTGCACACCGGCGAACTGCTCGACGACGGAGCGCTCGTGCGCCGTGCACTCGAACTGCAGCCCGACCGCATCTCGCACGGTGCGTCGGCCGCCGGCAGCCCCGATGTCATCGCCGCGCTCGTCGCTGGGGGCATCACGCTCGATCTGTGTCCCACCAGCAATGTGCAGGCCGGCACGGTGGCCACGTTCGCCGAGCATCCACTTCCCGTGTTGTTGCGCCAGGGTGTGCCCGTCACCATCAACACCGACGACACCACCATCTCCGACATCACGCTCAGCGAGGAGTGGTTGTCGTGCATCGAACTGCTCGGCCTCACCTTGCCCGAGCTGTGGCGATGCAACCTGCATGCGTTGCGCGTCGCGTTCGTCGACGAGCCCACCCGGGCACGACTGCTCGACGAGTTCGCCGCCTGGTCGGCGTGGGTGCCCGAGCTGCGTTGAGTGCGGTCACGCCCCCGTGGGGCGGACGAGGAACTTCTGGCCGGTGGCCTGTTGAGCGTACACCGCGATGGCGGCCGGGTCGAGCGCACCCTCCAACGACACCTCGTGGGTGTAGTGGCTGGCGAAGGTGGTGGTGAGCTCGTCCACCACCCGTTGGCGCAGGCGGATCATGCCTTCCAGGCCCAACCGTCCGAGGAACGGGGTGAGCAACCAGCCACCGATGCCCCAGGCCATGCCGAACGAACGATGGAACTCGGTGGGCGCGCGGTCGAGTCCGCCGTAGATGTACACCTGCTTGTGCACGTCGCTGCCGTAGCGGTTGTACTCGGTGGCAGAGGCGTTGATGGCCTGCTCCATCGCGGTGAGGATCTGGCCCACCTGTCGGCCGCCACCGATGGCGTCGAACGCCAACGTCGCGCCGGTGTCGATGAGCGCGGCGACCAGATCGTCCATGAAGGTCGGGGCACTGGAGTCGCACACGTGCACGGCGCCCTGCGACCGCAGCAGGTCGGCCTGCTCGGGGCGCCGCACCACGTTCACCAGCGGCACGCCGTCGGCGAGGCAGATGCGGTTGAGCATCTGGCCCAGGTTCGAGGCGGCCGCGGGTTGCTCCAGGCCGGTGTGGCCCTCCATGCGCATCGTCTCCACCATGCCCAGCGCGGTGAGCGGGTTCACGAAGCACGACGCGCCCTGCTGCGGTGTGGTGCCGTCGGGCAGCTCCATGCACATGAACGTGGCGACGTTGCGGTACTCGGCATAGGTGGCGCCGCCGGCCATGGCGACGCGTGTGCCCAGCAGCGCCTGCGCGTCGGGTGACGAGCCTGCCGCCACCACGATGCCGCAGCCCTCGTTGCCCACCGGCATCGATTCGCCGAGGCGGGTGCGCAGGCCCGCCAGCACGTTGGCCGGCACCGGCGCGCGGGTGATGCCGTCGGTGGCCGTGGCCTGGCTCACGTCGGCCATCGCGAGCAGCAGACCGAGGTCGCTGGGGTTGATGGGTGCCGCGTCGATGCGCACGAGCACTTCGTGATCGGCCGGCACCGGCGTGTCGACCTCGGCGATGGAGAGCTCGAGCACACCCTCGGCGGTGACGAGGGAACGCAGTTGGCGCATGGTGCGGGGGACGTCGGTCATGGAGCGATGGTACGCATCCGCCCGGCCGCTGCCGTCACGGACCCGGCGCGTCGAGCGGCCAGCTGTCGAGCACGGCCCGACGGAACGGCTTCTGCCACCACGTGACCGACGGATCGAGCGCGACGATCCCCAGGTCGAGTGTGGCCGCAGCCCGTTGCTCGCCGCGCAGCATCGAGGTGACGGCGCGTGCGACGATGCGGGCTCGTTCGGCGCTGCCCAGCGGCGTGTCGTGCACGTGGTCGTCGAGCGTCCACTCCGGATGGTCGGCGGCCACGGCATCCCAGTCGAAGATCATCATGTTGGGATAGGCGAACGCCACCTCGCGGAGCGCCGCGTTCCACGCCTTCGAATCGGCGGAGGAGTACGCGATGTCGGGCTGCGGCAGGTGGGTGTTCACCCACACGACCTTGGCGCCGTCGAGTTCCATCATCATCGAACGGATGAGGTTCACTCGCCACTGGTGCTGTTCGTCGGGGGCGGCGACCCAGTAGTCGGTGTTCGCGGTGTCGTTGGTGCCGAGCGCGATGACCCAGCAGCCGTCGAACCCCGCCGCCTTGATGGCGCGCACGGCTTCGAGGCCGGTGAGGCCGCCGTACATCAACGTGAGGATGCCCCGCCCGCCTCGAGCGTCGATGCGCACGTCGGTCCATCCGCGTCGGGCGTACTGCTCGGCCAGGTGGGCCGTCGCGTCCATGGTGAGCGAGTCGCCGACGTGGGCGATGCTCCGGCACGGGCCGTCGTGCGATGCATGCCGCGGCACCTGTGTGCGTTTGTGGGCGGCGACGTGCTGCACCGGCAGCACGAACGCGAGGGCACCGAGCACGGACCCGGCCACCACGTGAGTGGTACGCCGACGCCTGCTGCGATGCGCGGTCACGAGGTGATGGTACTCACGTCGGGGCACTCGCCGAACGGGCCGAAATGCCCTTGGTTGCGTCGTACCGGTGACAGACGAGCGGTGCCGGAGGGCGCACGGTGGAGGAGTGCCCACCACGCTCCGTGAAGGGGCGAACGACCCTGTGCGTTCGTCGCCGCACGAGCGCACGATGGGGGCACGACGTCGGGAGGTGGTCGTGATGGCGGAACACGCAGCGGGACACGGAGCGGGACACCACCACTGGGTGCATGTCGTCCCGTTCCATCTGCCGCGTCACGAGCCCGTTGCCACCGGTTGGGCACAGGACCCGTTCCACCGCATCGACGGTCTCGACGGGCTGCGCGGCACCGCCGTCCTGGCCGTGCTGGTGTTCCACCTCTGGCCCGGCGTGCTGCCCGGTGGGTTCATCGGCGTCACGCTGTTCTTCGCGCTGTCCGGGTTCCTCATCACGTCGATCCTGTTGCACGAGCTCGAGCACACCGGCACCATCTCGCTGCGCAGCTTCTACACCCGCCGGTTCCGTCGACTGTTGCCGGTGTCGTTGCTCACCCTGGCACTCGTGGCGGTCGGCTGGTCGATGGTCGGCTGGCTCGACGGCGCGCTGCGCCGCGACCTGTTCTTCTCGCTCGGTCAGAGCGCGAACTGGGGCCAGGTGCTGCTGGCCGAACGGTACGGCGTCAGCCCCGACGCATCGCCGGTGCTGCACTTCTGGTCGCTGTCCATCGAGGAGCAGCTGTACCTGCTGCTGCCGCTCACCCTGCTGCTCGCCGGGACCCGCCGTCGCGGCCAGGTGGTGGTGGCCCTCGGCATCGGCGCCGGGCTGTACGCCATCGTGCGATCCAGCGACTCGGCATCGCTGTCGTACTACTCGTCGTTCACCCGGGCGCCCGAAGTGTTGGTCGGCTCGTTCGCCGCGCTCACCATGCACGGTCGCCACTGGTTGCGCCGCAGCAGCCGTGCCATGGCCGGCGCCATCGTGGCGCTCGGCATCGGCGCACTCATGTGGGTGGCGGTCACGTCCAACGTCACCGACGAGGTGTTCAGCCGCGGGGCGCTGTTCGGGTGCGCCGTGCTGTCGATGGTGGTCATCGTCGCCGTCGCCGGGTGGCCGGCGCTCGGGCGGCGCATCGATTGGTGGCCGCTCGCGCGACTCGGCCAGATCTCGTACGCGGTGTACCTGTTCCACTGGCCGCTGCTGCAGACGCTGCGCCGCACGTCGCTGCAGCCCGAGTTGGTGCCGTGGGCCACGCTCGCGGCCACGTTGGTGCTGGCCCTGTTGTCGGAGCGTTGGTTCGAACGCCCCATCCGCACCGGTGTGGTGAAGGGTCCGCGGCTCGCGGCGCTCGCGCTGTGCACCGCGATGCTGGTGCCGCTCGTCGGTGCGGTGGGCACGGTGCAGGGCGAACCGACCACCGACTTCGAGGCGGCGGCACAGCAGCTCGACGAGATCATCGACGACGCTGCTCGGGAGCCGCTCGCGCCCTCCGTCGCGGCCTCGCCGACGATCGATCCTCGGGTCGTTGCAGCCGAGTCGCGATGGGGTGACGCGGTCGGCTCGGTCGTCGCTCCCACCACCACCGAGCCCGCTGCACCGCTGCGCATCGGCTTCTTCGGCGACTCCAAGGCCATGACGCTCGGCCTCGGCACGGCGAACTTCGGCTTCGAGGATCTGGTGATCGGTACCTCGTACGCCGCGCTCGGGTGTCCCACCGGGCGTGGCGGCAAGGTACGTGCCAGCGCTGACGCCGCGGTGTACCCGTTGGCCGACGAGTGCGACTGGGCGTCCGGCATCGCCACGGCAGCGCAGGAGAACGGGGGCCTCGACGTGGCCGTCGTGTGGTCGGGCACCTGGGACCTGAGTGATCGCAAGGTGCCGGCACTCGGCGGCGACTGGACCAGCGTCGAGGACGCGGCCTACCGCAACTGGCTGCTCGGCGAGATGGTGACCATGACCGACGAGATCGCCGTGGCCACGGGCGCTCGTCAGGTGCTGTGGCTCACCGTGCCCGTCGATCCTTCCTCGAGCCACCCCGAGCGGTTCGCGACCTGGACGGTGCTGTTGCAGGAGCTGGCGCAGCTGCGGCCGAACCTGGTGCAGGTGGTCGACATGGCGGCGTACGTGAACGGCAGCGGGGAGGCCGAACGGCTGCTGCCCGACGGCATCCACCCCAGCCTGGGCGGCGACGGATCGGCGTCGAACACCGGTGGCGAACTCACCCGCGAGGTCATCCTCCCCGTGGTGGAGCCGTTGCGCCCGCAGTGACGACGGTGCACCCGACGAGTTGGATCACTTGGCGGAACGGGAGGTGTGGAGTCTCACCACATCCAGGACAGGTGTCGCGCGTCATAGAGGACACATGGTGGGCGGGTGTCGAAAGCTCGTCTGGTCATCACCGCGGTCGTTGTCGAGGGCCGCTCACCGAGCGAAGTCGCCCGCACCTACGGC
>SXKB01000046.1 GCA_005778215.1 Actinomycetota bacterium | reverse complement strand
GGTGGATCCGCCAGGCCATCACCCGCGGCATCGCCAACACCGGCCGCACCATCCGCCTGCCAGTGCACGCCGGCGACACCCTCGCCCGGCTGCAGAAGGCGCGCAGCCGCCTCGAGCTGAAGCTCGGCCGTCCTGCCACGCTCTCCGAGCTGGCCAAGGAAGTCGAGATGCCCGAGGACAAGGTGACCGAGGCGCTGCGGTTCGCCGCCGAGCCGCTGTCGCTCAGCGAGCCGCTGCGTGAAGACGGCGACGCCGAACTCGGCGACGTGGTCGAGGACCGTTCGGCCGAGTCGCCCTTCGAAGTGGCCGCCACCGCCCTGCTGCCCGACGAGATCGCCCGTCTGCTGGCGCCCCTCGACGAGCGGGAGCGCGAGATCCTGAAGCTGCGTTTCGGCCTCGACCGCGGCGAGCCGCGCACGTTGGAAGAGGTGGGCGAGCACTTCAACCTCACCCGCGAGCGCATTCGCCAGATCGAAGCCCGTGCAATGAGCAAGCTGCGTCACCCCAGCAGCGACACCGGCGCCCGCGACCTGCTCGCGGTCTGAGCCCGATACACGGTCGCTCACCTGGGGCGACACGAACCGAAGTCCGCTGGGGCAGTCCACTGCGCTAGAACGGTGGAGCGCGCACGAGTGGGCGTTCGGAGGTCACACACATGGAACTCATCGACCTGATTCCCAATTCGATGTCGTTCCGCGTGGTCACCACGATCGAGGTGCACGACGAGCACACCGAGTTGCCGCCCGGTTTCACCGGCAGGGTGAAGTTCTTCGAGGAGGGCACGGTGGTGGCAGTGGCCTGGTACGCCGACGGCCAGTTGCACAACCCGGGCAAGCACCATCCGGCGTTCCGGCGGTTCCGCCACGACGGCCGGTTGAAGTACGAGATGTTCTACACGCACGGCCTGCTGCACGACCCGGCCGATCACGTGCCTGCCGTGCGCGGCTACTACGCCGACGGCAAGGTGCACTACGAGGAGCGCTACCACGCCGGCAAGCGCGACGACTCGAAGGACGGCACGGCGGCCATCCGCAAGTGGCGCCACGACGGCACCATGCGCCACGAGCTGCACTACCGCCTCGGCCGACGCCTCGTCGAGGGTCAGACCGAGGCGGCACCGGCGCCCATCGCCGCCTCGTCGGGCCGGCCGGCGCCGCGGCCACCCGCCACCGGACGACCGCCCACGGCGCGGCCGGCGAAGCCACCGCCGCCACGACGGCCACCCAACGCCTGACTCACGGCACCGGCGGCGTCGCGTGGCGCCGGACACACCCCGCGGTTTTCCGGCCGAGTCCCGTGCGATCGCAAACGAACGGGCATAACGTCGATTCGAAACCCCGCCTTCGTTCGAACGGATTCCCCCCATGATCGCTCGAATCGGTCGCTGGTGCTATCGGCACCGCCGCGCCACCCTGCTCACCTGGATCGCCGTGCTGTTCGGCGTCGGCGCGTTGGGCAACTCCATCATCGGCCCCGACTTCTCGAGCCAGATGGAGATCCCGGCTTCCGAGAGCGCATCCGGCTTCGACGTCATCTCGGAGAACTTCCCCGAGCAGGGCGCGGCGGGCCGCAGCGGCTCCATCGTGTTCAAGGCCGAGCAGGGCATCGACGACCCCGAGGTGCAGGCCGCGATGACCGACCTGTTCGACGAGGTCGGCCAGATCGAGGGCGTCACGGTCATCAGCCCCTACGGCATCACCGGGGTGCGCCAGATCAACCAGGACGGCACCATCGCGTTCGCCACGGTGAACCTCGACCCGGCACTCGGCCAGCAGGGCATGGGCCAGGTGGGTACGCAGATCAAGGACCTCCTGCCGGAGGTCGACGGCCTCACGGTCGAGGTCGGCGGTCAGATGCTGGCCGAGTTCCAGCCGCCGGAGTCGGAACTCATCGGTCTCGGCTTCGCCGTGATCGTCCTCATCCTCTCGTTCGGCTCGGTGCTCGCGATGGGGCTGCCCATCGGCATCGCACTGTTCGGTGTCGGCGTCGGCTCCAGCCTCGTCGCCCTGTTCAGCAACGTGTTCTCGGTGCCCGACTTCGCCACCACGCTCGGCGCCATGCTCGGCCTTGCGGTGGGCATCGACTACGCGCTGTTCATCGTCACCCGCTACCGCGAGAACCTGCGCGCCGGCGCGTCGTTCGAGGACGCCGCTGTCGGGGCGATGGACACCGCGGGACGCGCCGTGGTGTTCGCCGGCATGACCGTCGTGGTGTCGCTGCTGGGCATGTTGCTCATCGGCCTCCAGTTCGTCTCCGGCCTCGGCATCGGCGCCGCCACCACGGTGGCCGTGACGATGATCGCGTCCATCACGTTGCTGCCGGCGCTCATCGGGTTCGCGCAGCACCGCATCGAGGTCACCCGCTGGCGGGGCATCATCGCTGCCGGCTTCCTGGCCGTGGCGCTGTTCGGCGCCGGCCTCTCCATCTCGCCGCTGCTGGTGGGTCTGCCGCTGGCCGTCATCACACTCATCGCCGGCCTGTTCTGGGCGCCCCTCAAGCGGCAGTTGCCCGAACGGCAGCACAAGCCGCTGCACCTCACCCTGCCGTACCGGTGGAGCCGCATCGTGCAGCACCACCCGTGGCGTTCGCTGGCCGCCGGCACGTTCGTGCTGCTGCTGCTCGCCGCGCCGGTGCTGTCGCTGCGGATGGGGTTCTCCGACGAGGGCAACTTCGCCGAGGACACCACCACTCGCCGTGCGTACGACATGCTCTCGGAAGGCTTCGGTCCCGGCTTCAACGGCCCGCTCATCGCCGCCATCGAACTGGGCGATCCGGCCGACGCGGCTGCGCTGCCCGGCCTCGCCGAGGCCATCGCCGGCACCGACGGCGTGAAGTTCGCCTCGCCGCCGTTCCCCAACGCCACCACGCCGCCCACCGCGGCGCTCATCCAGATCATCCCCACCAGCGCACCGCAGGACGAGGCCACCTCCGACCTCATCGACCGCCTGCGCGGCGACGTGGTGCCGGCCGCCACCGAGGGCACCACGCTCGCGGTGTACATCACCGGCTCCACCGCGGCGTCGATGGACTTCACCAGCTATCTGTCCGACCGGCTCGTCACGTTCATCGGTGTCGTGCTGCTGCTGTCGTTCCTGTTGCTGATGATGGTGTTCCGCTCCCTGCTCGTGCCCCTGAAGGCCGTCATCATGAACGTGCTCTCCATCGGCGCCGCGTACGGCGTGGTCGTCGCGATCTTCCAGTGGGGCTGGTTCAGCTCGTTCTTCGGTGTCGGCCCGGCGCCCATCGAGCCGTTCGTGCCGATGATGATGTTCGCCATCGTGTTCGGTCTGTCGATGGACTACGAGGTGTTCCTGCTCTCCCGCGTGAAGGAGGAGTACGACCGCACCGGCGATGCGAAGGGCTCGGTGGCCGACGGCCTCGCTGCCACCGCCCGCGTCATCACGGCCGCGGCCGCCATCATGATCGTGGTGTTCGGCGCCTTCCTGCTCGAGGACGAACGCGTCATCAAGCTGTTCGGCCTCGGCCTCGCCGTGGCCGTGCTGCTCGACGCCACGCTGGTGCGACTGCTCCTGGTGCCCGCCACCATGGAGCTGCTGGGCGACAAGAACTGGTGGCTGCCGAAGTGGCTCGACCGCTTGCTCCCGCGCCTCAACGTGGAAGGTCCGGCGCACCACGACGAGACCGTGCCCACGACCGCCGAGCCCGACGACGTGCTCACCGGCGCCCGCTGATCCAACCCGCGCAGTACCGTCAGCGGCATGGCCGCAGTGAAGGGACCGGGGGTCGACTCACGACCAGGTGACGTCGCCGTCGAGCCCGCACGCCGGCGCGTGCGGGTGTTCGTCGACGACCTGTGTGTGGGCGACAGCGACCGCACGCTCACACTGTTCGAGCACGGGTTCACGCCGCGCTGGTACCTGCCGCTGGCCGACGTGCGCGCCGACCTGCTGAGGCCGAACGGGAAGGTGACCGACACGCTCGGCCGCGGCCCCGCGCACTGGCACGACCTGCACCTGCCACACCGCGTCGTCGTCGACGCCGCGTGGACCCACCCGTCGCCGCCGCTCGCGTGTCCGCCGCTCGACGGGCACGTGTCGTTCGAGTGGAACCTGATGACACGCTGGCTCGAGGAGGACGACGAGATCATCGTGCACCCGCGCGACCCGTACACGCGGGTCGACGTACTGCGTTCGTCGCGGCACGTCACCGTGTCGTTGCACGGCACCGTGCTGGCCGACTCCACCCGACCCCTGGTGCTGCTCGAGACGGGCGCGCCCATCCGCTACTACCTGCCGGCCGACGACGTCGACGCGACGCTGCTGCTGCCCAGCGACTCGTTCACGTGGTGCCCGTACAAGGGCCGCGCCACGTACCGGCACGTCCGCCTCGGCGAGCGCGTGTACCGCGACCTGTTCTGGACGTACGAGGCACCGCTGCGCGACGTCGACCGCATCGCCGGGCACCTCTGCCCGTTCAACGAGTTCCTCGACATCACGGTCGACGGCGTGACGCTGGAGCAACCCGAGTCGAAGTGGCGCTACGGCGGGCCGAACGCGTACACGTTCCGCGAGGGCGACGCGACGTGGGACCCCACCGCCGAGGTCGCCTGGCGCGGCGATGATCCGGGCGTGCACCGCTGACATCGACTGACCATGGCACAGCCGACGACATTGATGCTTGATTCATTGAATCAAGCCTGCATCAATCGACTCCAAACACACTGTTGACGTCGGCAAGCCGATTATATTCCCGAACGAACGGAGCCCTTCACAGAGAGCAGAGGCAGACATCAATGCTGTGTCCTCGTGGCCACGAAAACCTCGCAGATGCGCACTTCTGCAGTACCTGCGGCACACCGATGGCGGTCGTACCGAACCCGTTTCCTCCTCCGCCACCAACCGTGACGAACGACATCCTCGCCAGCGGGACCCCATCGACCCCTGGAAGTACTGACGTGCCCGCGATCGAGCCGAACGGGCGAAAGCCATGGGGCTGGATCGCTGCCGTCGCTGGCATCGTTCTCGTGGGCGCCATCGTTGCGATCGTCCTCGTCAACGGAGGGGAGAAGAAGATGTACACCTTGCGCGGGACCTCGCTGCTCATGGACGAACTCGGCGATGTCACGGGCAGTTGGGACGACTGTCAGGGGTCGGGAGGCTACGACGATTTCGGACCAGGCCAGAATGTCTCGGTGGTCGATGGGCAAGGCAATCTCATCGGGTCGGGCAACACCCAGTCCGTCACGAACGCATTGCTCCCGGTCATCGTCCAGATGGATCGCGACGCGGGGGCGATCGGTCTCGAAGCCACGACCGATGATGCAGCCGAAGACGAGGCGCGCGATCTGCTGCAGGAGATGGCCGATCTCGGCGTGGCCTGTTTGCTCTACTTCGAGATTGAGGTTCCGGAATCCGACTTCTACACGGTCGAAGTAGGAAGCCGCGGCGAGTTGGACTACTCGCTCGACGAGATGAAGTCGAACAACTTCGTCGTCGCATTGACACTCGGCTCGTAGTCGTCGGTCTCCCTGAGGGATCTCCGAGGTGGCCTGGCGCGGCGACGATCCGGGCGTACACCGCTGACCGCCCTCACCCGGGCAGCGTGATGGCGGAGGTGGACGGGAATCGAACCCGCCGGACGAGGATCGCTCGTCCCAACCGCTTTGAAGGCGGCGGAGTCCACCAGGTACCCGGACACCTCCGTCGCTCAACGTAGTGGCCCTTCGCTAGCCTCGCCGCATGCAGCGCGTCATCCTCGCCGTCGTGGTCGTCGTGCTCACGGTGATCGGTGCCCGAAGGGTGCGATCGTCCTGAGCCGCACTCTGTTCTGCAGCGACGCTGCACTCGACGAGTTCGGCGACGTGTGGCGCGCCATCGACCCCACGCTCGAGTTCCTGGTGCTGCCACGCGACCGCAAGCTCGACGATGCCGAAGTGGCACGCATCGACCTCGCCGTGTTCAGCAGCGACCTGTGGCGAGAGCGCCGCGGTGCACCGTTCATGAAGGTGCTGCTGCAGGCGCCCAACGCCACCTGGCTGCACATGTTCTCCGCGGGCCTCGACGACCCGGTGTTCGGCATGTTGGCCGAGCGGGGCGTCACGGTCACGCACTCGGCCGGCTCATCGGCAGTACCCATCGCACACACGGTGATCATGCACGTCATCAGCCTGTGCCGCGAGTCGCGCGCGTTCGCCGTCGCCCAGTCGGAACGCCGGTGGGCCAACAGCGGCACCCTCGACGTGGAGGGGCGTCGCATGGGCATCGTCGGCCTCGGCGCCATCGGCACCGAAGTGGCCCGGCTCGCCGCGCACTTCGGCATCCATGTCACCGGGCTGCGCCGAGCGCCCACCGGTGACGAGCCGTGCGACACGTGGACCATCGACCGGTTGCACGAGCTGTTGCCACAGATCGACGACCTGGTGCTGACCGCCCCGCTCACCCCCGACACCCGCGGCATCATCGGGGCGACCGAGCTGGCGATGTTGCCCGCGGGCGCGCACGTGGTGAACGTGGGGCGCGGCGAGTTGGTCGACGAGCCCGCGCTCGTGGCGGCCCTCGAGTCGGGTCACCTCGGCGGTGCTGCCCTCGACGTGTTCGCCGTGGAGCCGCTGCCCGAGGACAGCCCACTGTGGGGGCTGCCGAACGTGATCGTCACTCCGCACAGCGCGGGCACCACACCGTTGTCCGCAGTGCGAGCAGCCGACATCTTCGCTGACAATCTCCTCCGGTTCACCGACGGTCGGCCACTCCGCAACGTCGGCCCGTAGGTGCAGCCGCGCGACGCGTGAAGGGCCGTTCGCCCCTTGGCACGACACCTGGATGCACGCTATGAATGCGACGTGTCACCCGACGTCGCCCGCCACGACGTGGTTGCAGCGCCCCACCACGAGATCGAGCTGAAGCTCCACGTCGATCCGGCGCGCGCCGAGGCCGTGAAGGCCGCGGTGAAGGGCCGCACCACCACCCGGCGCACGCACCTGCAGGCAGGGTACGTCGACACACCCGAGCACGCACTGGCTGCGGCCGGCATGGGGTGGCGGGTGCGGCGCGAAGGCCGACGGTGGGTGCAGACGCTGAAGGCGCAACTGCCCGGTGGCCCCGACGGGCTGCACCGCGAAGAGCACAACGTGCCCGTGGCGTCGAAGGACCGACCGGTGGCCGACCCGGCGCTGCACGACGGCACACCGGTCGGTGCTCGGCTGCGCGACGTGCTCGCCGGGCTCGACACTGCGCCGTCCGAACGGTTCCACACCGACGTGTGGCGCACCACCCGCACGATGCGCGCCCCCGGCGGCCAGGTGGAGCTCGCGTTCGACGAAGGCGTCGTGGCGAGCGGCGAACGCAGCCTGCCGATCTGCGAGCTCGAGATCGAACTGGTGAGCGGCCACCCTCGTGCCGTCCTCGCCGCAGCACGTCAGTGGGCGCCGCGGCACGGCCTGTGGCTCGACCTCACCACCAAGGCACAGCGCGGCGTGATGCTCGCTCGCGGCGACAGCGAACTGCCCATCACCAAGGGTGCCGTTGCACATCTCCATCGCGACATGTCGGTCGATGCGGCCGTGCGCGAGATGGTGCGTGCGTGCACGGTGCAGGTGCTGGCGAACGCCGGCGCGGTGTCCGCCGGGCTCGGTGGGCACGAGCACATCCACCAGGCCCGGGTGGGCATCCGCAAGCTGCGCACGGTGCTGCGCGAGTTCGGGTCGTTCACGCCCGCCGTCGACCCGACGTGGAGCCACGACCTCGCCGAGGTGTTCAAGGTGCTCGGCGCCTCGCGCGACCGCGACGTGGTGCTGACCGGGCTGCTCGACGAACTGCAACGCGCCGGTGCACCCGAGGTGGTGTTGCCGCCGCTCGCCGGCGACCATCCCGCCGACACGTTGCGTGGCATCGACTTCACCACCCTGATGCTCGACCTGCTCGACTACGCCCACGGCGTGCCCCTCGAGGACGACCTCGATCTCACCGACGTGGTGGCCGCACGCCTCAAGGCGCTGCGCAAGAAGAGCGTGAAGTTGGCCGACGAGTTCACCGAGCTCGACGTCGACGCGCAGCACGACGTACGCAAGCAGCTGAAGCGACTGCGGTACGTGGCCGAACTGACGGCCTCACTGTTCCCTCGCAAGAAGGTGGCGTCGTTCGTGGCCACGCTCGAACCGGCACAGGACGCGCTCGGCCGGCTGAACGACCTCGTGGTCGCCACGGAGATGTTCCGCGAGCTGGCGGCCACCGAACCGGGCGCCTGGTTCGCCGTGGGCTGGCTGTCCACCGAGGTGCCACACGCCGCGCAGCGTTGCAGCACGCCGCTCTCGAGGGCGGAGAAGGCCCCGGTGTACTGGAAGCATCGATGACCGACGCGTCCCACCGCGCGGCGAGCGCCACGCAACGACACGGCTGGTGGTGGTGCGTCGCCGCTGCGGTGCTGTTCGGTGCGGCCACGCCCGCCACCAAGGCCGTGCTCGACGAGGGTGGCTCACCGGTGTCGCTCGCCGGGTTGCTGTACCTGGGCGCCGCGTTGGCCGTGGCCCCGTTCGCCGACCTCCGACACACACCCGTCACCACGCGCGGCCAACGCCGGAAGTTGCTCGCGGCCGTGGCGCTGGGCGGTGGCGTGGCACCCCTGCTGTTGGTACTCGCCCTCGACCGCACGCCCGCCTCCACGGTGTCGCTGCTGCTGAACCTCGAACTCGTCGCCACCGTGGTGATCGCCCGCGTGTTCCTGCACGAACACATCGGCCGTCGAGCCGTCGTCGGCGTGGCCGCCGTCGCCACGGCCGGCGTGGTGCTGGCTGGCGCATCGGGCGCGTCGTTCGCGTTCGGAGCGCTGCTGGTGGCGTGCACCTGCGTGTGCTGGGGCGTCGACAACGCCATCACCGCCAGCCTCGACGGCTATTCGCCCGCACGCATCACGTTCACGAAGGGCGTGGTGGCCGGTTCGGTGAACCTGGTGCTCGGCATCGCCATCGACGGGTTGCCCACCTGGCGCTTCGTCGCCGGCGCGCTGGTCATCGGCGCGCTCGGCTACGGCGTCAGCATCACCCTGTGGATCACCGGCGCGCGGCTGGTGGGTGCGGCACGCGGTCAGGTGGTGTTCGCGCTGGCGCCGTTCATCGGTGCGGTGCTGTCGTGGTGGGTGCTCGACGAGTCGTTGAGCAGTTCGTTCGCTGTGGCGTTCGCCCTGTCGCTCGGCGGCGTGCTGCTCGTCGCAACCGGACACCACGGGCACGTGCATCACCACGAACCGCTGGAACACGCACACGCCATCGACCCCAGCGACCCGCATCACGCCGAAGGGGCCGTCGAGGTGCTCGACGGCCAACGTCACCGCCACCTCGCGCTCACGCACGACCACGAGCACCTGCCCGACATCCACCATCGCCACGTCCACTGACGGGTTGGCGCGTCGCACGCGCCCGGATATGTTCGGCCGCGACTTCCCCCGGTCGTCCCGCCCTCTGCGGAGGGCCTCCCTCGATGGGGGTCCGTCATGTTCGTCTGTTGGTCGTCGAAGGGCGGCAGCGGCACCACCGTGGTGTCGGCCGCGCTCGCACTCGTGGCGGCGCACTCGCGCAGCACACTCCTGATCGATCTCCACGGCGACCTGCCCGCTGCGTTGGGCATGGCGGAACCGTCCGGTCCTGGCGTCGGCGACTGGCTGGCCTCGCCGACGGCCGACACGGCGGCGCTGCTCGGCCTCATGGTGCCCGTCACCGACGGGCTGCACCTGATCCCGCAAGGTTGTCCCGATGCCGAGCCGCACGACGCTCGATGGTCGGCGTTGGCCGCGTCGCTGGCCGAGGCCGATCAGCAGGTGGTGGTCGATGCTGGTCTCGGCGCACCGCATGATGCACTGCTCGCACACGGCGCCCAGTCGTTGCTGGTGGTGCGTCCCTGCTACCTCGCCATCCGCCGCACCATCGGGGCCACCGCACGCGTCGACGGCGTGGTGCTGGTGCTCGAACCCGGTCGTGCACTGGGCCGGCGCGACGTCGAGCACTCGGTCGGCGCACCCGTGCTGGCCGAGGTGCCGTACGACCCTGCCGTGGCACGCGCCGTCGACGCCGGCCTGCTCAGCGCACGCCTGCCGCGGTCGCTCGCCCAGCCATTGCGGTTGGCCGCGTGATCGACGTCGTCGCCGAACGCAGCGCGCTCGGAGGGCTCGAGCGATGGCTCCACGACCCTTCGGTCACCGAGATCATGGTGAACGCCGGGCACGACATCTGGGTCGAACGCCACGGCGCACTGCACCACGTGGGACAGATGCGCCCGGCCACCCTGCTCGCTGCGGTCGAGCACATGCTCGCCCCGGTCGGGCGGCGGCTCGACCGGTCGCACCCCACCGTCGATGCCCGGCTTCCCGACGGTGCCCGGCTGTGCGCCGCCATCCCGCCGGTGGCGGTCGACGGGCCGTGTCTCACCATCCGCCGCTTCCCGTCGCGCCGGCTCACCGTCGACGCGTTCGCAAGTGCGTCGATCGCCGGCCTCGTGCGGCAACTCGTCCGGCAACGCTGCAACGTGGTCATCAGCGGAGCCACCTCGTCGGGCAAGACCACGTTGCTCGACGCCATGGCCCACGAGGTGGCGGGCCACGAACGCCTCATCACACTGGAGGACGTGGCCGAGTTGCGACTCGACCACCCGCACGTCGTGCGGCTCGAGACCCGGGAGGCCACACCCGACGGCGTGGGCGAGGTCACGCTCGCGCATCTGCTCCGCGCGGCGCTGCGCATGCGCCCCGATCGCCTCCTCGTGGGCGAGGTGCGCGGCAGCGAGGCGATGCAACTGTTGCAGGCACTCAACACCGGCCACGACGGCTCACTGTGCACCGTGCACGCGAACAGCGCCGCCGACGCCCTCGACCGGCTCGCTGCGCTCGTGCTGCAGGCGGGCGACGGCTGGCCGTTGGCGGCCGTGCACCGCCTGGTGGCGCGCGCCGTCGACGTGGTGGTGCACGTGGAACGCCGACCCGAGGGTGTCCGGGCCGTGGCAGAGGTGGTGGAGGTGCAGCCCACGCTGCGCCGTTCGGCGCCGGTGGTACGCGCGCTGGTCGATGGCGACACCGTGATCGACGCACTCACGCGGGTTCGCCGGTGATGCTGGGTGCGCTGGCCGCATCGGTGGTCTGTCTCCTGGGCTACGCGCTGCACCCGCCCCGTCTGCGGCGACGCAGGTCGCTGCCCCACCCTCGGCGCCGCGGCAACCCGGCCACCGCCGACGACTGGGCTCGCTGGCTGCACACCGTCGCCGCAGGAGTGCGCAGCGGCGACAGCGTGCGCGTCGCCGTGCTGCACGCCCACGCACACCACGCGCTCGACGGCAGCGTCGTGCACCCGGGCGCGCCGCTCGACCAACTCCTCCAGGGCACGCCGACCGATGCCGACGAGGCCGTCGTCATCCAGGTGCTCGCCGTGGCCACCGCGCTCGGCGGTGCCGTTGCCGCCACACTGCAGGCCGGTGCTGCCTTGCTGCACGAACGCGCGGCCGTGCGCGCCGAGGCACTCGCCCACGCAGCCCAGGCACGGCTCAGTGCACGGGTGCTCACGGCGGTGCCGTTGGTGTTCGCGGCCTGGAACCTCATCGGCAGCGCCTCGTTCCGTCGAGCGCTGGGCACTCCCGTGGGCGCCACGGCAGCTGCGGCAGGCGCGCTGCTCAGCGTGGCGGGCTGGCGATGGATGCGGCGGATCGTCCAGAAGGCCACGCCATGACCAGCGTGTTGCTCGGACTGTCGCTCGCCACCTCGTTGGTCGTGCTCGGCGCGGCCCATCGACCGCGCCACGTCGGCGCCACACCTCTGGACCACGCGACGGCCATCCGTCGTGTCCTTTCACGATGGTCGACCACGCAGTTGCGGCGGCAACTCGACCACTCGTTGCCCGACGCCATCGACCTGGTGGTGCTCGCCGTGCGCAGCGGCCTGCTGCCGTCGGCCGCGTTGCGGGTGGTGCACCCGCACTTCCATCCAGCACTCCGCGCCGCAACGGCCGAAGTACTGACTGCCGTCGACCGGGGCGAGCGGTTCGCCGACGCGTTGCCCGTGTTGGTGCAACGGTTCGGGCCGACCCTCCACCCGTTGGTCGACGGCTTCGTGGCGGCCGATCGCGACGGGCTGCCGCTCGCCCCGGTGCTCGAGCGCCTTGCCGCCGACGCCCGCGCCCACCGGCGACGCCAGGTCGACACGATGGCCCGGCAACTGCCGGTGCGCCTGGCAGTGCCGCTGGTGGTGTGCACACTCCCGGCGTTCGTCCTGCTCGCTGTCGTGCCATTGCTGCTCGCAGCCTTCGCATCGCTCCACCGATGAGCCATCGCTCCCCACCATCCCGAGGAGGCACCCCATGAACGAACGACTCGCCCGACTGCACGCCTGGTGGCTGTACCACCAACTCCACGACGAGGACGGCCAGGCCACCACCGAGTACGCACTGGTGCTGCTGGCCGCCGCGCTGGTGGCGCTGCTCGTGGTGGGCTGGGCCACGGCAGGCGGCGGCGCCGGCAAGGTGGGCCGGTTGTTCGACCGCGTCATCGACAGCGTGATCGACAAGCTGTGAAGCACGATCGCGGTCAGGCCACGGTGGAGCTCGCGCTCGTCCTGCCCTTCCTGTGCACGCTCGTGCTCGGCGTGGTGCAGGTCGCCGTCCTGGGCCGCGATCGGCTCGCGGTGCAACTCGCCGCCCGCGAGGCGGCCCGCGCTGCGTCGGTGGCCGCCGACCCGCGGGCCGCCGCGGCCGCCGGCGCCACCGCCGTCGACCTGTCGGGGTTGGAGGTGGAGGTGTTCCCGGCAGGCACCACCGTGCGCGCCGTCGCTCGCTACACCGACCCCACCGAGGTGCCCCTCATCGGACTCGTGCTGCCCGATGTGGTGGTGGAGGCCGAGGTCACGATGGCCGTCGAGCCGCCATGACCTCGCCGGTAGCGTGAGCGCGTCATGGATCTGCACTGCCGCCTCGCCACCATCGGCTCGTCGCCGGTGCTGCACGTGAGCGGCGAGATCGATCTCGCCACGCTGCCGACGTTCCGCGATCACCTCACCCGCGCCATCGGGCAGCACCCGGCCCAGCGCCTGTTCGTCGACCTCGACGGCGTCACTGCGCTCGACGACACCGGCCTCGGCATGTTGCTGGGCGCCGCCGGCCGCGCCCGTGCGGCCGACGGTGACGTGGTACTGGTGTGCTCGAACGACCGGCTCCTGCGGCGCTTTGCGCTCACCGGTCTCGACCGCGCCGTCGCCGTGCAGTCCGACCTGCACGCCTGACCCGCCAGCCGACTTCAGGGTTTCGGTTTCGGCCTGCGCACGCCGCGCCGATCGAGCGCCTTCTCCTGCGCGCGCTGCTCTTCTTCGAGTACGGCCTCTTCGGCCACCAGTCGCTTCATGCTCTCCAGGCGCCGCGGGTCGAGCGTGCCCGCTTCGATGGCGTCGGTGACCGCACAGCCAGGTTCCTGCTCGTGCTTGCAGTCGCGGAACCGGCAGTGGTCCATCAGGTCGAACACGTCGGCGAACGCTCGCTCGATGCCGTGCCCACTGCTCCACAGGCTCACGGCACGCACGCCGGGCGTGTCGATCAGCCAACCGTCGCCGGGCAGCCGCACCAGTTCCGACGCCGTGGTGGTGTGGCGGCCGCGCTGATCGCCTTCGCGCACGTCGGCGGTGGCCTGTCGCGAGTGGCCGACGAGCGCGTTCAGCAGCGTGCTCTTGCCCACCCCGCTGGCACCGAGCAGCGCGATGCTGGCGTTGCCCGCGGCATACCCGCGCAACTCCTCCACGCCGTCGCCCGTGATGCCGCTGGCCACGCGCACGTCGACACCGGGCGCCACGTCCTGCAGCGACGCCACGGCCGCCGTCGGGTCGTCGACGAGGTCGGTCTTGGTGAGCACCACCACCGGCCGCGCGCCGCTGTCCCACGCCAGCACCAACTCGCGCTCGAGTCGTCGCTGGTTCGGTGGTGAGGTGAGCGCGTGCAACAGCATCACCACGTCGATGTTCGCCGCGATGGTGTGGGCCTCGGCACGATTGCCCTCGAACGACGCCCGACGCACGAACGCGCTACGTCGCGGCAGCACCTCCTGCACGCGCTCACCGTCGTCGGTGACCACCACGAAGTCGCCCACGGCCACGTCGGCCCCGATGTTGCGCATGCGCAGCGGCGGCTCGTCGAGCGACACGAGCACCGTGCTCCAGCCACGGTCGAGCCGGCTCACGCGTCCGGCCGCTGCGGGGGCGCCCAGCTCGCGCCAACGACCGAGGGCGTGCTCGGTCCAGCCGAGGCGCAGGTCGCGTTCGTCGTCGATACGTCCACGGTAGTGGGCAGGCCCCGAGAGGCCTCCGCACATCATCACGCGAATCACACGCGTGTTCTTTCAAGACTTCGGAAAAGTCGGCTCATGACCGTGGAAATTCCGCCGATGATCATTCACTCCTCTACTCATGGTGGGCGACAACGGCATGGACAACGATCTCGAACTGGTACGGCACGGCTTCGATCCGTCGCAGGTACAGCAACTGGTCGGACAGCTGTCCGCCGAGCTGAAGACGATGGCGGCCGAGAACGACCGGCTGCGCACCCGCGTGGCCGAACTGGAGAAGGCACCGCCGCCCGTGGGCGCCACCCCGAACGACGTGTTCGAGCACTGGAGCAAGGAGACGAACGATCTCCTCGATGCCGCTCGCGCCAGCATCGCCAGCGTGACCGAGAAGGCCACTGCCGACGCGGCCGCCGCACTCGCCGCCGGCGAGACCGCCGCCACGGCCATCCGGCAGCGTGCCACGCTCGATGCCGAGGGCATCGTGGCCGAGGGCCACAGCAGCGCCGCCATCATCGTGGCCGAGGCCGAAGCCGTGAAGGCGCGCCTGGAAGCCGATGCCGCCGCCGAGGTGCAACGCCGCGAGGCACAGGTGGCGGCGCTCGAGGCGAAGCTCGCCGACCTGCGCGGCCAGCGGGCCACCATGAGCCAGCAGCTCGGCACGGCGAAGTCGCACCTGCTGCAGTTGCTGTCGCTCGTCGACGAGCCGGAGACCGAGCCCACCAGCGACTCGGCCGACGCAGAAGCCCCGACGGCGGATGAGCAACACTGACGGCGACCGGGAGCGCCTCGAGCGTCTGCTCGCCGCGGCCGACCGCGTCGCTGCCCAGCCCATCCCTCCCGCGCCGAAACCTTCGCGCTGGCTGCCCGTCGCCATGCTGGCGATCGCCGGCATCGCGGCGGTGTTCGTAGGGGTGCAGCTCGCCTCCGGCGGCGACGACGACCCGAGCGTGGTGCCCGGGCAGACGTCGGTGGTGCCCACCGCCGTGCCCACGCCGGTGGTGTCCACCACCATGCCGGTCGTCATCACGTTCCCGCCCACCACGGCGCAGACCACCACCACGACGGTGGTCGACACCACCGTCGCCCCCACCACCACCGCCTGGGTGCAGCCGCCGAACACGCCGGTGCGCTCCACCACCTGGGTGAACGGTGTGTTCGCCGTCTCCGGTGCGGTGCCCGACCAACGCACCGCCGACGCGCTCGTCGGCGCGTTCAGCGCTGCGGCCGGCACCGGCAACGTGCAGTCCACGCTCCAGGTCGCCGCAGGCGCACCCCTGGTGGACAGCGAGCCGTTGCTCGCACCCGGGGCCATCCCGTTCGCGCCCAACTCGGCGTCGCTCCCCGCATCGTCGGCACCGTTCCTCGACACTCTCGTGCGTCTGCTGCAACAGAATCCCACGCTGGTCCTCGACATCCGCACCTACACCAACGGTGTCGGGCCCACCGACTCGAACCTCGTGCTCTCCCAGCAGCGCGCCGACGCGATCTTCCTCTACTTCCTGGCTTCGGGCATCCCGGCCGAGCGGATGACCGCCACCGGGTTCGGCGAGGGATCTCCCATCGCCGACGACGCCACTGAGGAAGGCCGCAACGCCAACCGTCGGGTGGAGTTCACGCTCCACCACCTCCTCGGCTGAGTCGACCGATCGGGCCTGTGTCTTGACAACACCCGGTTCCATCACCTAGCGATACGCACCGATGCCCAGACCGCTCGTCATCGTGGAGTCGCCCGCCAAGGCGAAGACCATCTCCAAGTTCTTGGGGAACACGTTCGACGTGCGCGCCTCGGTGGGCCACGTCGCCGACCTGCCGAGCAAGGGCCTGCAGATCGACGTCGACAACGGCTTCAAGCCCACGTACGAGCTCACCCTGCGGGGCAAGGACGTGGTGAAGGACCTGCGTGCGGCGATGAAGGACGCCAGTGAGCTGTACCTCGCGACCGACGAAGACCGCGAGGGCGAGGCCATCAGCTGGCACCTCCTCGAGTACCTGAAGCCG
>SXKB01000045.1 GCA_005778215.1 Actinomycetota bacterium | reverse complement strand
GGTTCCATCGCCCGTTCCGCGCCGACGACTGGATGCTGTACGACCAGCACCCCATCTCCACGGGCGGGGCGCGCGGCCTCGCCGGTGGCGCCATCTACACCGCCGACGGTCACCTCGCGGTGAGCGTGGTGCAGGAAGGGCTCGTGCGGGTGGGACAGCGATGAAGCGGCGGCTCGTCGCGGTCGCCGTGGCCGGCGTGTCGCTGCTGGCCGCGTGCTCGAACGACGAGGAGGTGCTCACCTCCACCACATCGACCACGGTCGCCGACACGGCCATCCCCGAGACCACCACCGCCGACACGCTGCCGCCACGCACCCTGCCGCCCACCACCCCCTCCACCTCGACCATTCCGCTCACCGAGGGTTCGGTCACGTTCACGAAGTTCGCCGACGGCATGGTGAAGCCGGTCGACCTGGCCAGCCGCGGCGACAACGTCTACTCCGTCGCAGAACAGGACGGTCGGGTGGTGGTGATGAGCAACGGCACGGTGAGCATGCCGATGCTCGACATCGCCCGGCAGATCTCCACCGGGACCGAACAGGGTCTGCTCGGGCTTGCGTACCACCCGACGGAGCCGCTCGCCTACGTCGACTACACCCGCGCCGATGGCGACACCGTGATCGCCGAGTTCGCGGTGAACGACGACGGCTCGTTCGATGCAGCGAGCGAACGCGTGGTGATGACGATCGACCAGCCGTATGCGAACCACAACGGCGGCGAGCTCGCATTCGGCCCCGAGGGCTTGTTGTACATCGGCCTCGGCGACGGTGGCGCAGGTGGCGACCCGGAACGGCGGGCGATGGACCTCGGTTCGCTGCTCGGCAAGATCCTGCGCATCGATCCGCTCGCGTCGGGCGACCAGCCGTACACGGTGCCGGCCGACAACCCGTTCGTCGGGGTCGAGGGTGCGCTCCCCGAGATCTGGTCGTACGGGCTGCGCAACCCATGGCGGTTCTCGTTCGACGCGGCGACCGGTGACCTGTGGATCGCCGACGTCGGCCAGAACGCGTGGGAAGAAGTGAACGTGGCCCTCGCCGACGACGGCGGCGGGCGCGGCGTGAACTTCGGGTGGAGCGCCATGGAGGGCAACCACCCGTTCAACACCGACCAGTCGGCCGAGGGCGCGCAGGCACCGCTGTGGGAGTACGCCCACGGCGACGACGGCTGCTCGGTCAGCGGCGGCACCGTGTACCGCGGCAACGCCATCCCGTCGCTCGTCGGCTGGTACGTGGTCACCGACTACTGCTCGGGCAAGGTGTGGGCCTTGCGCGCTGACGGCACCGTGCTGCTGTTGGGCGTGGTGCCCGGCAACCCGAGCGCCATCGTCACCGGCCCCGACGGCGAGCTGTACGTGCTGGCCCACAGCGACGGCGTGGCGTACCGCATCGACCCGGCGTAGGCACTATCGCCGGCCTGCGAATGGGCATAGGGTGCCGCCCATGAGGGGCCGACCGGTCGTCGCGGCGTTGCTGACGCTGCTGCTGGTCGCGTGCGCCACCGACGGCACCGACACGGCGCCCACGCCCGGCGTGTCGACGGTGGCCACGACGGCACCCGGGTCGACGGTCGACGCCACCACCGACCCACCTGCCACCACCGACCCGACCACCAGCACGACGGCTGCCAGCATCGACGACAGTCCGGCGCGGTACTCCACCGACGACCTGCCGCTCGATGCGCCGTGCGAGATGACGCCCGTACCCGCCGCCGGCCAGACCACATTCGTGTTCGAAGGGCGCCTGTGGGCGCTGGACGGGCTGGGCGAGTTCAGCTGTCTCGCCGACCTCGAGGGCCGCAACCCGTCCTGGATCCAGTGGAGCCCCGATGGCGACGAGGTGCTCATCGGCCCCGATGTCGTGCTGCGCGACGACGGCCGCTTCGTCGAGACCGGCTACTTCCCCGACAACCGCGCACTCCGCTGGTCGGAACCCACCGGCAAGGCACTCATCGCCCCGAACGCGCAGACCGGCCACCTCATCTGGCGCAACGCGCACGACAGCACCGAACGCATCGACGTGTCGTTCATGGCACGCACCACGAGCGCCGTGTACCACCCCGCCGGCAAGCACATCGTCGCCGCCGGCGAGGGCAACGACGGTCTGGGCGAGGGCATCTTCCTCGCGAGCAACCGCGGCGCCAATGCCACCCGCCTCGGCTCGATCGAGCACGGCGAGGTCACGGGGCTGGCATTCGACGCGACGGGCGACTCCTTCACGTTCCTGCACCGCCACCCCGACGGCACCACCGAGGTGCACCGCTACACACTGCCGTTCGACCAGCTCGACACGCTCCAGACCTACACGGGCGAGTCGGCCACCGGCCTCATCACGAGTGCGGCCGACCCGTTCGCCGCGGCGTGGGTGGTGGGCGACGGCACCAGTGGGAATCGGGTCGAGCTGTCCAGCTCGTCGAGTTTCGGTGTGGTGCGCATGGCGCTGCCCACCGAGTCGGTGTTCACCCCGCTGTCGTGGTTGCCGGGCGAGCGCCTGCTCGTCGGCGCGCGTGCGGCCGGTACCGGCGCCGACTCGGCCTACGACGTGTGGCAGTGGTCGAACGGCCAGTCGGCGCGCATCATCGACGGGATCAGTGCCGCCGCCGCCCGCACACCCCACGCCCCGTACGTGGAGCTGAACATCATCGTCGGCTCGGGGTTCGGTTGATGACCTCCACGCTCGGCCGGTCGGCCGAACACCAACGGCTGGCGCCGATCGCTGTCAGAGAATCCGGCCGCATCGGCCGCATTTCCTGACAGCGGTCGTCCTTCGGGTCAGGCGACGCGTTCGAAGTGCACTTCGCGGCGAGCCGGGTCGGCGCGCACCAGCTTCACCCGGCACTCGTCGCCGGGGTGCAACCCCTTCGCCTTCACCTTCGCCACCACCGCCACGTCGGTGAGTTGGATCTTGCTCACGTCGTCGTCGTCCTCCACCACCACGGCGAGGTAGGTGTGACCCTCGTGACCCTCAAGCATCACGGCCTCGGCGAGGTCGATGACGGCCCGGTCGATCTGCCCCGCCTTCGAGGCAGCCCGCGCCATCGCTGCCGGCAACTCCGTCAGCGATGCCGCCACGTGCTCGGGCACCGGACGCCCGTTCGCGACGGCCAGCACCGTGGCGACCACGTAGCGATCGGCCAGACGGCGCAGGGGTGCGGTGGTGTGGGCGTAGGTGGCGGCCACGGCCGAGTGCCACGGCACCACTCCCTCGGTGTGCGTCACGTACGTCGCGCCACCGCCGGCCCGGCGCACGGCCAGCATGAACGCGGCGTGCTTCGGGTCGTTGGGGTCGAGTGAGCGCGAGTACACCTCGAGCGGCTGGTGCTTCGGCCAGTCCATGCCGAACGCGTGCGCCGTGTGCCGCAACCGCCGCACGGCTCGCTCGTCGGGCTCGGGCATCACACGGAACAGCCCGGTGCCGGCCCGCTGCATGGCGTCGGCCACGGCCATGTTCGTGGCGAACGACAGCGCCGCATTCGCCGTCTCGCTGGCCAACCGCGGGCGGAACGCAAGGCGGTAGCCGTGCGTGTTGCGTTCCACCACCTGTTCCGGCGGGTCGACGGGCGCGGCACCGCGAGCAACTTCGGCGGCCTCCATGCGCCGTGCGAACTCGGCGAACCCCACCGGTAGGTCGGAGGCCTGCACCGAGTCGTACGCGAGCTTGGCGCGGCTGCGCACGATGGCTCGCTCGGCACCGTCGAGGCGGACCGAACCGTCGGGGCCCAGCCGCACGTGGAACACCACCGCCGGCCGTGGGCCGTCGGGCAGCAGGCTCGCCGCCCCCTCCGACAGCACCGGCGGGTACAGGCCCGCCTTGCCGTCGGGCAGGTACAGGGTCATCGCCCGCTGCCACGCCTCGGTGTCGATGGCGTCGCCGTCGCGCACGAACCAGCCGACATCGGCGATGGCGTACTGCAGCAACAGGTCGTCGCCGCTGCTGCTGATGGCGAACGCCTGGTCGAGGTCGGTGCTGCTGGCCGGGTCGAGTGTCACGAACGGCACGTCGGTGCGATCGACGTGCTCCGTGGGCGCGCGACGCGCCGCCTCGGCGGCGGCCTCGAGCACCGCGTCGGGGAACCCGACCGGCACCTGGAACTGGTGGCGGATCTGCGCGATGCCCGCATCGAGTGCGTGCGTGGTGTCGCGCAGCGACCGCATCAGAACACGACGGGGACGTTGCGCGGGCCGCGCACCTGACCACCTGCCCAGGTGACGAGTGCGGGGTCCTTCAGCTCGAAGTCGGGGATGCGCGTGATGAACTCCTCGATCGCCACCCGCAGCTCCATGCGTGCCAGGTTCGACCCGGCGCAGCGGTGGATACCGGCACCGAACGCGACGTGGCGGTTGTTCTCGCGGTCGAGGATCACCTTGTCGGGATCGGGGAACTGCTCGGGGTCGCGGTTCGCGGCCGGGAAGTTCATCAGGATGCGGTCGCCGGCCTTCATCGGGCAACCGTTGAACTCGACGTCGTGCGACAGGCGGCGGGCCATGGTGACCGGCGCGTACGCACGCAGCAGTTCCTCGATGGCGGTGGACCACAGGTCCTTGTCGGCGGCGAGCAGGCGGCGACGGTCGTCGGGGTGGGTGGCCAGGTGCCACATCGACGAACCGATCGACGACCAGGTGGTGTCGATGCCGGCGATGAGCAGCAGCGCGCACATGCCCATCACGACCGAGCGCTCGATCGGCTGACCGTCGTGCTCGGACTGCAGCAACTCGCTGATGAAGTCGTCGGTGGGGTTCGCGATGCGCTCGTCGAGTGCACCCGTGAGGTACTGCAGGATGCCGGTGATGCCGCGCATGCGCCGCTCGGGGTCGTTCGCGAACTCGAGCACGTCGCGCACCCACTCGGTGAACGTCGACGACATCGACTCGGGCACACCGAGGATGTGCGCGATGACACGCACCGGAATCTGCTGTGCGTACTCGGCTGCGGCATCGACCTCACCGCGGGCGATGAACCCGTCGACCAGCGTGCGGCACAGGTCGCGCGTGTAGATCTCGTACTCGGCCACACGGGCCGGACTCATCGTGGGCAGCACGAGGCGACGGGTCCAGGTGTGCAACGGCGGGTCGGCGCTGATGGGCGGCACGCCGTTGGCGAGCAGCGGCGGCGGCCCATCGGGGTCGCCCACACCAGCCGGCGGCGGGACCACGGAGATGCCGTTGCCCGACGGGAAGTCGAGGATGTTGCGGGCCATCTCGGTCACGTCCTCGTACCGAGTCGGCAGCCACGAGCCGCCCCACCGATCGGTGTGGGCGATGGGGCACTTCTCGCGGAGCTCGTCCCAGATGGGGAACGGGTTGTTGATGTACTCCGGGTCGAAGATGTCGTAATCGGTGGCCCAGTCGCTGACCGGCGGGGAGGGCGTGGTGTCCGTCATGTCACACAGACTGCCAGAATCCCGGCCCGAGCCGCATGTCGTGACGTACGACGCCGACTCAGGGCCGGCGGGCGCCCATGAACATGGTCTTCAGCGCGTCGTAGTGCTCGATGCAGTGACCCGCACCCATCACGACCGCCTCGAGCGGCATGTTGCTCATCTTCACCGGCACCTGGGTCTCGCGTTCGATGCGCGGGGCAAGGCCACGCAGCAGGCCGCCGCCGCCCACCAGGTACATGCCGCGCACCAGGAAGTCCTGCGCCAGTTCGGGCGGGGCCTTCGCGAGGCAGCGCACGACGGAGGCGATGATGCTGGACACCACGTCCTCGATCGCGAAGCGGATCTCCTCGGGGGTGAGCACCACCGTCTTCGGCAGACCGGTCATCAGGTCGCGACCACGCACCTCGGCCTGGCTCTCGTCGTCGGTGGGTGCCGCCGAACCGATGGCCATCTTCACTTCCTCGGCCGTGCGCTCACCGATGGCGATGCCGTGCTCGCGGCGCACGTACGCCTGGATGGCGGCGTCGATGTCGAAGCTGCCGACGCGCACCGCCTCCAGCGCCACCACGCCACCGAGGCTGATGACCGCGGTCTCGCTGGTGCCACCGCCGATGTCGATGACCATGTTGCCGACGGGCTCGTCGATGGGCAGGTCGGCGCCGATGGCCGCGGCCATCGGCTGCTCGATGAGCTGCGCATCGGCGGCGCCGGCGCGGCGTGCGGCGTCGGTGACGGCGCGACGCTCGACCTCGGTGATGGCCGACGGCACGCAGATGACCACCTTCGGCCGGGTGAAGCGGCTGACGCCGACGCGCTGCAGCAGCAGACGGATCATGCGTTCGGTGATCTCGAAGTCGGTGATGGCGCCACCGCGCAACGGTCGCACTGCGACGATGTAGCCGGGGGTGCGGCCGATCATCTGCCACGCCTCACGGCCGGTGGCGAGCACCTCGCCGGTCTGCCGGTTCAGCGCGATGACCGACGGCTCGTTGAGCACGATGCCGCGGCCCTTCATGTACACGAGCGTGTTGGCCGTGCCGAGGTCGATCGCGAGGTCGCGTGCCATGGTTCAGTTGCCCTGGCCTTCCTGCTGGTTCGAGTCGGGGGGTCGCACACGGTCCATCACTTCGCGGCGCGCCTCCGGTGAGAGCGCGTCGATGTGACGACGGAAGCTGGCGACTCCGGGCTCCTGGCGGGGCTTGCGGGCCACGATGACGAGCACCGCGAGCGCGATGACGACGACGGCGACGAGGATCCAGATCACGAGCGGCTGCCACCACCCGCGGTGGGCACCGACTCGGGAGCGACGGGCACGTGCGCGCCGGTACCCCAGTCGGCACCATCTGCCCACACCTCGTGCTTCCATATGGGCGCGCTGGCCTTCAGCGCATCGATCGCGTAGCGAGCGGCCTCGAACGCCTCAGGGCGATGCGGAGCGCTGACACACGCGAGCACGCTGCTCTCCATCAGTTCGAGCCGCCCGACGCGGTGCAACAGCGCCACGCGGCCCGTGTGCGGCCAACGCTCGCGCAGTTCGCGCTCGATGGCCTCGAACGCAGGCACGACCTGCGACTCGTAGGCCTCGTAGGTGAGGTACTGCACGTCGCTGCGTTCCTGCCCGGCCTCGTCGACCGCATGGTCGCGCACCGTGCCGCTGAACAGCACGACGGCACCGCACTGCGGCTGGAGGCACCAGTCGTACACGTCGCCGACCGGCAGCACCGACTCGGTGAGACCGAGCCACGAATTGCCATCGACGGGAGCGTGCACAATGCCGCATGGTAGCCGTCGGCGGTCCAACTGCCACGATGCCCCGTCATCGCAGGTCAGGCGCGCGATGCCCCTTGTGGTCGTTCCATCACTAACCTGCCCCCTTCGTGGACCGGAGTGAGGGAAACGACGACGAGCTGTATCCCCGCGCGCCGTTGCCCGCGCACGAACGCCAGTGGCGCCATCCGAGCGAGATGGGCCAGCAGGCGTGGGCGTCCAGCGAGCCGCCGCTCACCATCGGCCGTGGCCTCACCGCTGCCACGGGCGCCATCGGCAGTGTGTTGGCGCTCGCCGTGCTGTGGACGATGTTGCCCACGCACGCTGGCCGCAATGCGGGTGTGAGCGTGCGGTCCACGGTCGCCACCGTCAGCACGGCCGGCAGTTCGTCGTCCCTGGCGGCACCGAGCACCACCGACGCCACCGGCACGACGTCGGGCGGCAGTGACACCACCGAGATCGACGAGACCACCAGCTCGGTCGACGCGAACACCGGCAGCTCGATCGTCCCCTCGGTCGACCCGTTGCCCACCTATGCAGTGTCCGTCGGCACGTCGGTCGAACCCGTGGCTGTGGCCGTGGCCGTGAACGACGGCTCGCTCATCATCACCACCGCCGCCGCGGTGAGCGCCGACAACACGGTGGAACTGCTCCTCCCCGACGGTGGCACCGAGCAGGCACAGGTACTGCTGGTCGATCAACGCTCGGGCTTCGCCGTGCTGGCGCACGACACCGACGCGTCGCTCACGTCGTTCACGGTGGCCACCGACGTGCTGCCTGGCGACGAGCTCACGTTCTACGGCGCCGAGGGCGTCACCGCGGTGGTGCAGGACGACGGCACCATCGAGACCACCACCACCGACCCGACCGACCCGGTGGGCGACCTGCCCGAGGGCACGCCGGTCGTGAACCAGCGTGGCGAGCTCGTGGCACTGTGCTCGCACGCCGACGGTGAGGCCACCCTGGTGTCGCTCGAGCATCTCGACTCCCTGCGACGGGCCCTCGCCGAGGGGGCCGAGGGCAAGGTGTGGATGGGCGTCGTGCTCGACACCGCCGCCGAAGAGTTGCTCGTCAGCGCACTCGATGCGAAGGGCCCCGCAGCGGTCGCCGGTCTGCAGGAAGGCGACATCATCGTGTCGATCGACGGCGTCACCGTGCTCGACGTCACCGCCATCGGCGCGGCCCTCGCCCCGCACCAACCGGGCGACGTGGTGCCCGTGCAGGTGCAGCGCAACGGCGCCACCGTCACCATCGACGTCACCCTCGCCAGCCCCCGCCCCAGCCTCTGACCCGCGGCGCACTCAGCCGGGCATCTGGGCGTGATCCGTCCCACTTCGGCATCTGGGCGCGATCCGTCCCGGTTTCCGGGACGGATCGGCGCCAGATGCCCTACGGCGCGCCGACCAACTCGAGTTCGGGGGTGGCGTCGTCGAGGTCGTCGGCGGGGGGTTCGTCGTCGTGGCGCGCGTGACGGTGCACGAGCCACCGACCCACGAGCAGTGCGATGTCGAGCACGAGGAACAGCACGATGCCGATCAGCAGCCACGGTCGATGGGTGATGGTCTGCGTGCTGGTGAGGGTGTCGCCGTCGCGTGTGACGAAGCTGCGCCAGTGCAGTTCGCCGAACGTGGGCGCAGGCACGTCGACGACGATGGTCTGCTCCCACGTGTTGCCCGCCGGCAATGGACCGAGACGTGAAAAGTCGAACGCAGCGGCCACCTCGTTGTCCCGGCGGCCGATGTCGCCCGACACGGTGATGCCGTCGAGCGTCACCGTCGCCCGGTTCTTCACGGTGACCGTCACTGCGTATTGCCCGGGACCGCCGAGCTCGTGACGCAGTGACTCACCGAAACCGGACGTGACGTCCTCCACGTCGAACGTGACCGCCAGGCTGTCGTCGATGGACGCGCCGGGACCCGCATCCTGCACCTCTCCCATCGGATGACCCGAGAGCTCGATGGGCACCACCGACACCTCGTCGGCGTTGCGGCTTGCCACGCGCACGATGCACGGGCACGGCACCGGCGGTGCCGAGATGCCGAACTGTGCCGTGGTGGCGGTGCCATCGCCGTCGAGGCGGAGCCCCTTGCTAGCCGTCATGTTGCAGTCGCCTGACCCACGCCGGCCCTCGTTGCCGCACACCGAGATGGTGACGACACGCGCCTCGAACCCGTCGATGGTGACGATCACCCGGTCGTCGACCTCCACGTTCGTGCGATCGAGCTCGGCATGCGGGCCGACGAGGAACGAGCCGGCGAAGGCCGGCGCGACGACGCCGACGATCGACGCCGCGATGGCGGCGGCGGCGAACGTGCAACGGGCGACGGGACGCAGGATCACGCGTGCTGCGGCTCTCGCTCGAGCTGGTCGAGGTCGTCCGCGGGAGGCGGCGAACCGGCGGCGTGCCGGCGCAGACGGCGCACAGCCATCCACCCGCACAGCAACGCGAGCAGCACCAGCAACACCGCCAACGGCGGGGCGAACACGGTGTCGGAACCCGCCACCGACACGGCATCCGGGACATCGTCGCCAGTGGGCG
>SXKB01000356.1 GCA_005778215.1 Actinomycetota bacterium | reverse complement strand
GATCGCGTGATCTTCCTCGCCGACGGTCGCATCGTCGACGAGATGCACGAACCGACGGCCGAGCGGGTGCTCGACCGCATGAAGCGTTTCGGGGAGTGACCGATGTTCAAGCTCAGCCTCCGCAACATCTGGTCGCGGAAAGGCCGATTGTTGCTCACCGCCGCCGCGGTGATCGCCGGGTCGGCCTTCCTCAGCGGCGTCTTCGTCTTCACCGACACCATCAAGGGCAGCTTCAACGAGATGTTCGCCAGTGCGTACGCCGACACCGACGCGTTCGTCCGCTCGGCGAACGTGATCGAGGGTCAGTTCGGTGAGGAGCAGCGTGATCGTCTGCCGCTGGCGGTGCTCGACGAGGTGCGCGCCGTTCCCGGCGTCACCGAGGCACATGCCGATGTGATGGGCCAGGCCACGGTCACCACTACCGACGGCACGGTGATCGGCCAGGACGGTCCACCGAAGTTCGCCGGTGTGTGGATCGACAGCCCCGCCTCCCCCTGGGACCTCGTCGCCGGTGGCCGCGCCCCCTCGGCCGCCGACGAAGTGGTGCTCGACAACTCGTCGGCGAAGACCGGCCGGCTGGACGTGGGCGACGTCGTCACCATCACGTCGATCGGGCAGCCTCGCCAGTTCACCATCACCGGCTTCGCGAAGTTCGCGGGCAACGACACCTCCGGTGGAGCGACCTGGTCGCTGTACACGCTGGACACCGCGCAGGAGTTCATCGTCGGCGACCCGTCGAAGGTCGACAACATCGTCGTGGTGGGCGACGGCACGTCGACCCAGCAGGAGCTCGCCGATCGCATCGCTGCGTCGTTGGCCGACCCCGAGGTGGAGGTGCTCACCGGCGAGCAGATCACCGAGGAGAACCAGAGCGCGGTGGAGCAGTCGCTCAGCTTCATCACCATCTTCCTGTCGATCTTCGCCCTGATCTCGATGTTCGTGGGCAGTTTCATCATCTACAACGTGTTCAGCATCAGCGCTGCGCAGCGCACCCGTGAGAACGCCCTGCTGCGCGCCGTCGGCGCCAGCCGTGGCCAGGTCACGCGTTCGATGTTCATCGAGGCGTTCGTCGTGGGCCTCGGTGGTTCGCTGCTCGGCTGCCTCGGCGGCGTGGGGCTGGCATCGGGCATCCTGTTCCTGCTCAACCAGGCAGGCTTCGGGCCCGGTGAGTCGACGTTGGTGATCAACCCGACGGGCTTCATCGTGACCGTGGTCGTGGGCGTCATCGTCACCATCGTGTGCGCCATTGCACCGGCCATCCGTTCCGGCCGTGTGCCGCCGCTGGCGGCACTGCGCGACGTGTCGGTCGATCACGCCGACCACTCGCGCATCCGCAAGGTGATGGGCGCACTCACGCTCGTCGCCACGGTCGCCTTCGGGTGGCTCGGCCTCGCCGGCAACACCATGGCGCTCGGCCTCGGTGCGATCGCGTTGTTCGTGTCGCTCATCGTGCTCGGCCCGTTCCTGGCCACGCCCGTGGCCCGAGCCGCCACGCCCGGTCTCACTGCGGTGAGCGGCGCGGCGGGCACGATGGCCGGCCGCAATGCCAGCCGCAACCCGAAGCGCACCGCGCTCACCGCCGGTGCGCTGGCCGTGGGTCTTGCGCTGCTCATCGGCGTGGCAACCCTCGGTGCCTCGGCGAAGGCCACCACGCGCGACGTGGTGGGCCAGTCGTTCAACGGCGACTACGTGGTCACCGCGAAGCAGAGCAACGGCGGCAACACCGTGCCCGCCACGCTGGCCGACGACCTGAAGGCGGCCGAGGTGGGCGACGTGCTCGGCCTTGCTGCCTCCGGCATCCAGTTCCTGGGCGACGACGGCGAGTTCAGTGCCAAGCAGGTGTTGGCCATCAACCCGGCCGATGCGGAAGCCGTGCTGGAGATCCCGTTCGTCGACGGCACGTTCTCGTCGCTCACCCCCGAGGGCATTCTCGTCGCCGGCGACAAGGCCACCCGCGACGGTGTCGTCGTGGGTGACACCTTCGAGACCAAGTCGCTCGACGGCACCGAGCGCACGCTCACGGTGCAGGGCATCTTCGACAGTGACATCTTCGGCAACTTCATCGTCGATCGATCGCTGTTCGACGACAGCCCGGTGCCGCTGTTCGACCTGGGCGTGTTCATCGCCACCCCGGGCGGTGTGACCGAGGAGAACACCGCGGCCATCCAGGCGGTGGTCGATGGCTACCCCTCGTTGCAGGTGCAGAGCCGCGACGAGTACATCGACTCGCAGAGTGCGCAGATCGACGGGTTCCTCAACTTCATCTATGCACTGCTGGGCATGAGCATCTTCATCGCCATCATCGGCATCGTCATCACGTTGATGCTGGCGGTGTACGAGCGGCGTCGTGAGCTCGGTCTGCTGCGTGCCGTGGGCATGACCCGCTCGCAGGTGGCCACCAGCGTGCTGTGGGAGAGCATGGTCACGGCCGTGGTCGGTGCCATTGCCGGTACGGCCCTCGGTGTGTCGTTGGGCTGGATCATCGTGAAGGCCCTCGAGGACGAAGGCCTCAGCGTGTTCTCGTTGCCGATCTCCACCATCGCCGTGGCGATCCTGCTGTCGCTGTTGTTCGCCGCCGTGGCGGCCATCTACCCCTCGTGGCGGGCCACCAAGGCCGACGTGCTCGAGGCGATCGCGACCACATGACACGTGTGGCCGGGCATGAATGGACGACCTTCGCCGGTCGGGGCAGGATGATCTGATGTTCCGACTGGCGTTGAGAAGTGTTCTGGCGAGGTGGGGACGTCTGCTCCTCACCTCGCTGGCCATCGTGGCCAGCACGGCGTTCCTCTCGGGCACGTTCATCTTCAAGGACACCATCGAGCGCACCTTCGACGCGTTGTTCGCCAACGTCTACGAACGTGTCGACGGCTACGTGCAGAGTGCCAACTCGGTCGAGAACCTGTTCGGCCTGGAGAGCCGCGACCGCCTGCCGGTGTCGATCATCGACGAGGTGCGCGCCGTGCCCGGCGTGCAGGACGCGCAGGGCTCCGTCACCGGCGACGCCGTCGTCATCGCCAAGGACGGCAACCCGATCGAGCGGCCCACCGCACCCACCTTCGGCGCCACGGTGAACACCGGCGACCTGTCGGTGTGGCGGGTGCAGCAGGGGCGCCTGCCCGATGGGGGCGACGAGGTGGCCCTCGACACCCTCACGGCGAACGACGGCGGCTTCGTGCTGGGCGACACCGTGAAGGTGAACGCCGACAACGGCAAACGGGAGTTCACGCTCGTCGGCATCGTGGAGTACGACGACATCATCTCGCCCGGCAACGCGACGTGGGCATTGTTCGACGAGACGACCGCGAGCGACTTCATCGCCAAGCCCGGGTTCGTCGACGCGGTGTTGGTGCAAGGCGACGGCTCGCTGCCGGCCGACGAGCTCGTCGCGTCGATACGCGCCGCACTCGACCCCGATGTGGCCGAGGTGCTCACGTCGGCCGAGATCACCGCGCAGGCGCAGAGCGAGGTGCAGAAGTCGCTCAGCTTCCTCACCATCTTCCTGGCGATCTTCTCGTTCATCGCGCTCGGCGTGGGGATGTTCGTCATCTACAACGTCTTCTCCATCACGGCCGCGCAACGCCAGCGTGAGAACGCGCTGCTGCGCGCCCTCGGTGCGAGCCGCCGGCAGATCACGACCTCGATGATCCTCGAGGCGTTCGTGGTCGGTCTCATCGGCTCGGTGCTCGGTCTGATCGGTGGCATCGGCCTGGCTGCCGGCATCAAGGCACTGCTCGGTGCGCTCGACTACGAGATCCCTGCGCGTGGTCTCGCCGTCGAGATGCCCACCGTCGTCATCACCATCGTGGCGGGTCTGGTGGCCAGCCTCATCGCCGCACTCGGCCCGGCCATCGCCGCCGGACGCGTGCCACCGGTGGCGGCGATGAGCGATGCGATCCTCGAGAAGGTGAAGCACATCCGCGGTCGCGTCATCACCGCGGCGGTGAGCGCCGTCGTCGGCATCGCCGCCATCGCGGTCGTCATGCTCGGCGGCGATGCGCAGCTGCTCGCCCTCGGCGTGGCAGGTCTGTTCGCCGCCGTGCTGCTGCTCGGGCCGGTGCTGGCCAAGCCGATCGCCCGATTCATCGGTGCGCCCGTGCAGAAGTTCCGGGGTGTCACCGGCACGATGGCTCGCGGCAACGTGCAGCGCAACCCGCGCCGCACGGCACGCACGGCAGCACCGGTGCTCATCGGCGTCGCGCTCGTCACCGGTGCCGCGGTGTTCGCGGCGTCGATCAAGGAGCAGATCCGCACCGCGGTGGGCGACACCTTCCTCGGCGACTACGTCATCAACTCGTCGAAGGGCGGCTCGGTCAGCTTCGGTCAGGACTTCGTCGACGACCTCAACGAGATGCCCGAGGTGGGCGTGGCCACCGGCCTCGGGTTCGCCGCCGGCATCGCCGACATCGACGGCAAGCCGGCGTTCGGCGTCGTGGTGAACCCCGAGACGGTCGAGGGTCTGATCGAGGTCGAGTTCGTGCAGGGCGGCGTCGACCAGCTCACGCCCGACGGCGTGCTCATCAGCGAGGGCGATGCCAAGCGGCGCAATCTCGCCGTCGGCGGCGAGCTCGTGCTGCGCATCGACGGGGAGGCGCGTCCGCTCACGGTGGAAGGCGTGTTCGTCACGTCCGACCTCATCCGCGCGGCGCGCATCTACCACCGCGACACGTTCGTGGGCACGAGCATCGCCACACCCGCCGGCTTCGTGTCGCTCACGCGCGCGGAAGGTGTGAGCGACGAGCAGTTCCGAGCCGAGGTGGGCCAGGCCGCCGTCGACTACGGCATCGGCGAGCTACAGGACAAACAGGAGTTCATCGCGAGCCGTGCCGACATCGTCGACCGCAGCCTCGCGTTCATCTACGGGCTGCTGCTGTTGAGCATCGTCATCGCCACGTTTGGCATCGTCATCACGTTGCTGCTCGCCGTGTACGAACGACGACGCGAGATCGGTCTGTTGCGCGCCGTCGGCATGACCCGAGCACAGGTGCGTACCACCGTGCGGTGGGAGAGCGTCATCACCTCGGTCTACGGCGCGTTCGTGGGGGTGTTGATGGGCCTGGTGCTCGGCTACGTGGTCATCATCGCCCTGCGCGACAACGGGCTCGACCAGTACACGGTGCCGGTGGGCAACATCGTCATCATCCTCGTGCTCGCGTTCGTGGCCGGGGTGGCCGCCGCCGTCATCCCCGCCTGGCGCGCGACGCGGCTGAACGTGCTCCGAGCGATCGCGGCCGACGGATGATCCAGTTCTCGCCGGCACTGCAGGAGTTCCTCGCCGAACGTCACCTGGCCACGCTGGTCACCCAGCGCGCCGACGGCACGCCGCATGCGGTGCCCGTGGGTTTCACGCTCGACGGCACCAACGCGCGCGTCATCACCTTCGCCGGCGCGGTGAAGGCGAAGAACGCCGCGCGCGGTGGGCGTGCCAGCGTCACGCAGATCGACGGCGCACGGTGGGTCACGCTCGAGGGCACGGTGCGGTTGCTCACCGATGCGGTCGCGGTGCAGAAGGCCGTCGACGCGTACGCTCGTCGCTATCGGCCGCCGAAGGTTCGCAGCGACCGCGTGGTGATACTGATCGAGGTGGATCGCGTGATGTGCAACAGCGGGTTGAAGTGAGCGCCGGGTACAGCAACACCCCGCTGCCGAAGAAGCTCGGCATCGTGGGCGATGCGGTCTACACGCTCATCAACGCGCCGCGGGGCTTCACCGAGCTGCTCGGCGACGTGGGCGACGCAGTGCACCAGCGGAACCTGATGCCCACCATCGACGTGGTGGTGGCGTTCTTCACCGAGCGCGCCCGGCTCGAGGCGAAGTGGCCGGCCCTGGTCGACGCGGCCGAACCCGATGGTGCCATCTGGGTGGCCTGGCCGAAGAAGACCAGCGGAGTGCCCACCGACATCACCGAGGACGTGCTGCGCGCGGTGCTGTTGAAGACGGGCTGGGTGGACAACAAGGTGGCCGCGATCGACGACACCTGGAGTGGTCTGCGCTTCGTGCAGCGCAAGGAACTGCGCCGCCCCAAGGACCGCGCCCGCCGCTGACCCGGCCCCGGGCGTACCGCCGGGACCGGGCCGCGATCACGGTCACTTGTTGGGCTGGGGGAGTACCCGGAGGTACGGCTTGACGGTGGTCCAGCCCTGCGGGAACAGCTGCTTGGCCTCGTCGTCGGTGACGGCGGCGCCGATGATGACGTCGTTGCCGTCGGTCCAGTTGGCCGGGGTGGCCACCTTGTAGTT
>SXKB01000044.1 GCA_005778215.1 Actinomycetota bacterium | reverse complement strand
TCGCCGGCGTACTTCTGGCGGCGCTCCATCGAGGTCTCCACTCCCCCGAGGCTGGTGGCCGCCACCACCAGCTGCACCGTGCGGCACGCACGATCGGCCGCCTCGGCGCCGCCCGCCAACACGAACGACACCATCGCACCGAACCCCGGATACCGCACCTGCTCCACCGCGGGGTGAGCGGTGAGCCGTGCCACCAGTTCCTGGGCGTTGGCCTGTGCCCGCTCGACACGCAGGGGCAGGGTGCGCACACCACGCAGCGCCAGGAACGCCTCCAATGCGCCCGGGGTGGTGCCGGCCAGCAGACGGGCACGCCGCAACCGCTCGTGCACCTCGGGATCGGCGGTGACGGCGAGGCCGATGAGCAGATCGCTGTGGCCGCCGATGAACTTCGTGCCGCTGTGCAACGACACCGTGGCACCCAACTCCAGCGGGCGGCAGCACACCGGAGTGGCGAACGTGTTGTCCACCACCACCTTCGCGCCGTGGGCCGCAGCGGCCGCAGCGATGGTGGGAATGTCGGCCACCTCGAGCATCGGGTTCGTGGCGGTCTCCAGCCACACCACATCGGCACCGGGGATCGCCGCCACCACCGCGGCAGTGTCGGCCGTGTCGACCCAACGCACCTCCAGCGACTGCTGCTGCTCCAACTCGCTCACCAGATCGCGCATGCCCATGTACGAATTCGACGGCAGCACCAGCACCTTCGGCGCCAGGGCGAACAGCACCCCCGAGCACGCGCCCATGCCCGACGAGAACGACACCGCAGTACCGCCCTCCAGCGCACCGACGGCCTGCTCGAGGCCGTCCCACGTGGGTGTGCCGATCCACCGCGAGTAGTCGCCGGCCTCGCCGCGGAAGCTGCTGGCGAGGACGACGGGATGGTTCAGCGGGGCACCGATGCCCTGCGGGCGACCGGAGGCGACGGCGACGGTGGCGGGATGCATGGCCCCGTGTCTATCGGATCGAGCCGCTGGTGGCTTACCCTCACCTCATGAGCGATCACGAACACCACTGGGGCCGCGAGGTGCAGGCCGGCCTGGCGCCGCTGGCACGCGAGCTGCGCGCCGAGATCCCCGGCGTCATCCAGGCATTCGGCGACCTGCACAAGGCCGCCATGGGCGCCGGCGCGCTCGACGTGAAGACGAAGGAGCTCATCGCACTCGGCATCGCCATCACCGAGAAGTGCGACGGCTGCATCGCGGCGCACGCACGCGGTGCGGCTCGGGCGGGCGCCACGCGCGCCGAGGTGGCCGAGGCCATCGGCGTCACCATCCTCATGCAGGGCGGCCCCGCCACCGTGTACGGGCCGCGGGCGCTCGACGCCTACGACGACTTCGCCGCCACGCCGCCGTCGGCCTGAGCCGGATCGATGCCCGGCCGTTCGATGCGACCGTTGGCGTGCCGGGCGAACCGTGCCGCATCGGCACCGTGCACCGGATCGGGACGATCCCATGGCCAGCCACCGAACCCGGTGGCGCGGTAGTCGCGAAACGCCTGCTCGATCTCCTCCTTCGTGTTCATCACGAAGGGGCCGTACTGCGCCACGGGCTCGCCGATCGGCCGGGCCTGCAGCAGCAGGATCTCCGCACCGTCGGCACCAGCCACCAGCGGCGCCGGCGCCCCGGCCTCCACCACCACACCGGTGTCCTTCTCGGCGGCCTCACCGTCGACGGCGACACCACCCTCGAACACGTACAGCACGCGCACCGTGTCGGCACCACGCGCGGGCGGCAGCGTGAGCGTGGCACCCGGTTCCATCACCACGTGCCAGATGGCCACGTCGGCCTCGGCGCGCGACGCCCACGAAGCCGGCGGCGGCGCGTGCGGCGTCAGCCCCTCGTACACACCGGCGATCACCGTCACCGTGGATGCCGCACCGGCGGGGTCGACGTGCCGGTGCTGCGGGATGTCCTCGCCCCAGAACATGGTGAAGTGCGGCTCGACCATCTTGTCGGCGGCCGGCAGGTTCATCCAGATCTGGAACAGCTCGACGGTGTTGCCCTCGGTGGGCGACAACAGCGGGAACATCTCGCAGTGCACCACACCCTTGCCGGCGGTCATCCACTGCACGTCGCCACGCCCGAAGCGAGCGGTGGCGCCCATCGAGTCGCTGTGGTCGATGAAGCCCTTGCGCGCGAACGTGATGGTCTCGAACCCGCGATGCGGGTGCTCGGGGAACCCGGGCACGGTGCTGCCGTGGTACATGCGCCAGCCGTCGCGCGGCTCGAAGTCGTTGCCGATGTTGCGACCGGCGAGCGACGCCTGCGGACCGAACTCGGCGTTGCCCGCCGGGTAGTGGTCGAGGTGGTGCACACAGAACAGGAACGGATCGGCCGTGGCCCACTGGAACCCCAGCGGCACGGTCTGGAGGACGATCGACATCGGGTCAGCGTACGCCGGTGAGCATGAGCGTCCACACGAGCACAGCCACACCGATGCGGTAGATCACGAACGGCGTGAACGTACGCGTGCGCACCAGCTTCAACGTGCCCCACACGGCGAACCAGCCCGAGATGCCCGAGGCGATGATGCCCACGATCATCGGCACCAGCAGCCCCTCGGGGATGCCGTCGACGAACAGCTTCAGCAGCTTGAAGGCCACGGCGCCGGCCGTGACCGGGATGGCCATCAGGAAGCTGGCCCGGGCGGCCGAGTCGCGGTCGAAGCCGAGGAACCGGGCCGCCGTGATGGTGATGCCACTGCGCGACGTACCCGGGTTCAACGCCAGCACCTGCGCGACGCCCACCTTCAACGAATCGCCCGGTGTGTACTCCTCGAGCTTGCGTGCCCCGGCGCGCCGGTCGGCCCACCACAGCAGCAACGCGAAGAACACCATCGAGGCCGCGATGAGGCCGGGCGTGCCCAACTTCTGGTCGATGGTCTTCTCGGCCACAGCACCCACCGCAGCAGCGGGCAGCGCCGACAGCACCAGCAGCCACGCCAGCCGACCCTCGGCGTTGACAGGCTTCTCCCGCCGCACCACCAACCGCAGCCCTTCGCGCACGTAGACCACCAGGTCCTTGCGGAAGTAGGCACACACCGCCACGAGCGTGCCGAGGTGCAGCGCCACGTCGAACGCCTTCTGCACCGACGGGTCGGTGAAATCGTTCCATCCGAAGATCCACGGCACCAGCAACAGGTGGCCGCTCGACGAGATGGGCAGGAACTCGGACAGACCCTGCACGAGGCCGAGCACGATGGCGTGGATGATGGGCACGGGTGTCTGTTCTACTCCGTCGACACACTCGGCAAGATGCGCGGGCTCCACGGCCGGTGCTGGTCCCAGTGATGGCCCACCACCCGGCCCAGACGCAGCTTCGCCAGGAAGTCGGCAGGGCCGTCGAAGTCGGGCATCTCCACGTACGCCGCGCCCAGCGCATCGGGCACGTGCGCGTCGCTGCCCGCACCGGCGGCCAGGTCGAACTCCTCGGCGAAGTGCCCGGCCCGTTCGTTCAGGCTGCGCAGCGAGGTCTTCGCGTTCAGCACCTCCACCGCGTCGAGCAGACCCGCCTGCGCCAGTTCGTACAGCGCCGGCTCGGCCATGTTGCGCCGCATCGGGTCGAACGGGTGCGGCACGTACACCACACCACCCTGCTCGCGAATGGCCGCGGCCGCGGCGGCGGGCGGTGTACCCATGGGGATTCGTTCCGACAGGAACAGCCCGATGATCTCACCGGCGTGCGTGCGCAACTCCTCGCCGATGATCACCCGGCACGACAGCTGCGACGCCAGCTCCACGGCACCACGGATGGCGTTGTGGTCGGTGATGCACAGCACGTCGAGCCCGCTGGCCACCACGGCCTCGGCCACCTCGTCGGGCGTGGTGGTGCTGTCGCCGCTCCACATCGTGTGACTGTGCAGGTCGACCCGCACCCAACCCGCGGGCAACGCGTCGCCCAGGTGCGGGTGACGTTCGAGGGCGGCGGCGGACGGTGCGGGCACGCGAATGGATCAGGCGCCGGAGACGGTGACGTCGCGGATGACAAGGCTGACGCCGGCGGCTCGCATGGGCAGCCAGTCGATGTCGCCACCCACCTCCACCACATCGAGCAACATGCGCTGCAGCGTGGAGGCGATGGTGAACTCGCGCAGCGGCGCACCCGGCGTGCCGTTGGTGATCTGCAACCCGGAGGCGCCGACCGAGAAGTCGCCGCTGATGGGGTTCACACCCGAGTGCAGACCCTGCACCGCGGTGATGAGCACGCCGTCGTCGACATCGGCCACCAGCGCAGCCTGATCGCGACTGCCAGGCCGCAGCTGCAGCGCCAGGCACCCCACACCGGGCGACCCCTTGAAGCCGGCGCGCACGGCGTTGCCGGTGCTGCGCGCACCCACACGGCGGGCGCTGTAGCTGTTGTGCACGAAGCCCTGCAGCACACCGTCGGTGATGAGCTCGTTGCGGCGCGCCGCCAGGCCCTCGCCGTCGATGTCGGTGGCGGTGTACGCCAACGGGTTCGTGGGGTCGTCGACCAGCGTGAACAGCGGGCTGGCCACCTGGTCGCCGACACGGTCCTTGAACAGGCTGCGGCCCTTGGCCACGGCCTCGCCGTTGAGCGTGCTCGACACCACGCCCAGCAACATCGCCGTGACGTACGGATCGAACACGACGGTGGTGCGACGGCTGGTGGGCTTGGTGGCACCGAGCAGGCGCGTGGCACGGTCGGCCGCCTCACGCGCCGCCTTGCCGAGATCGAACTCGTCGGGCGAACGGCCGACACTGAACCCGAACCCGGTCTGCGTCTCGTCGCCGTCGTCGGCCATGGTGCTGACGCTGACGTAGCAGCCGTTCTCGCGGCCGGCCCGACGGATGCCGGTGGTGGTGGCCACGGCCGACTCCACCATCACGTCGGCGTAGTTG
>SXKB01000355.1 GCA_005778215.1 Actinomycetota bacterium | reverse complement strand
GTTCGCGGTCGTGCTGCCAGGTGCGCGGGCCGACACCATCGAGGCGAGTCTCCGTCGACTGCAGGACACGCTCGCGCAGGAGGCCGAACTGGCCGGGGTGGCGGTGTCGGTGGAGACCAGCATCGGCTACGCGCTGTGGCCGAACGACGCCGACTCGCCCGAGGTGCTGCAACAGCGCGCCGACCTCGCGCTGCACGCCGCGAAGGGTGTGCGCGCAGCGATCGTGCGCTACGACGAAGGGATCGACGAGTTCGACCCGCAACGTCTCGGGCTGCTGGCCGAACTGCGCCGTGCGATCACCAACGACGAGTTGGTGCTGCACTACCAGCCCAAGGTGGACGCGGTCACCCACCAGGTGGTGGCGTTCGAGGCGCTCGTGCGCTGGCAGCACCCCACCCGCGGACTGGTGTACCCCGACGAGTTCATCCCCATCGCCGAGAGCACCGGTCTCATCGGGCCGCTCACCCATTGGGTGGTCGACCATGCGCTCGTGCAGTTGGCCAACTGGTCGCCGATGTATCCCGACCTGTCGATGGCCGTGAACATCTCGGCACGCAACCTGCGCGACGACCTGCCCGGCTGGGTGCTCAACCGGCTGTCGGCGCACGGCGTGCAGGCTCGACGCCTGGTGCTGGAGATCACCGAGACGTCGTTCGCGATGGACACGGTGCGTGCCACGGCGCTGCTCGAGGAGCTCAGCGCCGCAGGCGTGCGCGTCAGCCTCGACGACTTCGGTCAGGGCTACACGTCGCTCGGTTCACTCGGGCACCTGCCCGTCACCGAGCTGAAGATCGACCGTGGGTTCGTGCTCGCGATGAGCGACAGCCAGGAGGACCGCGCCATCGTGGCGTCGGTCATCGAGTTGGGTCACCGACTGGGGCTGGCCGTCGTGGCCGAGGGTGTGGAGACGGTGGAGGTGCGCGACGACCTGCAGGGGCTCGGGTGCGACCTGATGCAGGGCTACCTGTTCTCACGCCCCGTGCCGGCCGGTGCCGTGCTCGATCTGCTCGCGCGGATGGCGGCACCGCGCGAACGGCATCAGGTCTGACGCGCCAGCACGATCGGCGCCGCCTCCTCGAGGTGCGTCACCCATTCGTCGGGTGAACCCGGCTCGGTGAGCGGCAGGATCACGAACTTCGTCGTGCCCACGGCGACGAACCGGTCGATGGTGGCCATCAGCGCGTCCCACCCCTGCGGCACCAGCACCGACGGGTCGTCGAGATCGGGCCGACGCGCCGCCAACCCCTGCAGCAGCCGCTCGGGCACTGGTCCGGTTGCGTAGGGGATGAGCGCGCCGTAGTGGTCGTCGTCGATGGTGCGGCCGTACTCGGCCAACGCCGCTTCGATGGCCTCACGGCCGCGGGCCGCGTCGTCGGGCGTGACGAAGCTGGGCAGCCAGCCGTCGGCCAGGCGTCCCACGCGTCGCAGTTCCGACGGGGCGATGCCGCCCAACCAGATGTCGACGTGGTGCTGTCGCGGCTTGGGCAGCACCACGAGGTCGTCGTAGTGGAAGTGGGTGCCGTGATGGGTGAACGGCTGGTCGGCCCAGCAGCCGCGCAGCACGCGGATGGCCTCGTCGAACCGCTTCGCCCGCTCGGTGCGCTCGACGCCGAACGCCTGCTGCTCGTGCGGGTCGACCGCACCCAGGCCGAACGCCGGCAGCAGCCTGCCCTGCGACATGCGGTCGAGCGTGGCCAACTCCTTCGCCAGCACCACCGGATTGCGTCCCGGCAACACCATCACGCTCATGCCGAACTTCAGCTTCGTGGTGCGACCTGCGGCGAACGCCATGGCCACCAGCGGGTCGGGTGCCTCGCCACCGATGCGCTCGCTCAGCCACAGGCTGTCGAACCGAAGTCGTTCGAGCGCGTCGACCACGGTGGCGAAGCCGTCGTCGTTCAGCTTCGTGCGCACCCCGAACCCGAACCCGATGCGCACCTTCACGACGCGTCCTCCACGGCCAGGCGGTGCAGCAACGCCGCGACCTCGTGCACCCGGGACAGGAACGGGGAGTGGTCGCAGTCGATGGTGAGGTGATGGTCGCAGCGATCGGCCATGGCCCGCTGATGGTTCGGGTGCACGGCGAGGTCGCGGGTGCACACCACGTAGGTCGACGGGATGCGCCCGAGTGGTGATCCGGTGACTGCCTGGGTCATCGCTGCGTGCGGTTGGGGTGACCATCGGGCCACCGCCGAGGCCACCACCGCAGGGGCGCAGTCGCCGTAGAGGGCGGGCGGGCCGAGCACCGGGTCGAGCACCGTGGTGCCGTCGTCGCACGGCACCATCGCCGCCGAGAGCGCGATCTCCTCGGGCGGGAAGTTGCGCAACGACCCGCGGATGCTCTCGCCCTCGAGCAATGCGAATGCGGCCAGGTACACCAGGTGCGCCACCTCGCCGTGCCACTCGGCGGCCTGCGTGATCACCCCACCGCCGTAGCTGTGGCCCACCAGCACCGCCGGCGTGTCGAGCTGTGAGAGCAACGCAGTGATCGACCGAGCGTCGCCGTGCAGGTCGGTGAGTGCCGCCGTGGACGCACCGTGCCCAGGCAGGTCGGGGGCGTACGACGGCACCCCCAGTTCGTCGAGGGCGTGCTGCAGGGCGGCGAAGCACCAACCGCCGTGCCACGCGCCGTGCACCAGCACCACGGGTCGCGGAGTCACCATGCGGGCATCGTGTCACACCCGGTCGTGGGGTTCGCGGGTCGCATCGATCAGAATCGGTGCATGACCACCATCGGCAACCCGCTCGACCTGTTCCGCCTCGACGGCCGCACCGTCATCGTCACCGGTGCGTCGTCGGGTCTGGGTGATCGCTTCGCCCGAGTGCTGCACGCCGTGGGCGCCGACGTGGTGGTGGCTGCCCGTCGCGCCGACCGTCTGTCGGCACTGGTCGACGACCTGCCGGGCGCGCTGGCCGTGCCCGCCGATCTGTCGCTGGAGGCAGACCGCGAGCGTCTGGTGGCCACCGCGCTCGACCGCTTCGGTCGCGTCGACGTGCTGGTGAACAACGCCGGCATCGGCCAGAAGATGTCGGTGGAGGACGAGACGCTCGACGTGTTCCGCTCGGCGATGGAGTTGAACGTCACGGCGCTGTGGCACCTCAGCAAACTGGTGTCGCCGTCGATGATCGCGAACGGCGGCGGCAGCATCGTCAACGTCGCCAGCATGCTCGGCCACGTGGCCGCATCGCCGGTGAAGCAGGCGCACTACTGCGCGTCGAAGGGCGCAGTGGTGAACCTCACTCGCGAACTTGCGGCGCAGTGGGCGCGCAAGGGCATCCGGGTGAACGCGCTGTGCCCCGGCTGGTTCCGCAGCGAGATGACGGCGGGCATGGAGAGCGACGAGGGCAGCCTGAAGTTCATCGCCACCATGTCGCCGATGCCGCGCATGGGGGAGGAGCACGAACTCGACGCCGCACTGCTGTTGCTGGCTGGTCCGGGCAGCACCTTCATGACCGGGCAGAGCGTCATCGTCGACGGTGGTTGGACAGCCCGCTGACGTCGCGGATTAGGTTGTCGGCCCATGGGTCTTCTCGACAAGCTCGACCTGTCGGCGCGTCTCGACAAGGAGGAGTACGAGAAGCGCGTCCTCCGCGGTCAACGACGCTTCCTGCAGCTCCGCCTCACGCTCGGCGGACACATGGGGCATGCCGGCCACGGCAAGATCGGGCCCGGGGTGCTGGTCATCATGGAGGGGCCCGATGCGGCGGGCAAGGGTGGCGCCATCAAGATCATGGTGAACCACCTCGACCCGCGGCACTATCGCGTGGTCAGCTACGGCGCCCCCTCGAGGCTGGAGAAGGACCACCACTTCCTGTGGCGCTTCTACACCGAGCTCCCCGGACTGGGACAGATGGGTGTGTTCGACCGCAGCTGGTACGGCCGCGTGCTGGTGGAGCGCATCGAGGGCTTCTGCACTCGTGAGGAGTGGCGCCGCGCCTACAAGGCCATCGTCGACTTCGAGGAGTCGCTGTGCCAGGAGAGCATCATCCTCGTGAAGATGTACATGCACATCAGCGACGAGGAGCAACTGCGACGGTTCAACAGTCGTGCGGCCGACCCGTTGAAGCAGTGGAAGCTCACCGACGAGGACTGGCGCAACAGGGAGAAGAACGGCGACTACCAGAAGGCCGCCGAGGAGATGTTCACCCGCACCAACCACGCGCTCGCGCCGTGGGACGTGATCGCCGGCGAGCAGAAGCGCTACGCCCGAGTGGCCGCCCTCGAGACGCTCATCCAGCGAGTGGAGGAGGGCATGGTGCGGTGGGGCATTCCTGTGCCCGAGGAGCACGAGGCGCTCCCGATCAAGTGACCGGACGCACCGTGCTGCGCCGTCAGATGGCGGGGTGGCGGTGCTCCCACGGCTGCGCAGCTTCGAGCTGCGATGCCACCCGGAACAGCACGTCCTCGCGTCCGTAGCCGGCCACCAACTGCACGCCCACCGGCAACCCCTCGGGCGTCCAGTGCAGTGGCAGGCTGATGGCGGGCTGTCCGCTCGCGTTGAACGCCGGCGTGAATGCCACGTACTGGGCGGCGCGCACCATCGGCGCCATCGGCTGATCGGCCACGTCGTCGAACTCGCCGATGCGTGTGGGCGGCTCGGCCAGCGTGGGCGACACGAGGAGATCCCAGCCGTCGGCCCACCACTGCTGCACCGCTCGGCGGTACTCCACGTTCGCGGCCAGCGACATCGCGTAGTCGACGCCGCTCACGCTGCGGGCGAACTGCGCCTGCGCACGGTTGTGCAGTTGCACCTCGTCGTCGGTGAGGTCGCGCCCGATCTGGGCGGCGATGCGCGCGATGGACGTGGCCATGTTGGTGCTCCACAACGCACCGAAGCGTCGGCCGAACTCTGGGTTCGCCATCGCCGCCGGGAATGCGTGCTCGACGTGGTGCCCCATCGATTCCAACAGCGCCGCGGTGTTGCGTGCCGCCGCTGCGCACTCGGGGTGCACCGCAGGGCCGAACGGGTGGTGGTCGAGCAGCCCGATGCGGAGCCGGCCGGCCGGTGCCCCCAACTCCTCGAGATAGGGGCGCTCGGGCGCCGGGGCGATGACCGTGTCGCCCACGCCGGGGCCGCGCACGGCGTCGAGCATCGCGGCGGTGTCGCGCAGGCTGCGGCTGACGCACAGCTCGACGCCGAGGTTGCTCTCGTCGCGGAACGGGCCCAGGGTGATGCGACCCTGCGACGGCTTCAGGCCCACCAGGCCGCAGCACGACGCGGGGATGCGGATGCTGCCGCCGCCGTCGCTGGCGTGTGCGATGGGCACGAGGCCGGCGGCCACGGCGGCAGCCGAACCGCCGCTGCTGCCGCCCGGTGAGTGGTCGGTGTTCCACGGGTTGCGGGTGGGACCCCACGCCGTGGGCTCGGTGGTGGGCAGGCTGCCGAACTCGGGGCTGTTGGTGCGGCCGGCCGTGACCAGGCCGGCTGCCTTGAACCGCGACACCAGGGTGGTGTCGGCGGGTGACACCGGTGCGGCGTCCTTGAGTGCCTGGTTGCCGTTGCTGAGCGTCTGCCCGGCGAAGTGCGACCAGAGGTCCTTCAACAGGAAGGGCACGCCGCGGAACGGGCCGTCGGGCAGCGCGCCGCCGGCGATCTCCCGCGCGTGGTCGAACCAGCGGATGTTCACCGCGTTGAGCTGCGGGTCGATGGTCTCGATGCGTTCGATCGCTGCCTCGAGCAGTTCGAGCGGCGTGGCCTTCCCCTCGCGCACCAGCGCGGCCTGGGCAGTGGCATCGAGCCAGCGGGTGTCGTCGGCGAGTGAACTCATGGGTGTTGTGTAGCACCTCCGCAGTAGCGTGCTTCGACCTGTGCAGTCCACTGACCCCACCTCCGACCAGCCCACCTTCACGACGGGCGACGTGCTGCGCTACGGCAGCGTGCGGCCGTGGTTGGTGGCCAAGGCCGTGCTGTACAGCGGCGTGGCGATGCAGGCGGCCGCACTCGGCAAGCAGGCGTACGACATCACGGGCCGTTCGGCCGACCTGGGGTGGATCGGTCTCGCCGAGTTCCTCCCGGCCATCATGCTCGTGTTGGTCACCGGTACCGTGGCCGACCGCTTCAATCGCAAGCGGGTCGCGCTGATCGCCATCAGCGGTGAGGCGCTCACGTCGATCGCGTTGTTGATCTATGCGCTCAGCGATCCCACCGAGGTGTGGCCGCTGTTCATCATCGCCTTCCTGTACGGCATCGCCCGCGCGTTCCTGGCGCCGGCCACGCGCACGATGCCGCCGATGGTGGCGCCCGAGGGTGGGCTGCCGAAGGTGATCGCGCTGTACTCGGCCACGTGGACCGGCGCCATCATCGTCGGGCCCGCGTTGTCGGGCTTCCTCTACGCCATCGGTCCGTGGGTGGCGTATCTCGCGTCGTCGTTGCTCATCGGCTCGTCGATGTGGTTCCTCGGTCGGGTGCGGTTCGAACGGCAGCCCGAGCCGCCGAACCCCGACGAGAAGCCCACGTTCCGGAGTGCGGTCGAGGGTCTGCTGTTCATCCGCCGCACGCCCATCCTGTTCGCCGCCATCGCGCTCGACCTGTTCGCCGTGCTCTTCGGTGGTGCCGTGGCATTGCTGCCCGCCATCGCAGAGGACCAGCTCGGCGTGGGCGACGTGGCCTACGGATGGCTCCGCGCCGCGCCCGGTATCGGCGCCGCCGCGATGGCATTGTGGCTGGCGGCGAGACCTGTGCAGCGGCACGTCGGCCGTGTGCTGCTGGCAGTGGTGGGTGTGTTCGGCGCCGCCACCATCGTGCTGGGTCTCACCGACAAGTACGTCGTCGCGTTCGTGGCCCTCCTGGTGCTGTCGGCCGCCGACATGGTGAGTGTGTTCATCCGCGGCTCACTGGTCCCGCTGGTCACGCCCGACGAGAAGCGTGGTCGCGTGATGGCGGTGGAGAACGTGTTCATCGGCGCATCGAACGAGCTCGGCGCGTTCGAGAGCGGCATGGTGGGACAGGCCGTCGGGGTCCCGGCAACGGTGGTCGGGGGTGGCCTGGCCACGCTGGCTATCGTCGGCATCTGGTGGGTGGCATTTCCGTCGTTGCGCAACGTCGATCGCTTCGACGAACTGGGGCACTGACCCTCGTCGTCGCCGCACTCGTGGGGTGCAGCGACGAGCCGGTCGCGGCGCCGTCCACCACGACCGCCGTCACCACGACGGCGTCCACCACGTCGTCGACGTCGACCACCACCACCACGGTTGCGGCGACCTCCACCACGGTGCCGGTGCCGGTGTACGTCTTCCCGTTCACCGGGCTCGACGTCAGCTACGGCGACGACCACAGCGGCTATCCCGCGACCGACATCTTCGGCTGCGGCGCAATGGTGGTGTCACCCATCAACGGCACCGTGGTGCAGACCCGCGACTTCGACTCGTGGGACCCCGCCATTCATGCGGGCTCGAACCGGGGTGGCATGTACGTCGCGGTGCTGGGCGTGGACGGGGTGCGCTACTACTTCGCACACCTCGACGCCGTGCTCGTGACGGTGGGGCAGGGCGTGCAACCGGGTGACCCCCTCGGGCCGATGGGGTCGACCGGCGATGCGCGCAGTTCGGTGTGCCACACCCACATGGGCATCTCGTGGGTGTGCCCGGGCAACGAGTGGAAGGTGCGTCGCGGCATGGTGTGGCCCGCGCCGTATCTCGATGCATGGCGCGACGGCGAGCAGGCCTCACCGGCGATGGAGGTGGCTGCGGCGATGGCAGCGAACCCCGACGCGTGCGCCGAGGCGATGGCCGAGCCCGACGCCCCGATGAGCTAGCGCGCCGGGCGCTTCTTCATCAACCAGCGCAGGCGGTGCGCCTTCTCGTACGCGGCCTCGGCGGCCAGTTGCCCGATGCCGCCCGCGATGGTGGGATGCGCGTGCACCACATCGGCCAGGTCGTCGAGTCGCAGTTGCTGCTGCACGGCCACTGCCAACTCGTGCACCATCTCACCGGCGTGCGGTGCCAACAGGTGCGCACCCACCACTCGCCCCTTCGCCGTCACCACCACCAGGCATCCGTCGGTAGCGGCATCGGTGCGGGCGCGCTGGTTGTGCGTGAGCTCCAACCGCCACGCGTCGACGTCGGCGCCGTGGCGGGCCTCGGCCTCCTGCACCGTGAGGCCCACGCGGGCGAACTCCGGCTCGGTGTACACGCAGCGCGGCACCGTACCGTCGGCCGAACCACGGCCGGGGAAGAACATGTCGCGCACGGCGACCACGGCTTCGTACGCCGCGGCGTTGGTGAGGTCGTGCCCGCGGGTGACGTCGCCCACCGCATACACGCTGCGCACGTTGGTGCGGCCGGCGTCGTCGACCTCGATGCCGTCGGGGCCGACGGTGATGCCCAGCAGGTCGAGCCCGAGGTCGTCGGTGTTCGGCACCCGTCCGGTGGCCAACAGCACGCCGCCGACCGGCACGGCCACCTCGCGTCCGTCGTGTCCCACGACGGCGCGCACCACGTGCTCGTCGCCGGTGGACGTGATGCGCCGCACGTCGGCCGAGCAGTGCACCGTGACACCTTCGCGGCGCAGCACGGCCGTCAGCCGTGCCGACAGCCCCTCGTCCTCGCGGGGCAGCAGCGTGTGGGCGCGCTGGAACACGGTGACCTGCACGCCCAGGCGCTGCAGTGCCTGGGCCATCTCGGTGCCCATCGGCCCGCCACCGACGACGGCCAGGCGGCTCGGCGGCGCGTCGACGTGGAAGATGGACTCGGTGGTCCAGGTGGCGGTCGCCGGCAGTCCACGGATGTCGGGCACCGCCGGCCGGCTACCGGTGCACAGCAGCACGAAGCGCGTGGCCAACACCCGCTCGGTGCCGTCGGGGCACACCACCGTGACCTCCTCCGGCCCGGTGAGGCGCGCCTCGCCGATCACCACCTCTGCGCCGAGGTCGACGAACCGGCGTGGGTGCGCGTCGGTGGCCGCGATGTCGGCCTGCACCGCGCGTACCCGGCGCCACACCCGGGCGAGGTCGACCACCGGCTCCACCGGCTCGATGCCGAACCGGTCGGCCGTGCGCATCGCGTGCGCCGCACGGGCACTGGCCAGGAGGGCCTTCGACGGCACGCTGCCCGACCACAGGTCGTCGCCGCCCACCTTCGCGCGCTCGACGACCGCCACCTCCAGGTCGAGCCGCGCCGCGAACTCGGCGGCCGTGACACCGGCCGAACCCATGCCCACGATCACCAGGTCGAACACGCCGACGACCATATCGCCGACCACTCGCTCGTCCGGTGAGGGCGCGGCGTCGTGCCAGACTGCTCGACCGGCGGGCGTCGTCACACAGGGAGGAATCCGCGCATGAAGAACTTCGTGAAGGAGTTCAAGGACTTCGTCATCACGGGGAACATGATCGAACTGGCCGTCGGCGTCATCCTCGCCGCTGCCGTCGGTTCGGTGATCAAGGTGTTCACCGAGGACATCATGATGAACCTCGTCGCTGCCATCTTCGGCAAGCCCAGCTTCAACGACCTGTTCCGCGTGAAGGTGAGCGACGAAGTGAAGACCGGCCCCGACGGCACGCCCGTCATCGGCCCCGACGGCCAGCCGATCGACGGCACCTACCTCGAGTTCGGCAAACTGCTCACCGCCATCATCACGTTGCTCATCACCGGCCTCGTGCTGTTCCTGATCATCAGGGCCTACAACAAGATGCGTCGGAACCAGGCGGAGGAGCCGGCCGGCCCCACCGAGATCGACCTGCTCACCGAGATCCGCGACACACTGCGTTCACAGGGGTGACTTGCAACGGGCGTCCGACGCAGGTCGAATAGGGGCCTGATGTTCGTACGCCGGGTCACCCTCCTCCTGTGCGTCGCCGCAACCCTCACCGCCTGTGGCGCGGGCGCTGCCGCGACCGATGGCACCGCCCCCTCCCTGGAAGTGGGCGAACTGCCCGACGTCACGGCCGACTCCTCGGCGCCGCCCGAATCGGGGTCGGTGCGCACCACCACGACCCTGTCGCCGGAGGACCAGATCGGCGCGCAGTCGAACGGCAACCGGGTCATCCTCATCGGCGACTCCGTGATGGCCAGCACCTCGCGCCGCTACTCCAACGACATGTGCGACGCGCTCGTGCCGCTGGGGTGGCAGGTGGAGGTCGACGCCGAGACCGGTCGATTCGTCACGTTCGGCAACGAGGTGCTCGACACCCGGCTCGACGCCGGCTGGGACGCGAGCGTCATCCTGCTCGGCAACAACTACCGCGAGGACCAGAACGGCTATCGCAAGGAACTCGACCGGATCGTGCGCCGCCTCTCGCCGCAGCCGGTGGTGCTGCTCACGGTGAGCGAGTTCACGCCGTCGCGTGCAGAGGTGAACGAAGTGGTGTTCGAGATGGCGGCGAAGTACGACAACGTGCTCGTGGTCGACTGGGCCACCACCACGGCCGACGATCCGTCGCTCACCGGTGGCGACGGCCTGCACCTCACCACCGCCGGCCGAGTGGCGCTCGCCCAGAACGTCGCCCTGGCGCTGGGCGAGGCACCCGAACAGCCGGGCAAGTGCCTCACCACCGACTACACCGACGACTCCAGCGGCGGCGTCGACGGTGGGCCGGCGTCGTCGACCAACCCCTCGCGCACCACCACCACGCAGGGCACCGACACCACGGTGAGCACGTCACCACCGGCCACCGACCCGCCGACCACCGAGCCACTCGCCACGGCGGCCTCGGCACCGCCGGCGCCGGTCACGTCACCGCCGGTCGTCCCGCCACCGGGCACCTGACCGCGTCGACCCGGGGTCAGGGCGCGAGCGCGTCGAAGGGTGCGGCGGGAATGTTGCGCAGCACGCCGTACGCGAGCAACGTCAGCGGCAGCACGGTCGACACCCATGGTCGGGTCCATGCCGGCCACACGCGCTCGGCGCGACCCCAGCTGACGCGCACCCAGCCCCACCACGACCCGGCCACCGCCACCAGCACCAGCGGCACGAACACGTTGTAGCCGAGTGCCGCCCCGATGTTGCCGTTGAACAGCTGGTGGAAGCCGCGGGTGAGGCCGCACCCCGGGCACCACAGCCCGGTGGCCGCGTGGAACGCGCACGGCGGATACCAGCTGCCGTCGGCCGACGGGTCGTTGAGCGCCACCACCAGCGCCGCGCCGGCCATGGCCCCGCCGCACAGCAGCGGCACCGCCTTGCGCACGAACGTGCTCGACACCGTGGGCGCTGCGACCTCGGGTGCGGTGACCTCCATGGGGGCATCGTAGACGTCACGTTGTGACCGGTGCATTCCCCCGACACGCTGGACGACCATGTTGCAGGTTCAAGGGTTGTCGGTGGAGGTGGGAGGGCGTCTGCTCGTCGAGGACGTCTCCTTCACCATCATGCCCAAGGACAAGGTGGGCCTGGTGGGCCGCAACGGCGCCGGGAAGACCACGACGTTCCGCACGCTCGGCGGCGAGCTGGAACCCGCCGCGGGGAAGATCATCCGCAAGGGCGGTTTCGGCTACCTGTCGCAGGACCCGCGCATCGAGGGTGTGCTCGACACCCGCCCCGCCATCACCCACGTGCTCAGCGGCCGGCAGATCGACGAACAGCTCGACCGCATCGAGAAACTGCGCGTGGCCATGGAGGCCGATCCCAACGAGCGCAACGTCGCCCGGTTCAGCCGCGCCCAGGACGAGTTCTCCTCCAGCGGCGGCTACGCGGCCGAGAGCGAGGCGCGCAGCATCATGGCCGGCCTCGGGCTGCCCGTCGATCGCATGGACCTGCCCATCGGCGTGCTCAGCGGCGGCGAACGCCGGCGCGTCGAACTGTCGCGCATCCTGTTCGCCGGCAGCGACCTGTTGCTGCTCGACGAGCCCAACAACCACCTC
>SXKB01000354.1 GCA_005778215.1 Actinomycetota bacterium | reverse complement strand
CATGGTGAGCTGACCGTCGGGATCGCGAGGGTCCCACGAGCGACGCACCTTCGCCCGCACCGACGGGTTGGTGATGCACACCGGCCCGGTGGGCGCCGTGCACAGGCCGCGCTGGTACAGCGCCGTGGTGAGGCGTGCGCGGTCGAACTGGCCGTAGATGAGCACTCGGGTGGGGATGGTGGCGCCGATGAGGTTGGCCTGCTCGACGCTCATCACGATCTCGGTGCCACCCACCTCGGTGTCGCTGCCGATGCGGCCGATGGTGAACGGCCCCGGCGCGCCGACCAGGTAGACCAGATCGCCCACCTGGGCGCCGCGGATCGCCGCGGAGGTCTGGCTCATCACGATGCGGCCCTGCGCGATGACACCCGCCACGTCGCGGCCCATCACGCCACCGATGGCGTCGAGCGGCAGCGCGGTGACGGCCATGGGGAACGCCCAGCCGGCACCGGTGGATGCCTGCACGATCGTGGATCCGCGACGCACCGACGTGAGCAGTGCGGTGAAACCACGCCCCACCACGGCCGGCGCACCGGCATCGCGGGCGGCCGCGAGCGCAGCATCACGGATGGGGGCGGTGAGTTCGCCGGTCTGGAACACCGAGACCGCGTCGTACGGCAACTCCAACGGGCTGGCCACCGCGGTGGCGGTGGCCACGTCGTCGACGGTGTCGATGGGGACCGCTGCGTCGGTGGGCAGGCTGGTGGCCAGCAGGAGCGACGCGAGCACGGCCCCGAGGGCAGCGGATCGACGTCGCAACAGCATGGCCCGTCAGGGTACCGGCAGGAATGGAGCGGGGAAAGGCGGGGCGCAGCCACTACCGTCAAGGGACTGTGAGCAGCGACGATCTTCCCCCCACCGACGACATCCACACCGGCTCGGGTCTGGTGGCGGAGAAGGCGAAGCGGCTGCAGAAGCTCGACGGACTCCGCGAGCAGGGCACCAACCCGTACCCGTATCGCTTCGACCGCACCACCACACTGCGCGACCTGCGCCACGAGTTCGGCGCGCTGGAGGCCGGCACGGAGACCGAACACCAGGTGGCGGCCGCCGGTCGGGTGATGCTGCTGCGCGACTCGGGCAAGCTGGTGTTCGCCACGATGCGCGACCGCGACGACGAGGTGCAGCTGTTCATCAGCAAGGCCGTGGTGGGCGACGAGGCGTTCGACGCCATCAAGGACCTCGACCTCGGCGACTGGGTGGGCGTGCACGGCACCGTGATGACCACCCGCAAGGGCGAGCTCAGCGTGAAGGTGGAGCGGCTCGAGTTGCTGTCGAAGTCCATTCGCCCGATGCCCGACAAGTGGCACGGCCTCACCGACACCGACACCCGGTTCCGCCAGCGGTACGCCGATCTCATCGTCAACGACGACGCCCGGCGCAACTTCCGCATCCGCCACGAGGTGATCGCCAGTTTCCGGCGCACCCTGCACGGCCGCGGCTACATCGAGGTGGAGACGCCGGTGCTGCACGTGGAGGCCGGCGGTGCGCACGCGCGTCCGTTCATCACCCACCACAACACGCTCGACATGCAGCTGTACCTGCGCATCGCACTCGAGCTGCACCTCAAGCGGCTCATCGTGGGTGGCATGGAGCGAGTGTTCGAGATCGGCCGCATCTTCCGCAACGAGGGCATCAGCACGCGCCACAACCCCGAGTTCACGATGATGGAGCTCTACCAGGCGTTCGCCGACGTCGAGGACGTCATCGAGATCACCGAGACGCTCATCACCCAGGCCGCCATCGACGCCACCGGCTCCTCGGTCGTGACGGTGTTCCGTCCCGACGGCGGCACCGAGGCGATCGACCTGGCGCAGCCCTGGCGGCGTGCCCGCATGATCGATCTCGTCGAGGAGGCCACCGGCGTGGCGGTGCACCCGTCGCAGCCGGTCGAGGACCTGCGCGCCCTCGCCGCGCAGCACGGCGTGTCGGTGAACCCGCGCTGGGGCTCGGGCAAGATCATCGAAGAGCTGTTCGAACACACCGCCGAGCACACGCTCATCGCGCCCACGTTCGTCACGGGTCATCCCGTCGAGATCTCCCCGCTCGCCCGCGTCGACCGCAACGACCCGTACCTCACGGAGCGGTTCGAACTGTTCGTCGGTGCACGCGAACTGGCCAACGGCTACTCCGAGCTCAACGACCCGGTCGAGCAACGGCTGCGGTTCGAGGACGAACAGGCGGCGAAGGACGCGGGCGACGCCGAGCGCGGCTCGGTCGACGAGGACTACCTGCGTGCACTCGAGTACGGCCTGCCGCCCACCGGCGGCCTGGGCATCGGGATGGACCGCGTGGCCATGCTCATCGCCGGGGTGAACTCCATCAAGGAGGTCATCCTGTTCCCCACGTTGCGCCCCGAGGTGTTCTGAACCCCATGGCCGTCGAGCGCGAGATCACCGAGCCGGTCGACCTGTGCGACGCGAAGGGGCGACTGCACCCGGGCGCTCGCGGGTGGTCGCGCCAACCGATGCTCCGGGCCAACCTGCGCGGCCGGCGTGGCCGCAAGAAGCGCTGGGACTACTGGAACATCAACACCGACCAGGTGGTGGTGGGTCTGGTGTATGCCGATGTCGACTACGCCGGCCTCGCAAACGTGTGGGTGATGGAACACGGCACTGGGCGTCAGGCCACCGCCGGGGTGCTCACCCCGTTCGCCAAGGGCTACTCGATGCCCGAGCAGGTCTGCACCGGCACGGTGGCGTACGCCGACGAGAAGTTCCGCCTGCGCATCGAGGAGACACCGGGCATCACCCGCATCGTCATCTGGGCGGCGGCATCGGGGTCCACCGCGTGGCCGGGTGAGATCGACATCGACGTCGAGATCGCCAAGCCTGCCGGCCACGAGAGCCTGAACGTGCTCATCCCGTGGAGCGATCGCCAGTTCCAGTTCACCTCGAAACAGAACACGCGCCCGGCGGTGGGCTCGGTACGCGTGGGTGAGCAGGCGTGGTCGGTCGACGCCACCCACGACGCGTGGGGTGTGCAGGACCTGGGACGCGGCGTGTGGCCGTACTCGAACCGCTGGAACTGGGCGGCCGCGTCGGGACGCGCCACGGACGGTCGGCTGGTGGGCCTGCAGTTCGGCGGCAAGTGGACCGAGGGCACCGGCGCCACCGAGAACGCGCTGTGCATCGACGGCCGGCTCACCAAGTTGAGCGACGAACTGGAGTGGACGTACGACTGGTCCGATCCGATGGCACCGTGGCGAGTGCGCACGCCCGGTTCGGACCAGGTCGACGTGACGCTCACCCCCACCTTCGACCGGTACGACGTCACCGATCTGAAGGTGTTGAAGATGGAAGTGCACCAGTGCTTCGGCACGTGGAGCGGGCGCATCGTCGGCGACGACGGTGTGCCGGTGACGATCGACGGCATCCGCGGCTTCGCCGAGGAAGCCCGCAACCGCTGGTAGACGGCGAACGAGGAGGACCGACGATGGCAACCGCATGGGGACGTGGACTGGCGACGATCGCCGACGACGGCACGGTGCTCGACACCTGGTTCCGCGAGGTGGGGCTGGGCGAGGAGCCGATGCCCGAGACGTTCGAGGCGTACACCACCGGCGAACGCCACGACGAGGTGCGTCGCGTGCACATCAAGGCGGTGCAGCTCACCATCGACACCGACGACAAGCCGGCCAGTGCCAGCGATGCGTACCTGCGGCTCCACCTGCTGTCGCACCGCCTGATGAAGCCCCGAGAACAGAACCTCGACGGCCTGTTCGGTCAGCTCGCCAACGTCGCCTGGACCAACCTCGGCCCTGCCCCGGTGGAGGGCATCGAGGAGCTCCGCTGGCGCGTCCGCCGCGACGGCGGCACGCTCACCGTGCACGGCCTCGACAAGTTCCCGCGCATGACCGACTACGTGGTGCCCACCGGCGTGCGCATCGCCGACGCCGACCGTGT
>SXKB01000353.1 GCA_005778215.1 Actinomycetota bacterium | reverse complement strand
TCGATGGTCTCGCGGTACTGGCGCTCGGTGGCGTTGACGGCCGCGGCGGCGATGACGTCGCCGTGTTCGGCGACCTTGTCCATCTCGTCGGGGGTGAGGCCGTGGGTGGCCTTCGCGAACGTGTCGACCCGGTCGCCGGTGGTGTCGCCGTTCGCCAACGCGTCGGCCAACTGGGGAACGTCGTCGCAAGCCTTCTTGCGTTGCCGCACCCTGGTCGACCTGTTCAGGTTGGTCTTGGCCGCCTTTGCCAGTTCGTCCTCGGGGAACACCGATGGTTGGTCGGCGGCGATGGCGTCGAGCCGGGCGAGGACGACGAGTTCGTGTGCGTCGAGGATGCCGCGTGCGACGCGGAGATGATCGAGTTCGGCCCGGCACGCGTCGAGATCGGTCAACGACCCGGCACACACCAACCTGCGCAACCCGTCCAGATCCATGCCCCCATCATGAACAAGGGGTGTGACGGAGAAACCGGTCCTTGTTGCGAGCGGTGAACGGCGCGATGGTGCAGGTATGGAGGCGCAGCGCTGGGTGCGTCGGCCCCGGAGGCCACTGGTGGTGTCGGCGGTGCTGTTGTTCGCCGTCGCAGGGTGTGGCGGTGGCTCGTCGACCTCGACGGGCACCGTGCCGCCGGCGGTCACCACCGTCGCACCGACCACCAGCACGACGACTGCCCCCACCACCTCGTCGCCGCCCGAGACCACCACCTCGACGCTTCTGCCCGGTCGCGGGTTCGAGCCTGGCTGCGTGGATCTCGCGCCGTCGGCGGCGGCCGCTCCCGTCGGTGATCCGGCCCTCGACGTGGCCGGACTGCTCGGCGCCGAGCCGGTGGTGCAGCTGCAACTCCCGACCATCCGCGTGGGCGAGGTCACCGACACCAGCCGTCCGAGGGTGTGGCGCATCCCGGGCGGCATGCTGGTCGAGCTGCGTGCGTACAACAACGGCACGCTGCCCGTCGGTGCGCTGCTGGCGATCGATGCCGACGGCGATGTCCGTTGGCGGCGATGCTTCGAACGACCGCCGGATCTCGTGGCTGCGGCGCAGTCCGCATCGTCGGAGGAACTGGTGGTGGGGTGGACCACCTACGACGCGACCGGTCCGGTGCGCACCGACCTGGAGGTGTGGTCGCTGGCCGACGGGTTGCTGTCACGCACGTGGGACGACGTGTTGGCAACGAGCGGCATCAGTGGTGCCGCCACCGAGAACCGGACGAGTCTGTTGTGGGGGAGCGACCTGCCGGTGCTGGTGTTCGGACCCCAGGGCTCGCGCATGGTCACGCCGGACGACACCCTTCTCGTGGTCGACCTCGTCACCATGACGGTGCGCGAGCTCCCGTATCCGCCGTCGTCGGAGGGGGGACGGATCGACATCCTGCCGTTGGAGCTCACCACCGCCGGCCGGCTGATGGCATTCGATTCGGGCGCGGCTGGTTCGGATGCACCGGTGGGCGCGGTCGCGACCTCGACGGGCTGGTCCACCGATCGAGCGTTCATCGATGATGCCGTGGGCGTGAGGGCCGACTTCTTCGGCGGTGCGCAGTCGAACGAGTTGCGGGCCTTCGACTCGCAGGGCGACGAGCTGTGGCGGCGCAACGACATCCTGTCGCCCCCGTTCGAAGGGTTCCATCTCGCGGTCGACGGCGACACGGTCATCGCATCGGGCTGCGCTGCGCTCGACATGGGCAGCGACAACCCGTGCATCGACTGGACACTGTGGGGCATCGACGTGCGCACCGGCTCGACTCGTTGGGAGCGCGAGGGCCTCTGGTCGGTGACGGGACTCGGCAGCGGTGTCGCGACGGTGGCCGGGCCGTACACCGGCGTGACCGGCGCGGCACAGCCCGAGTGGATGATGATCGACCTCGCGACCGGGCGGCAGGTGGGTGATCGCACCTGGACCCAGCCGTGGTCGTTCGGGGTGGGGTGCTGTGACGAACCGGCGCGGGTGTACCGCTCGGGTGGTGTCGTGTTCACCGTCGACGGCACGAACCTCGAGATGTGGTACCCCGAGCAGCAGACCGCGCCGCTCCAGGTGGTGTCGTTCGGCTGACCGCCGACCAGGCCGCTCAGGCGAGCGGGCGGGTCATCACGGTCTGCGTGTACAGCAGTTGGAAGCCGACGCGCAGCAGGTTGCGGGCCGACACGCCGTCGGGCACCGCGGTCACCGCAGCGAGCGTGCAGCCCATGTGCCGGGCGCGGTGCAGGCGGTCGACGAGCAGCGCGTGCTGTGCGCCCCGTCCACGCGCCTCGGGCAACGTGGCTGCGCCGCCCAGCCACGCAACCGTTCGCACCGGGGTGAGCGAGCCGGTGCCGACGGGTGCGCCGTCGAGCAACGCCACCAGGTTCTGCGCGCCGGGCACACGGTGCATGGCGGTGCAGAACTCGTCGGAGACGGCGCGCGCCGCCGACCCGGGCTCGGCACCCGACCCGAGAATGGCGGCCCACGCCGGTTCGAGGTCGTCGCCCACCTCCTCGATCGGCAGGCGTGCCCTCGGTGGCAGGGCGCGCAGGCCATGGGCGTACACGTTGCGGAACCAGTCGACCTGGTAGCCGCGTTCGCGGAGCGCAACGATCAGTTCGCTCGAGGCCCACGGGCACACCTCCAGCGACGACGGCAGCCCGGCGTCGCCGTAGAACGTCTCGAGTTCGTCGAGCAGCGTGTGCGGGCGCAGATCGCCGAAGACCGCACCGACGGCGCGGTTCACGTAACGACCGGCACCCATGGCGGCGGCCACCCCGCCGTCGATGGCGCGCCACGTGGCCCCGGTGTGCGGTGCCACCGTGGCGAGCGACTCCACCTCCATCGCGGTGAGGCGCGCAGCGCTGCCCTCGACACGATGGACGAGGGTGGCGTCGACGATCACGTCGACGAGTCTCTCAGCTCAGGCGAGCCAGCTGGGACGGCCGGCTTCGTAGCTGTCGATCGCACCCGCGTGCGACAGCGTGATGCCGATGTCGTCGAGTCCGTTGATGAACCGGTGCTGGGTCTGCGGGTCCATGGGGAACGAGGCGGTGATGCCGGCGGCCGGCACCTCGACGGTGAGTCGCTCGACGTCGATGGTGATCTCCACCGTGTGGTCGGCCTCGATGGCGTCCCAGATGGCCGTGACCACCGACTCGGGCACCACGACCGGCACGAGGCCGTTCTTCGTGCAGTTGTTGCGGAAGATGTCGCTGAAGCTGGGCGCGATGACGGCGTCGAAGCCTCCCTGCTGGATGGCCCACACGGCGCGCTCGCGCGACGAGCCGACGCCGAACGACGGACCGGCCACGAGCACGCTGGCGCCCGCATACCGCTCGTCGTTGAGCACGAAGTTGCGGTCGTCGCGCCAGGTGGAGAACAGCCCCTTCTCGAAGCCGGTGCGCTCGACGCGCTTCAGCCACTCGGCGGGGATGATCTGGTCGGTGTCGACGTCGCTGCGCTTCAGCGGGACGCCACGGCCCTGGATGATCTGTACGGCCTTCATGCGAGGTCCTCCGGCGTTGCGAAGTGGCCGGCCACCGCGGTGGCGGCGGCGACGGCGGGGGACACGAGGTGGGTGCGGCCGCCCCGGCCCTGCCGTCCCTCGAAGTTGCGGTTGCTGGTCGACGCCGACCGCTCACCGGGGGCC
>SXKB01000352.1 GCA_005778215.1 Actinomycetota bacterium | reverse complement strand
GCCGGGCTTCGCCGAGTCGGTGGAGTCGCTCGACATCTCGGGCATCTGCGGCTCGGGCATCATCGAGGTCATCGCCGAGATGTACCTGGCCGGCATCATCGACCAGGACGGCGTGGTGCAGGGCGGTCTCGCCGAGCGCACACCACGCATCATCGAGGACGGCCGCACGTTCAGCTACGTCGTGCACGAGGCCGACGGGGTGCGCCTGTGCATCACCCAGAACGACGTGCGCGCCATCCAGTTGGCCAAGGCCGCGTTGCGTGCGGGCATCGAGCTGTTGATGCACCACGCGGGCCTCACCGAGCTGCACGACATCCGCCTCGCCGGGGCGTTCGGCAGCCACATCGATCCGGTCTACGCGCTGGTACTGGGCCTGGTGCCCGACTGCCCGGTGCCGCAGGTGCGCTCCGTCGGCAACGCCGCGGGCGCCGGCGCCGTGCGTGCGCTGCTGTCGGTAGCTGCACGCCGCGAGATGGAGCAGGCCGTGCGCCACGTGGTGAAGATCGAGACCGCGACCGAGCCGGCGTTCCAGGCCGAGTTCATCGGCGCGATGGCGTTCCCCCACGCCACGGCGCCGTCACCCCATCTGTCCACGGTGGTGACGCTCCCCGAGCGCACCGCATCGTCGGGCCCCGCGCGCGGCGGTCGCCGTCGCCGGGCCCGCGGCGAGAAGGAGGAATCATGACCGACACCGCAGCTCCCGAACACTCGGGTGGTGGGCGCCGCTCCGGCGGCCGCGCCGGCCGCGCCGCGATGCGCGCCGCGAGCGTCATCGAACGCGTGCCGTACCTCACCCGCACGATGCCGCCGTTCGAGATCCTCGGAGACGAGGCCCTCAGCACCATCGAGTACACCGCCGACACGGTGCTCGAGGAGGTCGGCATCGAGGTGCGCGACTACCCCGAGGCGCTGCCGATGTTCGCCAAGGCCGGTGCCATCGTCGACGGCACCCGGGTGCGCTTCCCCCGCGGTATGTGCCGCGAGATCGTCAGCAAGAACGCACCCGCGCAGTACACGCAGCACGCCCGCAACCCGCAGCACAGCGTGGTCATCGGTGGCAACAACACCGTGTTCGCCCCGAACTACGGCTCGCCGTTCGTGCACGACCTCGACAACGGCCGCCGGTACGCCACGCTGGCCGACTTCCAGAACTTCGTGAAGCTGGCGTACTCGTCGCCGTGGCTGCACCACTCGGGTGGCACGGTGTGCGAGCCCGTCGACGTGCCCGTCAGCAAGCGTCACCTCGACATGGTGTACTCGCACCTCAAGTACAGCGACAAGCCGTTCATGGGGTCGGTCACCGCCGGCACCCGTGCGCAGGACAGCGTCGACCTGGCCCGCATCGGCTTCGGTGGCGATCTGCAGGACCGCACCGTGATGACCAGCCTCATCAACGCGTCATCGCCCCTCGTGTGGGACGGCACCATGCTGGCCGCCGCCCAGGTGTACGCCGAGAACAACCAGGCGTGCATCATCACCCCGTTCATCCTGGCCGGTGCCATGGCGCCCAGCACCAGTGCGGGTGTGGCCGTGCAGACCCTGGCCGAGGCACTCGCCGGCATGACCTTCACGCAGATCGTGCGCCCCGGAGCGCCGGTGGTGTTCGGCTCGTTCGCCAGCTCGATGAGCATGCAGACCGGTGCTCCCACGTTCGGCACCCCCGAGCCGGCGCTGGTGCTGTACACCGTGGCCGCACTCGCCCGCCGGCTCGGTGTGCCGTTCCGCTCCGGCGGTTCGCTCACCGCCTCGAAGCTGCCCGACGCGCAGGCCGCGTACGAGAGCGCCAACACGCTGCAGCCCACCGTGCTCGGTGGCGTGAACTTCGTGCTCCACGCCGCCGGCTGGCTGGAGGGTGGCCTCGCCATCGGCTACGAGAAGTTCATCCTCGACTGCGACCAGCTGGGCATGATGCACACGTTCGTGCGCGGCCTCGACACGTCGACCAACGGCCTCGCGCTCGACGCGCTGCGCGAGAACCCGCCCGGCAACCACTTCCTCGGCACGGCTCACACGCTCGCCAACTTCGAGACCGCGTTCTATCGCAGCGACACCGCTGACAACGCGAGCTTCGAGCAGTGGACCGACGAGGGCGGCCTCGACGCCGCCCAGCGCGCCAACGCGCTCTGGAAGCGCCGCCTCGCCGAGTACGAGGCACCGGCGCTCGACGACGCGATCGACGCCGAGATGCAGGAGTTCGTGACCCGCCGCAAGGCCGAGCTCCCCGACGAATTCGCCTGAAAGGAAATGAAGTGACCACCCTGCGCCACCTGATCGCCGACGCTCGCTACGAGGTCATCCCGCTGAAGAACCTCGAAGCGCAGCTCGAGCACATCCCCACCGGCGCCTCGGTGTCGGTCACGTGCAGCTTCGCCAAGGGTCAGCAGACCACGCTCGACCTGACCCGCCGCATCCTCGACCTCGGCCACATGGCCGTGCCGCACTTCTCGGCACGCCTCGCTGCCGACGACGTGGCCGTGAAGGAACTGGCGACGTTCTGCCGCGACAACGGCATCCAGGAGGTCTTCCTGGTGGCCGGCGACGCCCCCGAGCCCGTCGGCAAGTACGACGGCGTGGTGGCGTTCCTGCGCGACTTCCTCGGCATGGACCACGGCCTGCAGCGCATCGGCGTGACCGCCTACCCGGACGGCCACTCGATCATCCCGAAGCAGGTGGTGCACGAGGCGCTGCATCAGAAGCAGGCACTGCTGGCCGAGGCCGGCATCCCCGGCTTCGTGAGCACGCAGATGCACTTCGACACCAAGCAGTGGATCCAGTGGCTGCGCGACGAGCGCGCCGCCGGCTTCGAACTGCCCGTGCACATCGGCGCCCCCGGCGCCATCGACCGCGCCAAGCTCATCTCGCTCAGCACGAAGCTCGACATCGGCAGCAGCGTGCGCTTCCTGCAGAAGAACAGCGGCGCGATCTTCAAGATGTTCCGCCCGGGCGGTTACAACCCGACCAAGTTCCTCTCGCCGCTCGCCAAGGTGTCGGACGAGTTGAACATCGAGGGCATCCACCTGTTCACGTTCAACAACGTGAAGGCCACCGCCGAGTGGCAGCAGCAGCAACTCGCCAAGCTCTCCTGAGCCATCACACCTTCTCGCGGCGGCGGCCCATGCGGCGGCCGACGTGCACGATGGTGGCGGGCACGTAGAACGCCCGCGCCGGCAACGACACCTCGTTCCACGGTCGCTTCGCCAACGGCGCCCGCCAGGCGAGGAAGCGGTAGAAGAAGAACACGGCGATCACCAGGTGCATCACCATCAACGCCCACGGGTAGCCCGTCGGGCCGATGATGCCCATCGCCGCACCGGCGATCAGCGGGCCGGCGATGGCACCGAGCCCGTACATCTTCACCAGTTGCGACGCCGCTCCCCCGAGCTGGTCGGCCTCGATCCAGTCGTTCGTGTACGCACCGGAGATGGAGTACAGCGGGTAGCTGAACCCACCGACGAGCATGAACAGGAAGAACGCCATCGGCTTGTGCGGTGAGTCGAGCAGCATCAGACCCGCCGCGCCGGCCGAGCACAGACTGGCCACCACGCCCACCGCGCGGCGATCGATCTCGTCACTGGTGGACGAGATGGGCCACTGGAGGAACACGCCGCCGATGCTGGGCAGCGCGACGAACAGGCCGACCAGGCCGAGGTTCACGCGGGTGGCGTACACCGCCGCCATGCCGGAGATGGCGCCGTGGGCGATGCCCACCAGGAAGCACGAGTACACGCCGGTGGGCACGATCTTCGACAGCTCGCGCAGCGAGATCGGCTCGGAGGCCTCGAGCGGCGGTGCCACCGCGGCTTCCGACAGCGACACCGGCGCCACGGCCAACGACGTGATGATCGCTGCCACGGCGAAGCCGGTGACGAGCAGCGGGTCGAACAGCGACACCGACACCTGCCCCACGCCGTAGAACGCGATGGTGATGACGCCGTACACGGCGAGCAGGCGGCCACGGTTGTCGTTGTCGGCCAGGTCGTTCAGCCACGACTCGGCCACCACGTACAGACCGGCGAAGCACAACCCGGTGATGAGCCGCAGCAGGATCCACGACGTCGCGTCGACGGAGATGCCGATGCCGATGGTGGCCGCGGCCAGCAACGACGCGAGTGCGGCGTAGACGCGGATGTGACCCACCCGGCCCAGCCCGCGCAGGGTGAGCACCGAGCCGGCGAGAAAGCCGACGTAGTAGGCGGCCGAGATGAGGCTGCTCACCACGGTGGGCAGCCCGGTCTCCTCCGACCGCACACCGAGGAGGGTGGAGAACAACCCACCCGCGGTCATCAGCAGGGCCAGGCCGACGAACAGGCCCCACGTCGCCAGCGCGATGCCGCGCCGGCCCGCCGGCCCGTCCTCCAACCGCAGCCCCTCGCTGCTCATCGACGGCGTGCGATCAGAGCAGCACGATCGACTCGAGCACCGCTTGGGTGAAGTCGAGCAGATCGGTGTTGGACGGACCCGGACCCTGAGCGATGACGATGATGGTCTTGCCACGGTCGGGCTGCGGCAACGTCATGATCACCTTCGACGACAGACCGTCGACGTCGCACCCGTCGAGCAACAGCATCTCTGCGTTCCCGCTGAGGGTGGGATAGCCCGACTCGGTGGTGCGATCGGTGCACACGTCGACGCCAGGGTCGAGCAACTGGAGCAGTTCGTCGGCCGGGGCCAGGTCGCCCTCGTTGCCCACCAGCACCGTGATGCCGAACGTGGAGTGATCGTCCTCGCGGTTGTAGTCGGCCAGGTTGTCGGCGCCCGACACATGGGCGAACTGCACGCCGTCGGACTCCACCGGTGCCGGGTCGATCTCGAACGTGTCGAGCATGATCACCGTGAACACGTTGGTGTCGTCGGCCACCACCACCACGCCGGGCTCGGTGGGCGACGTCGTGGCCGGCGCCGTGGTCTCGGGCACCGTGATCTGCAGCGTGGTCTCGGGGGCGAGACTGGTGGACGACTCGGGCACCAGAGTGGTGGCCGGTTCCGACGTGGGAGCCGCGCTGGTGCCGGGTGACACCGTCGTCTCGTCGTCGCGACCGAGGGCCACCACGAGCACCACGACGGCAGCGACCACGGCCACCACACCCGTGATGATCCAGGGCAGCTTGCTGTTGCCCGACGGCGGCGTGGCCATCGGCGCGGTGGGCGGCCCACCTGGCGGCGGGGCAGCAGGCGTGGACATGGTGGGCATCTGCGTGGTCGGCGCCACATCGGGCGCGGCGGGCTGCACCGGCACCTGGCCGGTGGTGCCGAACTGCGGTACGGCGGGCGGCGGCGGGGGCGGCGGCACCGCCCCGGCGGGCGGCTGGGGCGGTTGCCCCGGCGGAGGCGGCGGCGGGAGGGAGTCGTGGTTGCCCATCACGCCGAGCCTACGCCTCAGCCACCCTTGCGGCGTCGGACCTCGTCGATGATCGCAGGGATCACCTTGTGCAGGTCGCCGATGACCGCGTAGTCGGCCTTCGTGACCATGTTGGCCTCGGTGTCGGTGTTGATCGCGAGGATCTTCTTCGACGCCATCGCGCCCACCCAGTGCTGGATGGCGCCGCTGATGCCGCACGCCATGTACAGGTCGGGCGCGATGCGCGTGCCCGTCTGCCCCACCTGGTCGGTGTGGTTGCGCCACCCGTTGTTGGTGACCGCACGCGAGCAGCCCACGACACCGCCGAGCAGACCGGCCAGCTCCTCCAGCGGCGCGAACGCCTCGGCGGAACCGACACCGCGACCGCCGCCCACCACCAACGGTGCCGTAGCGAGCGTGACGCCTGCGGCGCGCTCGACGCGTTCGGCCACGACGGTGCGGGCCAACGACGGATCGAGGTCGACCGACAGCGACTGCACCGCACCGGCGGCCGGGGCCTCGGCGGCCTCGAACACGTGGTGCGACACGCTGACGAGCTTGGTCGACGCGGTGAGCGTGCACTGCTCGAGCAGCGAACCACCCCAGCGCACACGCACGATCGTCCAGGTGTCGCCCGTGGTGATCTCGTTGCAGTTGGCCACGAACGGCAGGTCGAGGCGAGCGGCCGCCTGGGCCATCACCTCGTTGCCGCGGTCGGTGCCGCACGCCAGCACGGCCGACGGCTGCAGGGCGCGCACGGCCTGCGCCACCGCTTCGCCCCACGCCTCCGGGCCGTAGTCGGCCAACAGGTCGTGGTGCACCTGGTGCACGGTGCCGGCGCCATGGGCCGCCAGTTCGGCGGCTGCGGCGTCGGCCGCGGCGCCGAGCGTGAGCGCGTGCACATCGGTGTCGATGCTGCGCGCCGCGGCGAGCGCCTCGAGGGTGGCGGGGCTGAGGGTGCCCCGATCGTGTTCGACGACGACGAGCACACTCACTTCAGCAACCCCAGTTCCTCGAGCAGATCCACCACAGCCGGGGCGGCCTCGGGGCCGTTGCCGAGCATGATGGTCTGGCTGACCTGTTCCGCCGCCTGCAGCAGCGTGATCATCTGCTGACCACCTGCCTCGCCCTGCGGCGACACCTGGGCGACCTCCACCTTCTTCGAGGCGAGGCGTCCCTTCAGCGTGGGATAGCGAGGAAGGTTGATGCCCTCCTTCACCCCCAGTACGCACGGGGTGGGCACGGCGTAGACCTCGACACCGGCGTCACCCTCGCGCTTGGCGCGGATGGTGTCGCCCTGCACCTCGATGCCCTTGATGCCGTTGACGATGGGACGGCTCAGTGCGTGCGCCACACGGACGCCCACCTGGAAGTTGCCCGAGTCGGCACTCTCGTTGCCGAACAGCACCAGATCGAACGCACCGTCCGCGGCCTCGAGGTCGCGAATGGCGGCGGCGATGGCCGCGGCCGTGCGCTGCGGGTCCCAGTCGGTGGTGTCGATGGGCAACAGCACGGCCTTGTTCACGCCGATGCTGGCCGCGTAGCGCAGCTGCTCGTCGGCCTCGGCGGGCCCGAGGGTCAGCACGGTGGACTCGCCACCGTGCTGCTCCACGAGCTGCACCGCTGCTTCCACCGCGCACTCCTCGTGGGGGCTGGTGGTGAAGGCCAGGTAGGCCGTGTCGACGGCCTGGCCGTCGGCGGTGATGTTGATCTTGGCGCCGGGGGCCGGCACCCGCTTCACGCAGACGAGGACCCGCATGCTCAGCTCTTCATCCGCGCATCGGTGGGGTCGAACAGCGGCGTCGGGCCGGCGACCTCGACCGTGACCGGGTAGGTCTCGTTCATGTACATCACCTGGAGCTTGTTGCCCACGACGGCGTGCTCCGGCGGCAGGTAGGCGAGCAGCAGGTACTTGCCCACCGACGGACCGGCACCGGCCGTGGTGACACGAGAGACGCGGCCCTTGCTGTCGACGATGCGATCGCCCTCGAGGGTGAGGATCGGCTCGTTGCCACCGGTGGGGTAACGGTCGTAGCCGTCGGCGCACTGCTGGCTGTCCATCGAGAGGGTGCACATGATGGCGGCCGGGGCCTCCTCACGGGCCTTCAGGTAGGCGGCCTTGCCGATGAAGTCGGCGCTCTTCACCTTCGGGCGGGCGAGACCGGCCTCGACCGGGTTGTACTCGCTCTCGAGCTCGGCGCCCATGAGGCGGTAGCCCTTCTCGATGCGACCGGTGACGGCGTACACGCCGATGCCCACGGGGATGATCTCGAACTCCTGGCCGGCGTCCCAGATGGCGTCCCACAACTGCAGGCCGTGCTCCATGCGGGTGTAGATCTCCCAGCCGTTCTCGCCGACGTAGCTGATGCGGTACATCGTGCACGGCACGCCGTTGATGATGACCTCGCGCACGGCGCCGTACGGGAAGCCGTCCTGGCTGAGGTCGTACGGGGCGGTGGTGTGGTCGGTGGTGATCTTCGCCATCGTGGCGGCGGCGTTCGGGCCCCACACACCGACGGTGCAGTAGGCCTGCGAACGGTCGGTGAAGGTGCACGAGCCGAGGCCGTGCTGCGCGTTGAACTGCTCGAGGCACTTGTTGAACCAGTAGTTGTCGCGGCCACCGTCGAACGCGCCGGTGATGACGCGATAGTGGTGCTGGCCGAGGCGCTGGATGGTGAGGTCGCTGCGGAAGCCGCCGTGCTCGGTGAGCAGCGGGGTGTACACGCTGCGGCCGACGGGCACGTCGACGTTGTTGACGCACACCCACTGGAGGAATTCCATGGCCTTCGGGCCCTCGAAGTCGAACTCGTTGAACGCGGTGAGGTCGACCATGCCGACGCTCTCGCGCATCTGCAGGTGCTCGGCGTTGGTGACCGGGTTCCACCAGCGGGCGTCCCACTCGTGGGTGCGCGGCTTGCAGGCGTCGGCGAACTTCGCCATCAGCTTCTCGTTGCTCGAGTACCACTGCGGGCGCTCCCAGCCGCGAGCGTCGAAGAACGTCGCGCCGAGGGCCTCCTCACGCAGGTAGAAGGGGCTGCGGCGCACGCCACGCTGGCTGCCCCACTGCTCACGCGGGTGCACGATGCCATAGGTCTTGTTGAAGTGCTCGTTGCAGCGAGCGTTGATGTGCCACTCGGTCTTCTCGTGCGGGTAGAAGCGGGCTATGTCGCTGCCGTGCGGGTCGCACATGTGCGGGTAGCCGTACGTCATCCACTCGGCGACGAGCTGGGCGATGCCGGGGCCTTCCTTGATCCACACTGCGGCGGCGCTCCACAGGTTGCGCACCTCGACGGTCTCGCCGAGCACCGGGTTGGCGTCGGGGGTGAGGCTCAGCAGACCGTTGATGGCGTACTTGATCTCGGCGTCACCGAGCATCTCCATCAGCTCGATGGCCTGCTCCATCTGCGGGTCGAAGTCCTCGTAGGTGAGGGGCAGCTCGGTGGGGGTGAGCGCCGAGGCCTCGTTGCTCGGGATGTCGTCGGGACGCATCAGGATGGCGCGGTGGGCGTACGAGCCCACTTCCATCGAGCCGGCCGACTGACGCTCGTAGCAGAAGGTGTCCATGTCGCGGATGATGGGAAACGCGAGTTCCTTGTTGCTCTCGACGAGCACGTCGATC
>SXKB01000351.1 GCA_005778215.1 Actinomycetota bacterium | reverse complement strand
GAACTCCATCCCCAGTGCGCGCACGTGGTCGATGAGCGGGGTGAGGCCGTCGGGGTACACGTCGGGCGACACGGTCCAGTCGCCCAGGCCCTTGGTGTCGTCGCGGCGCGAGCCGAACCAGCCGTCGTCGAGCACGAACCGTTCGATGCCCAGCGCCGCGGCCGCGGTGGCCAACGACTGCAGGTGCGGGGTGTCGTGATGGAAGTACACGGCCTCCCAGGTGTTCAGCAGCACCGGCCGCGGTGCGCGCGGCGCCGCCGGGCTGCGGCGCAGCGACCGGTGGAAGCCCCACGACGCCGGTGTGAGGCCCTGGCCGTGCACACCCAGCAACACTGGCGTGGTGTACGTGTCGCCCGGTTCGAGGCACAGCTCGCCGGGGTGCAGCAGTTCGCCACCCTGCACGTAGCGACGCCCGTCGGGCATCGCCTCGGCATGCAGTAGATGGTTGCCGCTCCACGCAACGTGCACGCCCCACACGTCGCCGTGCCACTCGCCGAACCCGGACGAACCGGCGAACACCAGCGGAGGGTGCTCGTGCGACGTGCGGCCGGCGCGGTTCTCGGTGAGGAACACGCCGCTGCCCCAGTCGCGCCGCACCGGGTGCAGCTCGCGCGTCCACCGTCCGTCGAAGGTGAGCAGCTCCGATGCGTACGACGGCAGCGGCAACGTGGGGTGCAGCCCGTCGAGCAGGTACCGCGAGTCGCCGTCGTTGGTGAGCGCCACACGCACGGCCAGCACGTCGTCGAGCGTGATGGTGGTGACCATCCGCAGCTGCGCCACGGTGTCGACCGCCTCCACCCGCACGCCGCCGTCGAGGTGCTCGACCGCGTGGGTGCGAAAGCGCGGCGCCCAGTGACGCCCGCCCTTGCGGCAGCCCTGCAGGCCCGGCCTGCCCTGGAACCCCGACCCGTGCTCGGGCACCACGCTGATGGGGGCCACCACGTCGAGCGAGCCCTGCTGCACCGGTCGGGCGAGTGCCCGCACCACCGAGTCGAGGTCGTCGACGTCGCCGAGCGGCGAACCCCAGTACACGACCGTGGGCGCGCCGGTGGACTCGTCGATCACGGCGTCGGCCTGTGTGCCGCGCAGATGGATCATGTGCAACTACCCCTTGTTCGCGCCCAGCGTGAGACCGCTGATGAACTGCTTCTGCAGCGCAAGGTAGACGGCCAACGTGGGCAAGGCGATCATCATCGATGCCGCCGCGATGAGGTTGTAGTCGCTGGCGTACTGACCGTTGAGCACCGAGATCGACGACGTGATGGGCTTCTGGTCGCCCTGCTGGAGGAGCACGTTGCCCCAGAAGAAGTCGTTGTAGAGCCAGGTGAACTCGAGGGTCGCCAGCGCGGCGAACGCAGGCCGGCAGAGCGGGAGGATGATCTGCCAGTACTGGCGCCACACACTCGCCCCGTCGACCATGGCTGCCTCGCCGAGCTCCTTCGGGATGGTCTTCATGTAGTTCGACAGCACGAACGTGCAGAAGCCGGTCTGGAACGCGACGTGGATGAGGATGACCGCCACCTTGGTGCCGAGCAGGTACCCGGTGTTGGTGTCGCTCAGGAAGTCGGGCCACGGCGTCTTCTTGAAGATCTGGAACAGCGGCTGGAAGATCACCTGCTGCGGCATCAGGTTGCCGGCGGTGAACAGCACCAGGAAGAACACGTTGAACTTCCACGAGAACCGGGTGCAGGCGAACGCCAGCATGCTGGACAGCAGCAGGATGAGCAGCAGCGCCGGGATGGTGATGAACATCGTGTTCCAGAAGTGCCGCGGGATCTCACCGACACGCCACGCCTCGCGGTAGTTGTCGAGCGTGAGCGTCTCGGGCCACGAGAACGGCCCGTTCTGCAGCGTGTCGGCCTCGAAGTAGCGGAACGACGACAGCAGCGCCATCGCCATGGGGATGATCCACACGATCGCGATGAACGTGAGCAGCGCAGTGAGCGTGAGTTTGCGACCGCGACTGAGTCCGACCTCGTTGGTGCTCACGATTCGTGCTCCCGGAAGTTGTTCACGACGTACCAGATGATGAAGCCGATGCACAGCAGGAACAGCACCATGCCGTAGGCCGATCCGATGCCGACACGACCGCCACCCTCACCGGTGAGCGAGTTGGTGACGAGCGTGCCCATCACCTCCGTGCCACGTGGTTCGCTGAGTGCGGCGACGATGTCGTACGCACGCAGTGCCTCGATGACGGTGATGACGGCCACCACCACGTTGATGGGCTTCAGGCCGGGGAACACCACCCGGCGGAACGTCTGCCACTCGGTGCAGCCGTCGATGCTGGCCGCCTCGCGCAGCGACGGGTCGAAACTCTTCAACCCAGCGAGGTACAGCACCATGATGTAGCCGATGTGCCGCCAGGCCATGGCGAGCAGCAGCGCCGCGAAGTTGCGCGACAACCCGAGCGGGAAGTCGAGGAACGGGAACTGGATCTCGAAGATCTTCGTCTGGTCACCCACGAAGTCGATGGGCTCGCCGGGCCAGATCATGTTGAGCAAGCCGGTCTCGCGACCGAACATGACGCTCTTCCAGATGAACCCCACCACGGCCACCGACAGCACGACGGGGAAGTAGTAGGTGCTCTGGTAGAAGCGGGTGCCCCTGAGGTTCTTGTCGAGCAGATAGGCCAGGCCGATGCCGACGGCCGAGCACAGGAACAGCCACACGATGAGCACCATGTTGTTGAACAATGCGGGAAACAACTGGTTGTCGAAGATCGTGAAGATCTGCCAGTAGTTGCGGAACCCGACGAACTCGGCGCTGCTGATGGGCGTGACGTTGTCCCACTCCATGAAGGAGAGGACACCGGTGAGGATGGCCGGGATCCAGACGAGCACGATGTGCAGGAAGGCCGGCACGCCGACCATCACCAGCAGCACGAGCTTGTCGTTGCGGCTCAGTTGCGAAAACCGACGGCGGCGCCCCGCAGGGGGCGCCGCCTCGGCAATGTCGGTGGACATCAGGAGGGACCGATCACTCGAAGGTGTAGGTCTGCTTCTGCTCTTCCACGGTGGCCAGCACCGTGTCGATGGTGGTCGGGTCCGACAGGAAGTCCTGCAGGGCCTTGCCGACGACCTTCGCCGCGAAGTCGGGGTCGGTGTCGCGGTCGAGGAACTGGGCGATGTACTTCGCCGAGCCCACCAGTTCGGCCGACTTCTTCTGCAGCGCCGAGTAGCCGTCGGTCTTGGCAGCCGAGTTGGCGGCCACGCTCGACGGGTCGACGGCGAGGTAGGCGTCGATCGAGGCGGCGGCACCGAGGGCACCGAGCAGCGCACGGGCACCGGCGTCGTTCTTCGGCGACTTGGCCATCATGAAACCGTCGATCGGGGCCTCCACCGCGTCCTGGCCGTGGGCCGGGTCGATCTCGGGGAAGGCGAAGAAGTCGATGTCGTCGATGATCTCCTGTGCCGCCGGGTCGGTGGCCGGGTCGAAGTTGCTGGTGACGAAGGTGCCCAGCAGGTACATGCCGGTCTCCTTGTTGCCGAGCGCCGTGGCGGCGTCCTGCCAGGTGCGACCGTTCACGTCGGGCTGGTAGTAGTCGAGGATGGTGGACCAGTTCTCGAAGACCTTCTTCACCTTGTCGTCGGTCCAGCTCTCCTTGCCACCCATGAGCGACACGTGGAAGTCGTACCCGTTGGTACGCAGGTTGATCATGTCGAACATGCCCATCTGCGGCCAGCCACCGTCGTTGGCGGCCGAGAACGGGGTGATGCCGTCGGCCTTCATCTTCTCGCAGAGCGCCAGCAGGTCGTCCCACGTGGTGGGGACTTCGTAGCCCTTCTCCTCGAACAGGCTCCTCCGGTAGTGGATGGCCCAGGGGTAGAAGTAGAACGGCACGAAGTACTGCTTGCCGTCGAGGCCGGTGGACGCGTTCTTGAAGCCGTCGCTCATGTCGCCGAGGCCCTCCCACACGTCGGAGATGTCGCCGACGACACCCTTGCCCGCGAACGCACGCATGCGGTAGCCGGCGAACCAGCAGACCACGTCGTCGGGCTGCTGGATGTAGGTGTTGAACTGCTCCTGGTAGGTGTTGTGGTCGACGGTGTTCACCTTGACCGACAGACCGGTGGCGTCGAGCGCGGCCTGCATCGCGGCCTTCGGCTTCTCGTCGGAGTAGTTCGAACCGAACGACACTTCGCCGGTGTCACCGCCGCCACCGGCGGCCGTGGTCTCGGTGCCACCGCTGGTGCCTTCGCTGCCTTCGCTGTCGTCGCCGCAGGCGGCCAGCACGACGGCACCGCCGACGGCAGCCGCACCCGCGAGCAACGTGCGCCGCGAGACCAGCGAGAAGCCGACCTCGGACGGGCTCGGAGATGATTCGTAGTTCCCGGACATCGCTCCCCCTCTGGAGTGTGTGGTGGTGAAACGCCGACACTGCACGTCGGCGCAACGTGAGGAGAACTTCTCACGGAATTCACCAGGTGTCAAGAACGATGTGCGAAAAACGAACACATCATCGCCAGAATGACCCAGATTCGCACAGATGGTGTGTGAACTTGACTCGTTCTTGGTTCGTTTCTGTTGACTTGCGCGTGCGGTTCGTGCAACCTTCATGGCGATGAGCGACGACACCGCACCTGCCGACCCCGGGGCGTCGCGGGCGCTCGCCCGACAGCGCCACGAGGTCATCGTGGCCGAAGTGCGCCGCCGCGGCGCCGTGCGCGTCACCGAACTCGCCACCCTGCTGGGCGTGAGTGACATGACCGTGCGCCGCGACCTCGAGGTGCTCGACGAGGCCGGTCTGGTCGACAAGGTGCACGGTGGCGCCACACTGCGCGACGAGCGCACCAGTGACGAACCGGGCTTCGAGGCCAAGTCGCTGCGCAACACACGCGAGAAGCACGCCATCGCGCTCGCCGCCGCATCACTGGTGCGGCCGGGACAGGCCATCGGCATCACCGCCGGCACCACCACCTGGCAGATGGCGTACCACATCGTCGACATCGCCAACCTCACGGTCGTCACCAACTCGGTGCGCGTCGCCGACGTGCTGCACCAGTCACGCCGCGACGACCGCACGGTGGTGCTCACCGGCGGTGTCCGCACCCCGTCCGATGCACTGGTCGGTCCGGTGGCCGTCGGCGCGCTGCGCTCGCTGCACCTCGACTCGGTGTTCATGGGCGTGCACGGCATGTCCGAGCGAGCCGGCTTCACCACCCCGAACCTGATGGAGGCCGAGACGAACCGCGCGTTCGTCGACGCCACCGAACACCTCGTGGTCCTCGCCGACCACACCAAGTGGGGTGTCACCGGGCTCAGCTCGATGGCCCCGCTGCACCGCGCCGCGGTGCTCATCACCGATGGCGGCCTCCCCGCCGCCGCCAACGCCATGCTCGAGGAGCACATCGGTCGGGTCGTGCTGGCCGACACGAGTTTCTCCGACGACGACACCACGCACGAACGCAGGAGGGCCTGATGGCCACGGTCACGTTCACCGACGCCAGTCGCACCTACCAGGAAGGGCAGCGACCCGCCGTCGACCAGCTCAACCTGCACATCGACGACGGGGAGTTCCTCGTCCTCGTCGGCCCGTCGGGCTGCGGCAAGAGCACCACCCTGCGCATGCTCGCCGGCCTCGAGCCCATCAACGGCGGCACCGTGCACATCGGCGACCGCGACGTCACCATGTTGCCGCCACGCGACCGCGACATCGCGATGGTGTTC
>SXKB01000350.1 GCA_005778215.1 Actinomycetota bacterium | reverse complement strand
GGCATCGGCAGGCGTCCGGCGCGCAGCGGCGAGCGCAGCGACTCCACCGAGCGACCGGCGGCGATGAGTTCGGCCGCAGCAGGCGGCACGTCGGCCTGCACCAGCGCACCTGGCAGGTCACCGGTGACGGTGCCGCCGTACGCGCGCACGAGGCGCTTCGTGGACGCCACGTCCTGGGTGAGGATCTCCATCGACACGGTGGGCGGGGCCGTGCGTGCCCCGACGGCTTCGATGCGTTGCGCCTGTCCGGTGGCCTGTGCGATCTCGGCCTGCAGCTTCGGGTCGGTGATGCGGCTGGTCGGCACCACCGGCGCGGCCGACGTGGGGGGAGCCTGCAGCACCCCCGCGGCGGCCACGGCCAGGGCCAGCACGGCGCACAACTTCTTCAACACAGCCTCCCGTTCGTCGAGGCCGAGCGTACTAGCCCTTGCGACGCCGTGGCTTCGGGGCTCGGGGTTCGCTGGGCGGCAGGGCCGGGGCCACCACGCTCGTGTGCTCGTCGAGCGGAATGCGGATGCCGTCCTCGTCGATGTTGGTGGGTTCGCCCGCCGCGTCGACCACCACGGGTACTTCTTCCTTCGGCTTCCGGCCGAGCGCGATGTCCACCCCGAACAGACCGGCGGCCAACACCGCGCCGGCCGCGCCGTGCTTGCGGCGCGCCGTGCCCACCGGGTCGGAGATCGGCTCGAGCGGCTCGACGGACTCGAAGTCGGACTCCGGTTCGGCCACGGTCGTGGTGTCGGCGGTGGGTTCGTCGGTCACCTCCTGCACGCTACCGAGCGCGTGTCACGGGTATCGCGCGCCCGCGCGAGCACAGCGTTTACGCTGTGCAGCAATGCCTGAGGGCGACACGATTCATCGAACGGCCGCAGCACTGCGGACCGCGCTGGTGGGCAAGCCCGTGCTGCGTTTCGACGCACCTCGACTGTACGGGCCGAAGCCCAAGCTCGGACGCGTCATCGAACTGGTCGAAAGTCACGGCAAGCACCTCGAGGTGATCTGGGACGACGGCCTCGTGCTGCACACGCACATGCGCATGACCGGGTCGTGGCACCTGTATCGCAACGGCGAGCGGTGGCGGAAGCCCGACAGCCAGATGCGTGTCGCCATCGAGGTGGCCGACTGGGTGGCCGTGTGTTTCAACGCCCCCGAGGTGGAGACGTACCGCGAGTTCGACATGCACCGCCATCCGGGTTTCGGCCGCCTCGGCCCCGACCTGTGCACCGCGCCGGTGAAGGAACTCGAGGAGTGCGCGCGTCGCATCTACGACTACCACGAGCCCTCCACGCCCATCAGTGAGGTGCTGCTCGACCAGCACGTCGCGTGCGGTGTGGGCAACGTGTACCGCAGCGAGATCCTGTGGGCGTGCGAGCTCAGCCCGTTCGCCGAGGTGCAGGCGCTGCACCCGGCCGACTGCGTGCAGGTGATCCACTCGGCCGCACGCATGCTGCGCGCCAACCTCAGCACGGCCACGCGTGTCACGCAACCCGACATCCCGGGTGGGCTGGCGGTCTACGGCCGCAACGGTCAGCGCTGCGCACGCTGTGGCGACACCGTGCTCGTGAAGCGCGTCGGCGAACATGCCCGGCTCGTGTACTGGTGCCCTGGCTGCCAGGTCCGGCACGCGCCGGCTCGCGACATCACGCCGATGCACATCGACCGTGAGATGGACCCGCATCCGGCCGCCGCGAAGTTCCTGTCGGAACTGCCGTGGCGCAAGGACGTCGCCGGCTGACCGTCGCGGTCACCCTGCGGCGGGCGTGAGCAACTGCACCACTCGCACCCAGCCGTCACCCAACTGCGTGCGGTCGTCGAACGCTGGATGCTGCATGCTCGTGACAGCCTGGTACATCGACGTGGCGAGTGCGGTGGCGACCACGTCGCCCACGCTCATCGCCCGCGCCACGGCGGCCTCGGCCGACAACTCGGCCTGCACCGGTTCGTCGAGCTGGGCATAGGCGCCTGCCGCGGCGACGTACGCGAACACCTGGTCGAGGTACGTGGCACCGCGCAGGTGCGCCACGGCGTCGGCGTGGTGCACAGCCGTCTTCGGTTCGCCGGCGGCGGCGTGCACCAGCGCAGCCACCGACAACGCGAACGGCTGGTTCGCCGCCGTCTCGACGACCGGTTCGATGGTGGCGAGCGCCGTCTCCACATCGCCGCCCTGCAACAGCGCGGCGGCGCGCAGCACCGAGGGTTCGGTGACGTTCGCGCCGTTGCGGCGCATCTCGGCGATGGCGCGATCGGCCATGGACAGTGCCACCGTGCCGTTGCCGCGGTGCATTGCGGCGCCACCCACGGCCAGCAGCGGATACGGCCCCTGATGGCTGGTGTCGGCGAGCGCGGCCAGTTCCTCGGCGCTGCGTTGCGATGCGGCGAACCGGCCGAGCGCCACCTGCGCACGAACCAGCGGGGCGAGCGACTGGATGAGACCGAACCGATCGTTGAGCTTCTTGAAGCGGGAGCGCGCCTTCTCGGCCAGTTCGGCGGCGTCCTCGAGCTTGCCCTGCCACAGCCGCAGATC
>SXKB01000349.1 GCA_005778215.1 Actinomycetota bacterium | reverse complement strand
TCTCGATCACCACCGACTTGGCGGGCATGTTGATGCCCACGGCCAGCGTCTCGGTGGCGAACACCACCTTCACCAGCCCCTCGACGAAGCAGGCCTCCACCACTTCCTTGAACGGCGGCACCATGCCAGCGTGGTGGGCGGCGATGCCCGCCTCGAGCTGCGCGAGGAACTGGCTGTAGCCGAGCACCGCCAGGTCGGCGGGCTCCATCGCGCCCAGCCGGGCGTCCACGATCTCGCGGATGCGGTCGCGCTCCTCGCCGGTGGTGAGCCGCATTCCGGCCGCAAGGCAGGCGCGCGCCGCCTCGTCGCACTGGTTGCGGCTGAAGATGAAGTAGATCGCCGGCAGCATGCCGTTGTCGTCGAGCAGGTCGACGGTCTCCAACCGCGACGGGGTGAACAGCTTGCGGCGGCCGCCGCGGCTGTTGCGCGAGGCGCTCGCTCCCCTGCCGGCACGCGCGCCTTCCGAGTCGAGGCGGATGGCGTCGTGGTTCTGACGGCCGTTCACCAACGTGGGCAACAGGTGGAGCCGGTCGTGGGTCTTGTCACCGATGAGGTACAGGTTCTCCAAGCGCACGGGTCGGCGGTCCTCGAGCACCGCTCGGGTGGGCCCACGCACGGTGCTGATCCACTCGGCGAGCTCGTTGGCGTTCGACACGGTGGCCGACAGGCACACCAGGCGCACGTGGTGCGGCAGATGGATGATCACCTCTTCCCACACGGGTCCGCGATAGGTGTCCTGCAGGAAGTGCACCTCGTCGAGCACCACCCAGCCCAGGTCGTCGAGCGAGCGGGAGCGCGCGTAGACCATGTTGCGCAGGACCTCGGTGGTCATCACCACGACGGGCGCGTCGCCGTTGATGCTGTTGTCGCCGGTGAGCAGACCCACCTGGTCGTAGCCGAGTCGCTCGACCAGGTCGTGGTACTTCTGGTTCGAGAGCGCCTTGATGGGTGCTGTGTAGAACGCTCGCTTGCCGTCGGCGACTGCGGCATCGATGGCGTACTCGGCCACCACCGTCTTGCCGCTGCCAGTGGGCGCGGCCACCAGCACCGATTCACCGTCGTCGAGTGCGTCGAGCGAACGGAGTTGGAAACCGTCGAGCGGGAACGTGTAGTGGGCGATGAGCTCTGCCCGGTCGGGACGCACGCTCACAGAATGTCAGCCGGCGGCGGCCTCTGCTGCTTCTTTCGCCAGTTTGCGCTTCTGGAACACGAGACCGATGAAGATGGAGATGATGTAGAACAGCACCATCGGCAGGGCCAGGGCGAGCATGCTGTACGGATCGCCGCTGGGCGTGATGACGGCGGCGAGGGCGAAGATCACCACGACGGCGATACGCCACTGCTTCACGAGCGTCTGCGGGGTGAGCACGCCCACCAGTTGCAGGAAGACCAGCAGCACGGGGAACTCGAACGTGACGCCGAACGCCGCGATCATGACGCCCACCAGGTTCACGTACTTGCTGACCTGGAAGTTGGCCTCCACACCCTCGCCCGACCACGAGATCAGGAAGTCGAGTGCCGGGGTGAGCGTGAACCAGGCCACCAGACCACCGAGCGCGAACAGCAGCACCGACGACAGCACGAAGGGCACTGCGTAGCGCTTCTCGTTGGCGTGCAGTGCGGGCACCACGAAACGCCAGACCTGCCAGAGGATGACGGGGAGGGCCAGGATGATGCCGCCGTAGGTGCAGATGGTGAGCCGCGTGGTGAACCCCTCGAGCGGGCCCAGGAACTGCAGGCTGCACTCGCCCACCAGTTCGGGCTTCTGCACGCACAGCTCGTCGTACGGGCGGCGCAGGAAGGCGAGCACCTGGTCGTACATGGCCAGCAGCACGATGACGCCGAGCACGATGGCCAGCAGCGAACGGATGATGCGGGCGCGCAACTCGGCGAGGTGCTCGGTGAGCGTCATCCGGTCGTCGGGACCGCTGACCTTCGTCTTCTCCTCGCGGTCGGTGAAGGGCAGCTTCATCCGGCCACGTCCTCGTCGGCGGCCACCGGGGTGGGCTCGACGGCGGGGGTGTCGCTGCTCGCCTCGGCAGACGCGTCGGCGGCAGCGGCGGCCAGCGGGTCGCGGGCCGGTCGTTCACGGCGCGCCGTGGCGCCGAAGTTCAGACCGCCCGGCTTCGGCGCCTCCGCAGCGGGTGCCGGCGGTTCGCCCGCGACCACGGTGTCGTCGGCCGGCTGGCCGCGTCGTGGGTTGGCCGAGCCGAAGTTGAGGCCTTGCGGCCGCTTGGGCGGCGCCGCAGGCGTGACCGGGAGCGTGGGGTCGGTGGCCGTCGCCGCCGGCGACGTGGCGGCATCGTCGGTGAAGTTCACGGCGTTGCGCATCGCGTCGGCGGTGTCCTTCAGCTCGCGCATCGGCTCGTCGAGCGCCTGCTTCAGCTCGCCCTGGAACCCGTTCGCCATCTTCTTGAACTCCGCATACGCACGGCCGAACTTCCGGATGGCATCGGGAAGCTTCTCAGGACCGAGGACGACGAGTGCGATGAGCAGGAGAAAGATGATCTCGCTGCCCTGGAGATTGAACACGTGGGCGAGTCTAGGACTGGATCTGCCGTTGCGCCGCGTCAGCGTGGCATCATCCGGACGTGCAACAACGCCTTCCGTCGCTGCTCGACGACCCGGTCGCCTTCGCCCACCGCGGCGCACGTGCCTATGCCCCCGAGAACACCATCGAGGCCTTCCAGCTGGCACTGAAGCTGGGCGCCAACGGGCTGGAGAGCGACGTGTGGATCACCGCCGACGGCGTGGCCGTGCTCGACCACGACGGCGTGGTGCGCCGGAGGTTCGGCCGCTCGCAACCGATCGGCGAGGTGCGCCGCGACCAACTCCCGGCGCACGTGCCGGAGTTGGCGGACCTGCTCGACCGGTGCGGCTCGGCCTACCACCTCTCGCTCGACCTGAAGGACGCGGCAGCGGGCCAGCGTGTCATCGACGTCGTGCGTGAAGCGGCACCCGCGCTGCTCCCCCGGTTGTGGCTCTGCGCCCCGCAGTACCAGTCCCTGTTGCCGCTGCGTGGCCAAGGGGCGCGCCTCGTCGACAGCACACGGTTGGCCAAGATCAAGGAGGGGCCGGAACGGCGCGCCGCCACGCTGGCCAACGAGGGCATCGACGCCGTGAACATGTACCACACCGACTGGAACGGCGGTCTCGTCACCTTGTTCCACCGGTTCGAACGCATCGCATTCTCGTGGGGCATCCAGGAGGAGCACCTGCTGCAGCGCACGTTCTGGATGGGCATCGACGGGCTGTACAGCGACCATCCAGATCGGATGATGGATGCCTACCGGGTCACGCTGGGTGCGCCTCGCCCGGTGCAGTGACTACAACCAGGACCAGTCCTTGCTGGGCCAGATGATGACGAACGCCCGGCCGAGCAGGTCGGCGTACGCGACGGGGCCGATGTCGCGGCTGTCCTTCGAACCACCACGGTTGTCGCCCAGCACGAACACGGTCTCGGCCGGCACGGTGAGCTTCGGCTGATCACCGCCGCACGACGTGGGTGTGACCACCGTGGGGTCGAGGTACGGCTCGATGAGCTCTCGCCCGTCGACGTAGAGCACACAGCTGCGGTACTCGACGGTCTCGCCCGGCAGCGCGACGACGCGCTTGATGAGGTCGCGCTCGCCGGCGCCCTCGATGGTCTTCAGCACCACCACGTCGCCCCGGTTGGGGTCGTGCAGGCGGTAGCTGAGCTTGTTCACGAGCACGCGGTCACCGTCGTGCAGCGTGGTGTCCATCGAGTGACCCGACACGGCGAACTGCTGGAGCACGAACGCACGGACCATCAACGCAGCCGTGACCGCGACGATGATGACGATGATCCACTCGGCCCACGCGTTGGCCTTCTTCTTCGTCGCGACGGGTTCCGGCGGCTGCGGGTCGGATGCTTCGTCGAGCAACAGGTCGGACATCGAGCATCACGCTACCCGGTGGACACTGTCCCACCACGGCAGGGTCACAGTGAGGCGATGAGCTTCTCCACCCGCTCGTCGCGGCTGCGGAACGGGTCCTTGCACAGCACGGTGCGCTGCGCCTGGTCGTTCAGCTTCAGGTGCACCCAGTCGACCGTGTAGTCACGCTTGCGTTCCTTCGCCCGCTTGATGAACTCGCCGCGCAGGCGGGCGCGGGTGGTCTGCGGCGGCGTGTCGACCGCGGCCTCGATGTCGGCGTCGAGACACATCCGCTCGATCATGCCGCGGTCCTGCAGCTTGTAGAACGGGCTGCGGTCGCGGCTGATGTCGTGGTACTGCAGGTCGAGCAACTGCACACGGGGGTCGCCGAGCGGCAGGTCATGCCGGGCGCGGAACGCCTCGATGAGCCGGTACTTGATGACCCAGTCGACTTCACGGTCGAGCTTCAGCGGGTCGTTCTCGATGGTGCTGATGCAGTGCTCCCACATCTCGAGCGCCTTCTGCTCGAGCGGCGGGAAGCCCTTCGTGTCGGCGTAGCGGAGCGCACGGTCGAGGTACTCGCGCTGGATGTCGAGCGCGCTGACCTCGCGCCCGTTCGCGAGGCGCACCTTGCGCCGACAGGTCATGTCGTGGCTGATGTCGCGGATGGCCCGGATGGGATTCTCCAAGGTCATGTCGCGCAGCACCACCGACGGGTCCTCCAGCATCCGCAGCATGCAGGCCGCGGCGCCCACCTTCACGAACGTGGTGTACTCGCTCATGTTGCTGTCGCCGACGATGACGTGCAAGCGGCGATACCGCTCGGCATCCGCGTGGGGTTCGTCACGGGTGTTGATGATGGGCCGGCTGCGCGTGGTGGCGCTGCTCACGCCCTCCCAGATGTGCTCGGCGCGTTGCGCCATCGAGAACATCGCGCCGCGTGCGGTCTGCAGCACCTTTCCCGAGCCGGTGTAGATCTGGCGGCTGACGAGGAACGGGATGAGCACCTCGGCGTAGTGGCCCAGGTCGTCGGTGCGGCTGGTGAGGTAGTTCTCGTGGCAGCCGTAGCTGTTGCCGGCGCTGTCGGTGTTGTTCTTGAACAGGTAGATGGTGCCGCGGATGCCCTCTTCGCGCAGCCGTTGCTCGGCCGACTGGAGCAGTCCTTCGAGGATGCGCTCCCCCGCCTTGTCGTGCACCACCAGGTCGTACAGGCTGTCGCACTCGGGTGTGGCGTACTCGGGGTGCGAGCCGACGTCGAGGTACAGCCGTGCACCGTTCTGCAGGAACACGTTGCTGCTGCGACCCCAGCTCACCACCTTGCGGAACAGGTAGCGCGCCACCTCGTCGGGGCTGAGGCGACGTTGGCCGCGGAGCGTGCAGGTGACCCCGTACTCGTTCTCGAGTCCGTAGATGCGCCGCTCCATGCGCGCACCGTATCTCAGGTTTCGCGTCGAGGCGAGGAGGAACGAAAGCGGATCGTCGTGCCGGGTGCCGCTTGCGCGAGGTGCGGGATGTCGGCGGCGTCGACCACTGCGATCACCGGGTACCCGCCGGTGGTGGGATGGTCGGCCAGGAACACGATCGGGTTGCCGTCGGGCGGCACCTGCACCGCGCCCTCCACCATTCCCTCCGACGGGAGTTCGTCGTGGCACACACGATCGAGTCTCGGTCCTGCCAGTCGAGCGCCTACCCGACTGGTGACCGTCACGGTGAACGTCGCCGAGCACAGCTGCGCCCATGCTTCGGCGGAGAACCAGTCGACTCGCGGACCGGGCCACACCGTGACCTCGGTGGCGGGAGGACGCCGGGGTGCAGCGTGCTCGGCCGCCGGTGTGCCGGGATCCTCGCCTGTCGACCAGTGGTCCGCAGTGCCGACCAGACCGCCGCGCACCGCCAGGTAGGTGCGAGCGCCGTCGAGGAGCCGGGCGATGCGCAGCGTGGCGCCCGTCGGCAACACGACCGGGCTGCCCCATCCGATCGGCGGGCCACCGGCCCCCACCACCTCGGCCACGGCGCCGGTGAGTGCCACCATCGCGGGTGTGTCGACGGTGAACGTCAGACCACCCGACGACTCGAATGCCGCAGCGTGCTCGGCATTGCCGACCAGGCGGTTGGCGAGCGCGAGCGACGCGGTGTCGACCGCTCCCCCTCGCGATGCGCCCAACCAGGCTCGACCCGGCATCCCACCGTCGACCACTCCGCCGGCGATGCCCCACGACGTGACGCGGATCATCGCGGCACGAACCGCACTCGGGTGCCGGGCGGCAACGTCGCGGGCACGTCGCGAGTGGCGTCCCACATCGCCAGGTCGGTGGTGCCCAGCAGGTGCCACCCGCCGGGGCTGGTGCCCGGGTACACGGCCGTGAACGTGCTGGCGATGGCCACGGCACCCGCAGGCACGCGGGTACGCGGCGTGTGACGCCGAGGCAGCACGAGGCGCGCGTCGAGGCCCACCAGGTAGCTGAAGCCGGGCATGAACCCGCAGAACGCCACGGTGTACTCGGCATCGCTGTGTCGAGCGATCACTTCGTCGAGGGACAGGTGGCACGTGCGCGCCACCGCTGCGAGGTCCTCGCCGTCGTACCGCACGGGGACGTGCACGAGCTCGCCCTCCGGGAGGGGCGCGTGGTCGTCGGGTGCTCGCAGCATCGCCACGTCGAGCGTGCCGTCGTGCTGCACCAGCACCGTGCGTGCTGCGGGCACGACATCGATCACACCAGGCATCGTCGCGGCCCGCCACAAGGTGGCCGCGGCCATCACCTGCTCGAGATGGTCGAACTCCACGAGCACGGCTCGCGGACCGTACGGCAGCAGCTTCACAACACGAAGGCCCGGGGCTCCCAGCCTGCGGCGCCGAGTGCTTCGACCACTGCGACCAGCAGGTCGGGGGCGCCGGGCGTGTCGCTGTGCACGCAGATGCTCTGCACGCCCGACTCGGCCAGGCGCAGGGCCTGGGCGGCCGCGTCGTCGGGCTCGGTGAGCAGCGCGCCAGGCTGCGTGCGGGGCACCAACGTGCCGTCGTCGGCGTAGGCACGGTCG
>SXKB01000348.1 GCA_005778215.1 Actinomycetota bacterium | reverse complement strand
GGTGACGTCGGCACCGTGGCCGCCCCACCTGCGGTGCGCGACGCCGACCTGGTGGTCAACGCCACGTCGGTGGGCATGGGCGGCGACGAGTTGCCGTGCGACCCGTCGTTGCTGCGCGCCGGCCAGGTGGTGGCCGACATCGTGTACCACCCCCGCGACACCGCACTGGTGCAGGCAGCGCGCGCCGCGGGAGCGACCACCGTCGACGGACTGGGCATGCTGCTGCACCAGGCGGCGCTCCAGCAACAACTCTGGCACGGGCACCTGCCCGACGTGACGGTCATGGCGGCCGCGGCAGAGCAGGCGCTCGCCGCACGTCGCCAGTAGCCTTGCCCGAATGCTGCGTTACCTCACCGCTGGCGAATCCCATGGCCAGGCCCTCGTCGTCATCCTCGAGGGGCTGCCGGCCGGTCTCGAGATCACGGTCGAGGAGATCCAGGCCGAAATGGCCCGTCGTCGTCTCGGCTATGGCCGCGGCCCCCGCCAGCGGTTCGAGCAGGACGAACTCACCCTGGTCGGCGGTGTACGCCATGGCCGCACCCTGGGTTCGCCGCTCGCCATCGAGATCAAGAACAGCGAGTGGTTCCGCAGCGACAAGTGGCACGAGGAGATGTCGCCGGCTCCCGGCGCCACGAAGGATCCGCTCACCCAGGTGCGCCCCGGACACGCCGACCTCGTGGGCATGCAGAAGTACGGCTTCACCGATGCTCGCGACGTGCTCGAGCGGGCCAGCGCCCGCGAGACAGCAGCGCGCGTGGCTGCCGGTGCCGTGGCGAAGAAGCTGCTGTCGTTGCTCGGTGTCGACATCCTGTCGCACATCGTCCAGATGGGGTCGGTGCGCGCCACCACCGGCGCCCGTCCCACCCCGGCCGACCTCGCCGCGGTCGACGCCAGCGAGGTGCGCTGCTTCGACCAGGCCGCCGGCGACGCGATGATCGAGGAGATCAAGGCGTGCGCCAAGGACGGCGACTCGCTCGGCGGCGTCGCCGAGGTGTTGGCCTACGGGGTGCCCGTCGGCCTCGGCAGCCACGTGCACTGGGACCGCAAGATCGACGCGGCGCTGGCGCAGGCCATCATGAGCATCCAGGCCGTGAAGGGCGTGGAGATCGGCGATGCGTTCAACGTGGCGGGTCGTCGCGGCAGTGTCGCGCACGACGCCATCTCGTGGGATGCGGCCAAGGGCGACTACCGCCGCGAGAGCAGCCTCGCCGGCGGCACCGAGGGCGGCATCACCACCGGTGAGCTGCTGGTGGTTCGTGCGGCGATGAAGCCGCTGGCCACGCTCAATCGGCCCACCCTGAAGACGGTCGACGTGGTCACCAAGGAGGAGACGGTGAGCTTCAAGGAGCGCACCGACGTCACCGCCGTGCCGGCGATGGGTGTGGTGGCCGAGACGATGGTGGCGCTGGTGCTCGCCGCCGAGGCCCAGCGCAAGTTCGGCGGCGACAGCGTCGCCGAGTTCGTGCGCAACGCCGAGTCGTTCCGCGAGACCCTGCCCTAGGCCATGGTCACGTCGTCCCAGCACCTGGTGCTCGTGGGCATGATGGGCACCGGGAAGACCACCGTGGCCCGTGTGCTCGGCGATCGCCTCGGCCGTCCGGTCCTCGACAGCGACGCCGTCATCGAGGCGCGCACGGGTCGTACCGTCCGCGAGATCTTCGCCACCGATGGCGAGCCGGCGTTCCGGGCACTCGAGACCGACGTGCTGCGCGAGGCGCTGGCCAGCGACACACCGAGCATCATCGCCGCGGCCGGCGGGGTGGTGCTCAGCCCCACCAACCGGGCGTTGCTGAAGGAGTCCGGCGCTCGGGTCGTGTGGTTGTGCGCCGATCCGTCCACGTTGGTCGAACGGGTGAAGAGCGGCGGCCACCGTCCGCTGCTCGACGCCGATCCAGCCGGTACGTTGCAGCGCATGTTCGAGGAACGTGAGGCCCTGTACCGCGAGGTGGCCGACGCCATCGTGCTGGTCGACACCCGCACGGTCGGCGAGGTGGTCGAGGCGGTGCTGCGATGATCACCGTGCAGGTGCCGCTCGGCGACCGCAGCTACGACGTGCTGGTCGGTCACGGCGCGCGCTCCGAGTTGCCGGCGTTGCTGCCCGCCACGGCGCGACGAGCCGCCGTGGTCACGCAGGACGGCATTCCCTTCGAGGTCGATCCGGGCATCCCGTACGAGCGATTCGTCATCGGCGACGGCGAAGATCACAAGTCGCTCGCCACCATCGAACAGCTCTCGCGGGGGTTCGCCCGCATGGGCCTCACCCGGCACGACGTGGTCATCGGGGTCGGCGGCGGCATGGTCACCGACGTCGCCGGGTTCGCGGCGGCGTCGTGGCACCGCGGCATCCCCGTGGTGCACGTCAGCACATCGCTGGTCGGCATGGTCGACGCGGCCATCGGTGGCAAGACCGGTGTCAACATCCCCGAGGGCAAGAACCTCGTCGGTGCGTACTGGCAGCCCAGCGGTGTGGTGTGCGACCTCGACGCGCTGGCCACCCTGCCGCCCCGCGAGGTGCGGTGTGGTCGCGGTGAGATGGCCAAGTACCACTTCCTCACCGGTGACGACCTGCTGGCGATGAGCGAGGTCGAACGCATCGCCCGCTGTGTGCAGATCAAGGCCGACATCGTCGCCTCCGACGAGCGCGAGGGCGGCCGCAGAGCGCTGCTCAACTACGGCCACACGCTGGCACACGCACTCGAGATCGCCACCGACCATGCGCTGGCGCACGGTGAGGCGGTGGCCGTGGGCCTCGTCTATGCGGCTCAGTTGGCGCACCGCATGGGTCGCATCGACGCCCGCCGTGTGCAACAGCACCTCGACGTCGTGGGCGGCTCGTACGAGTTGGGTACGTCGCTGCCGTCCGGGCTGTCGCCCGACGACCTCGTCACGCTGATGGGTCGGGACAAGAAGGTGCTCTCCGACGGGCTCACGTTCGTGCTCGACGGTCCCGCAGGTGTGGAGGTCGTGCCCGGCGTCGACCCGGCGCTCGCACTCGACGCGTTGCACGCCATGGGGTGACCATGGAGATCCGCACCGAACGTCTGCTCCTGCGCCAGTGGCGCGAGGACGACAAGGTGCCGTTCGCCGCGCTCAACCACGACCCGGTGGTGATGGAGTGGTTCCCCAGCACGCTCACCGGTGAACAGAGCGATGCGATGGCCGATCGCCACAGCGAACTGCTGCGTCAACGCGGGTGGGGGCTGTGGGCCACCGAACGACTCGACACGCACCAGTTCATCGGGTTCATCGGGCTGTCGACGCCCACCTGGCACGTCGACGGCCTCACACCGTGCGTGGAGATCGGTTGGCGGTTGGCGGCCGCGCACTGGGGGCACGGCTTCGCCCCCGAGGGTGCATCCGCAGTGCTCGACCTGGCGTTTCGTGAGGTCCTACTGCCGAACGACGAGGTCGTGAGCTTCACCACCGAACGCAATGCCAAGTCGCGGCGGGTGATGGAGAAGATCGGACTCACGCTGCGACCCGAGCGATCGTTCGACCATCCGATGACACCCGGGTGGGCGGGGGAGCGGCACGTCGTGTACGCAATCGATCGACCGACGTGGGCGGCCCGCGTGGCACGATAGGCCCGTGGCCACCATCGCGCTTCTCCACGGACCCAACCTGAACCTGCTCGGGCAGCGCGAGCCGCACATCTACGGCAGTGCCACGCTGGCCGACTACGAAGCGGCCGTGGTCGAGGCGGCGGCCCGCCACTCGCACACCGTGCAGGCGTTCCAGACCAACCACGAGGGCGAGTTGGTCGACGCCATCCACGCCGCCCGCGGTGTGGCGGCGGCCATCATCATCAACCCGGGCGCGTTCACGCACTACGCCTGGTCGTTGCACGACGCGCTCGCCGCGTTCGCCGGACCGGTGATCGAGGTGCACATCTCGAACCCGAATGCACGCGAGCCATGGCGGCACACCAGCGTGGTCGCGCCCGTGGCCACCGGCTCCATCATGGGGCTCGGCATGCACGGCTACGTCCTCGCCGTGGAGGCCGTTGCCGAGCGGTTGGCATCGGCATGAGCCGCGCCCACCGGGTCGACCGCGTACGGGCGCGCATGGCGGGCGCCGACGCGCTGCTCGTCACCGACCTCACCAACATCCGGTGGCTCACCGGTTTCACCGGCTCGAACGGGTGGGTGGTGCTCGGTTCCGACACGATCACACTCGTCACCGACGGGCGGTACGGCGTGCAGGCGGCGCAGCAGATGGCGGCAGCCGGGGTGCAGGGCGACGTTGCCGTCGGCGCCACGGGTGGCGCGTGCCTCGAGCTGGTCGCGCAGGCCTGTGCTGCGTACTCGACCGTGGCGTTCGAGTCCACGCACGTCACCTTCCACCAGCACACGCAGTACCGGGCAGCGGTCGCCGCCGAGCTGGTGCCCACCACGGGCGTGGTGGAGGCGGAACGCCGGGTGAAGGATCCCGACGAGATCGAGGCCATGGCCCGGGCCTGCCGCATCGCTGACCAGGCCCTTGCCGAGGTGGCGCCCTCGCTGGTCGACGGGCTCACCGAGGCGCAGGTGCGCAACCGCCTCGAGCTGCGGATGCGCGAACTGGGCGCCAGCGGACCCAGCTACGACACCATCGTCGCCACCGGTCCGCGCAACGCTGCACTGCCACACCATCGCCCCACCGACACGGTCATCGAACACGGGCACACCGTCATCATCGACGTCGGCGCGCTGGTCGACGGGTACCACAGCGACATGACCCGCACCTTCGTGGTGGGGGAGCCCACCCCGTTGCAGGACGAGCTGTACCACCTCGTGCTCACCGCGCAACAGGCGGGCGTGGCCGCCGTGCGCCCCGGGATGCGCGTGCAGGAGCTCGACGGCGTGTGCCGCGGCATCATCACCGATGCCGGATACGGCGACTGGTTCACGCACGGCACCGGTCACGGTGTCGGCCTGCTCATCCACGAGGACCCCTTCGTGAACCGTGCCGGCGACGCCATTTTGCAGGTCGGGGACGTAGTGACCGTGGAGCCGGGCGTCTATCGTGAAGGTTTCGGCGGCGTCCGTGTCGAAGATCTGGTGGTCGTCACCAGCGACGGATGCCGCGTCCTCACGTCATCTCCGAAGGATTCTCCGTGCCCGCCATCACCACCAACGACCTGAAGAACGGCATCACGCTCGAGCTCGACGGCGTCCTGTTCCAGGTCGTCGAGTTCCAGCACGTCAAGCCCGGCAAGGGTGGCGCGTTCGTGCGGTCGAAGATCCGCAACCTGCGCACCGGCGCCGTCATCGACCGTACGTTCAACGCGGGCATCCGTGTGGAGCAGGCCATCCTCGAGCGCAAGGACATGCAGTTCCTGTACCGCGACGGCGACGAGTACGTGTTCATGGACCTCGAGAGCTACGACCAGCAGCACGTGTCGCCCGTCGCTCTCGGCGACGCCGCCGACTACATGGTCGAGAACTCGGTGGCCATCATCGCCTTCTACAACGGCGACATCGTCACGGTCGAGATCCCGGCTTCCGTCGAGCTCACCATCACCGAGACCGAGCCGGGCATCCAGGGCGACCGTGTCAGCGGTGCTCGCAAGCCCGCCACGCTCGAGACCGGCAAGGTCATCCAGGTGCCGCTGTTCGTCAACATCGGCGACAAGGTGAAGGTCGACACCCGGTCCGGCGACTACATCACGCGGGTCTGACCCATGGCGCGCCGAGAGTCCCGCCCAGGGAGACCGGCCGACGACGAGCGCACCGACGCCCGTGAACGGGCGCTCATCCTGCTGTACGAAGCCGAGACCAAGGGCATCGCGCCCAGCGACGTGCTCGCTGCGCAGATCTCGCCGGCCGACGCGCTCACCGTCGAACTGGTGCAGGGCGTCGAGTACAACCAGGCACGCCTCGACGAGGCCATCGCGGCACATGCGAAGGGCTGGACTCTGCAGCGCATGCCGGCCATCGACCGCAACGTGTTGCGTGTCGGTGCCTTCGAGCTGCTCGGACGTCCCGACGTGCCCGTGGCGGTCGTGCTCGACGAAGCTGTCGAGCTCGCCAAGCGGTTCAGCACCGACGACTCCGGTCGTTTCGTGAACGGTGTGCTCGCTGCGCTCGTTCCCGTGCTGCGCGCCGCCTGACACCGGGCCGCGTCGTCCATGCGGAAGACTGCGACATCGTGAACCGTCTGCGCGACTGGCGCGATCGCTTCCTCACGCAGGTCGCCACCATGCATCCTGCGGCGTGGCTGACGTTGCTGGGCATCGTCGTTTTCGCCGTGCTGTTCGGCTCGCTGGGCGTGCAGAACCATCGCAACTTCGGTACGTGGTCGTACGACATGGGCATCTACGACCAGGGTTTCTGGCTCGTCTCGCGCGACGGTGGCGGTTTCATGTCGGTGCGCGGCCTGCAGTTCTGGGGGCACCACGTCAACCTCATCGCGTTCGCGTTCGCGCCGTTCTACTGGCTCGGTGCCGGCGCGTCGTTCCTCTACGTGGTCCAGGCCTGCGTGCTCGGCCTCGGCGCGGCACCGGTCTATCTCATCGCCCGCGACAAGTTCCGCAACGAGTGGATGGGCCTCGTGTTCGCAGTGGTGTTCCTCATGTACGCCCCGCTGCAGTGGATCAGCTGGGCCATGTTCCACCCCGAGGCGCTGGTCATCACGCCGTTCCTCTACGCGTGGTGGTTCGCGATGCGGGAACGGTGGAACTGGTTCTTCGCGATGGTGCTCATCGCGCTGTCCACCCGTGAGGACACCGCGCTCGCCGTGATGATGATGGGCGTGGTGCTGCTGATCGTGCTGCGCAAGGCACCCGACATTCGTCGCGTGCGGAAGATGGCGTTCGCCACCATGGCGCTCGGTGCCGCCTGGTACGTGGTGGCCACCAAGCTCGTGCTGCCGTTCTTCAACGACGGCCGGGAGCCGTTCTACATCACGTACTTCTACGGCAACTACGGCTCGTCGACGCCGGAGATCGTCGGCACGATGCTGCGACACCCCAGTCGGGTGTGGCACGACGCCACCCAGCCCGACCGACTCGAGTTCTACCGGCAGTTGTCGTGGCCCGTCGGCTGGACCTACCTCGCCAATCCGCTCGGGTTGTTGATGGCGTTGCCGCAGATGGTGGCCAGCGTCATCGGACTGAGCCCCTACGCGCGGATGATCCGCTACCAGTACACGTCGGTGATGATCGCCCCCATCTTCATCGCGTCCATCCAGGGCGCGTACGTGTTCTGGCGGTTCCGTATCGCTCGGCTACTGCTGCCGCTGTGGCTGCTCGGCTGCGCCTACGTCACCAACGCCGCCTGGTCGCCCTCACCGTTGAACGAACGCGACCATGCGGTGTGGAGCCGACCGAACCCTCGCCACGAATCGTTGCGCGAGGCGCTCACCCACGTGCCCGACAACGCCTCGGTCACCGCCACCTATCAGCTGTTGCCGCACCTCGCGCATCGGCGCGAGATCTACGACTGGCCGAACCCGTTCTGGGCGGCCGTCTGGGGCAACGACGACTGTGCACATCTGCCGAACCCCACCACGGTGGACTACGTGGTGCTCGACAAGACCCAGATCGGCACCAACAACCTGCTGATCTACCAGAACATGCGCGTCGACGGCGGCCCGTTCGAGGCCGTGTTCGAGGACGACAACGTGGTGGTGCTCAAGCGGGTGGGCACGTCGCCGGCGGTCGACGAGCAACCGCAACGAGATTCTTGCCGACAGCTGGCGATCCGGCACGAGCTGCTAGGAAACGGCTGACCGGCACGATGAGCCGGTCGTACACCTGCGACGACCCGGTGTCGAGTGTCGGCACATCGAGCAGGCGGTACATCAGGAAGTAGGGCACCACGCCGGCCAGGTCGAGGTACTCCACCTTCTCCACCTCCAGGCCTGCGGCCTCGACGACCTGGGTGAGCAGTGCCCGGTCGTAGCGACGATAGTGGCCCGACTTGAAGTCGAGGCTGCCGTACAGCGATGGCATGGCAGGGACGAACAACGCAACCGTGCCGCCCGGCCGCACCAGCTCGTACGCCGTGCGAAGCTCGCCGATGTCGTCGCGAATGTGTTCGAGCACGCTGACGTACACGACGGAGTCGAACGACGCAGCAGCGCCGTCGGCCAAGAGCTCCTGCGAGGTCACCGCACGAGCCGTCACTCCGGGCGTGCCTGCGGTGCGCCGCTCGAGCTCGGGGAACACGTTCGCAGCCGGCTCGATGGCCAGTACGTCGTGACCGGCCTCGGCCAGCTTGGCCGCGATGGCGCCCACGCCGGCGCCCACCTCCAGCACCGTGTGTCCCAGGTGCGGCTCGATCTCCTCGCTGATCCACGTGAGGAAGTTCGTCGCCCCGCTCAGCGTTGCCAGCTCTTCAGTGGCGCCGAACTGCGAACCGCCGTCGGCCGACTGGGCCCGGAGCCGCGGGTTGCGTTGCGCCCACAGCGCCTGGTTGCTGCGCATGTCGCGGCGGATGTCGCGCACGTGGCGACGCACCGTCGGCAGACTCGTGGCGAACTCGCGCAGGTCGTGCTGCACCAGGTGGTCGGCGCCGAGGTGGCGCGGACGGAACGTGATGGGCACCTCGTCGACCGCGAAGCCGTGTGCCTGGATGACGGCCACCATCGCGCTGAAGAACCCGTAGGTCTCCTCGGGCAGTTTCTCGTCGAGCAGCAACTGGGCGACATCGCGGCTGTACACCCGGAACGACGTGGTGCTGTCGCTCACCCCGCGTGCGCCCGTGAACGCCTTCACCAGGGTGTTGCCGGTGCGGCTCAGCAGGGTGCGTGCCGGGCCGGTGCCGGGGGAGGAGCCACCACGGGTCCAGCGGGAACCGATGGTGAGTCCACTCCCGTGGGCGAGGTGGCTGCGCACCAGATCAGGGATCTGCCGAGCGTCGTGCTGTCCGTCGGCGTCGAGCGACACCATCACGTCGGCGCCGTCGTCGAGCGCAGCACGGAACCCCTCCAGCAGCGCGGCGCCGAACCCCTCGCCGCTGGGAGCGAGCACATCGAGCGGCAAGCCCAGCGTGGCGGCGAACGTCGTTGCTGCGTCGAGGTCGCGCGGACGGCCCAGCAATCCCGCCGACACGTCGAGGCCACTCGGCCGCAGGGCGCGCCGGGCCTCGTCGAGTTCGGCGAGCACCGGTTGCACACTCGCGAACCCGTGCTGCGACGCCAACAACACTCGGACCAGCACGTCGCGATGTTAGCCGCGACATGCGCCAGACTGGGGGCGTGCACCTGGCGGAGCGAGTCACGGAGAGGTTGCGCCGCATCACCGTGTGGCAGGCCCTGCTGGCGGCTGCCGTCGTCGGTTACGTCTGGTACTTCACGTGGGTGTCGCTCGACTACCACCACGGGCTCGGCACCTCGGCGTACGACTCGGGTCTGTACGACCAGGGCATCTGGTTGATGTCGCGGTTCGACGCGCCGTTCGTCACCCTGATGGGCCGCAACCTGATGGGCGACCATGCGTCGTTCATCCTCGTCTTCCTGGTGCCCTTCTACTGGCTGTGGCCATCGGCGGGGGTGCTGTTCTTCTCGCAGAGCCTGATGCTCGGTCTCGGGGCGTTGCCCGTGTTCCTGTACGCCCGGGCCCGGCTGCAACGCGAAGGCATGGCGTTCGCGCTCGCGGTTGCCTACCTGCTGCATCCGGCCATCGCCTACACGAACCGCGAGAACTTCCATCCCGATTCGTTCCTGCCGTTCCTGGCCGGCATGGCCATCTACGGGGCTCTCGAACGCAAATGGCGGCTGTACTGGGTGTTCGTCGTGCTCAGCCTGTTGGTCAAGGAGGACGTGCTGCTCGTCATCCTGCCGTTGGGCCTCTGGGTCACGTTCACCCGCAACCGTCGCATCGGCATCGCGACGATGCTCGCCACCATCGGTGCCTCGATCCTGGGCATGTTCCTGGTGATGCGCAGCCTCATCGGTGTGCCCACTCGCAACATCTGGCGCATCCCGTTCGGCGGCCCGTCCGGGCTGATGCGCGAGATCGTCGAACGGCCGGGCAACGTGTTCGAGCACCTGCGCGACGACGACCGCCCGTTCTACCTGTGGCAGATGACGTTCCCAGTGGCGTTCGCGTTCCTGCGCAAGCCGAGTGTGGCGGCGATCAGCGGTCTGGTGCTGGTCAGCAACATCATCAGCACGTTCTGGTACCAGTACCACATCCAGTACCACTACTCGGCCATCGCGGTGCCGGCCATCGTGCTCGGCACGGCGTACGCGATCGAGGCGATGACCTCCAAGTGGCAGGTGCGGATGGTGGCCGCGGTCACCGTGTGCTCGGTGTGGGCGTGCCTGATGTGGGGCATCCTCCCGATCGGGCAACTCATCACGCCGGGGGCCGATCGGGCACTGGGTCGCCCCGTGCCGTCGTATTGGCATCGCGACCACCCTCGGGCGGTGGCTGCTCGCGAGTTGTTCGGCGAGATCCCCGGTGATGCGTCGGTGTCGGCCTACCACTCGCTCACCGCGCACCTCGCGCACCGCGAGCAGATCTACCAGTTCCCGAATCCGTTCCGGGTGGTGCTGTACGGGCCCGACACGTCGATGGAGGACGCGCGCGCGTGCCTGCCCGCGGCGAACGACCTCGAGTACGTGATGCTCAAGCGCGACCTCGACGACGAGCAGCAGGTCGACTGGGATGTGGTGAAGACCGACTTCACCGAGGTGGCCGGCAACGACGCCTATGTCGTGTACCAGCGCACCGGCAATTCGGTGCAGTGTCTGCCGGTCGACGGCAGCGAGTACCCGCAGCTCGTCGCCGTCGACCCCTGACCCGAACTGCTAACCTGTCGTTCTGACCGTGAAACGAGTCCCGTGAGGCTCGTACGGGAAGGAGCTCACCGGTGACCACCGTTCTTCTGCATGCCGCGCCCCCTGTCGGGGGCGTTTTTCATGCCCGGCCCCGTTCGTTGGATGCTCATGCAGTACAGTGCATGTTCATGCGTACGGAGGTGGATCATGCGTGAGGCGGCACTCGTCCTCGCCGATGGCAGTGTGTTCGAGGGAGAGCTCCTCGGCGCCGACCCCGCAGGTGGCATCGCCAGCGGCGAAGTGGTGTTCAACACCGTGCTGTCCGGCTATCAGGAGGTCATCACCGACCCCAGCTACGCCGGCCAGATCATCACGTTCACGTACCCGCACATCGGGAACTACGGCGTGAACGACCACGACTTCGAGTCGTCCCGGCCGTTCTGCCGTGGCGTCATCGTGCGCGAAATGGCCCGCCGCCACAGCAACCAACGGGCGGAGGATTCGCTCGACGCCATGCTGCGCCGCTTCGGCATCAGCGGCATCGCCGGCATCGACACCCGCCGTCTCACCCGACTGCTGCGCGACACGGGCGCCATGCCCGGCGCGTTCGGCACCGCGGGCGAAGCGGCGCTGAAGGCCGCCGCCGCCGCCGAACCCGGCACCGACGGGGTCGATCTGGTGGCCCAGGTCACCACGCCCGACGCCTACATCGTGGGACAGGGACCTCGGCGCATCGTCGCGTTCGACTTCGGCATCAAGACCACCATCCTGCGGCACCTCGCGGAGCTCGGCACCGTGGAGGTGGTGCCTGCCTCCACCAGCGCTGCCGACGTCCTCGCTCGACGCCCCGACGGTGTGTTCCTCTCCAACGGTCCCGGCGACCCGGCGATGGTGGGCTACGCGGTCGACACGATCGGCCAGCTCGTCGGCCAGGCGCCCGTGTTCGGCATCTGCCTC
>SXKB01000347.1 GCA_005778215.1 Actinomycetota bacterium | reverse complement strand
CGACTTGCCGAGGAAGATGCCGCCGGGCCGCACCCCTGCCACCTGCAGGGCGTCGAGGGCACCGTCGGCGTTCTCGACCGCGAACGTGCGCTGCACCAGCACGAGCATGCTGAACATCGTGGCCAACCACACCAGGCCCGGGGCCACGCGGGTGAGCACGTTGTCGTTGTCGAGGGCGAACGCGAACATCACCATCACCAGCGCGGCGAACGGCAGCACCTGGTTGGTGACCACGCGGCTGCGCAGCTCGATGCGCAGGTCCTTCGCCGCGATGAGCCGGGCGATGCGCCAGGTGCTCATAAGCGCACCAGCCCGCCGACGATCTCCACCACTCGGGTGGCGAGCGCGCCGGCTCGTTCGAGTTCGTGGCTGGCCACCATCACCGTGGCCCCGGCCGCCGCCGCGTCGCGCAGCGTGGCATCGAGGTCGTCGCGGCCCGCTGCGTCGAGGCCGGCGTGCGGTTCGTCGAGCAGCCACAGCTCGGCACGCCGCGCCACCAGGCACGCGAGCGCCGTGCGCCGTCGTTGTCCGGCCGACAGCCGGCTCACCGGCACCGACGCCAGACGCCCCGACAACCCCATGCGCTCGAGCGATGCCGCCACCTCGTCGGCCGAGGCACCCACGGTGGCACCCCAGAACGCGACGTTGTCGGCCACCGTCAGGTCGGCGTAGAGCCCGTTCGCATGCCCGAGCAGGCCCACCCGGTGGCGCACCGCGGTGCGGTCGGCGGCGATGTCGCAGCCCAGCACCGTCGCGCCGCCACGCTCCACCGGCAGCAGCCCGGCACACAACCGCAGCAGCGAGGTCTTGCCGGCACCGTTGGGGCCGCGGAGCAGCAGGATCTCGCCTCGCTCCACCCGCAGGTCGGCGCCCGCGAGCACCGGGAATCCGCCCAGCACCGCGACCACGCCTTCGAGGTGGACGACGGGTTCCATAGCGGAAGATCACGCTAGTTCCCGCGTGGACCGGCTGCCCAACGGGTGTCACAATCCGACGATGCGCCCTCGACGAGTGGAACCCGGCCCCGGTCAGGAGAGCGTGTGGGACTATCCCCGGCCCCCGGCCGTGGTGCCGTTCGACGGCGAGGTGCGGGTGGTGCACGGTGGCCGAGTGGTGGCCCGCACCACACGGGCCGTCCGTGTGCTGGAGACCAGTCAGCCGCCGGCGTTCTACCTGCCGGCCGACGACGTGGATCTCACCCGGCTCGCCCGCTCAGCGGGCAGCTCGTGGTGCGAGTGGAAGGGCCCGGCCACGTACTGGGCGCTCGACGGAGTGGACGGCGTGGCGTGGAGCTACGAGACACCCACGCCCGGGTTCGAGGCCATCCGCGGACACCTCGCGTTCTACGCACAGCACGTCGACGAGTGCTGGGTGGGCGACGAGCGCGTGCTGCCCAACCCGGGCAACTTCTATGGCGGGTGGATCACCTCCACCGTGGTCGGCCCGTTCAAGGGCGGCCCCGGCACCCTCGGCTGGTGAGAGGGGCTGGTGAGAGGGGCTGGTGACGGGGGTCGTCGCCACCGCTCCGATAGCGTCGACGCCGTGAGGAAGCGGGTGCCGTACTTCCAGCGGCCGAAACCGCCGCACGACTGGCGATGGGTCGTCGGCATCCTCGGCAAGACCCTCATCTGCACCGGGCTGATGATGTTCGCCTTCGTCGCCTACCAGCTGTGGGGCACGGGCATCGCCACTGCGCGTGCGCAGAGCGATCTCGGCAACCAGTTCGAGCAGATGCTGGAGACCACGTCGTCGACCAGCCCCTCCACCACCACGACCACGACCCCCGGCGACACGCTGCCCGAGTCCACCACCACGAGCACCATCCCCGTGGCCCCCGCCGACGTGCTGCCCCAGGGCGTGCCGGTGGCGCAGCTGAGGATTCCGTCGATCGGGCTCGACTGGACCGTGGTGGAAGGCGTCGATGTCCCCGATCTGAAGAAGGGTCCCGGCCACTTCCCCGAGACACCGCTGCCCGGTCAACTGGGCAACGCCGCCATCGCCGGCCACCGCACCACCTACGGCCAGCCGTTCTTCGATCTCGACAAGGTGGTGCCGGGTGACCTGATCGAGGTCGACACCCTGGCGGGCCGGTTCGTGTACCGGGTGGACGGCAGCACCGTGGTGAGCCCGGCCGAGTACGCCTCGGTCATCCCCACCGTCGACCCGGACACCGCCACGCTCACCCTGGCCACCTGCACCCCCGCGTACACCGCGCGTCAACGACTGATCGTGAAGGCCACGTTGGTGCCCGAGCAGAGTGCCGCCGTGATGCGCCCGCCCTCGGCCACCACCCCCGAGCAGGCCACGTCCACCACGGTGGCCGACACGCTCCCCGGCGAGTCGGTGCCCGCGTCGGTCGACACCACCCCCACCACCGAGGCACCAGTCACCGCCACCACCGTGGTGGCCGCACCCGCCAGCGGCGACAGCGACACGTTCAACCAGGGCTGGTTCCACGACAAGGGCGCGATCCCGCAGGTGATCCTGTGGGCCGGCGTGCTCGGACTGGTGGTCTTCCTCTCGTTCCGCATCGGCCGCTGGAGCGAGCGGCTGTGGGTGTCGTTCGTGATGGGGTCGGTGCCGTTCCTCATCGTGCTGTACTTCTTCTTCGAGAACGTCAACCGTCTCCTTCCCCCCGGGATCTGATCCATGACCTCCCCCACCCCCGTCGACCCCGTCCGAGCACGCCGCCAGCAGGTGGCGAAGTACACGCTGCTCGCCAACCGCATCGGCTACCTGTTCTTCGCCCTCGCCATCGCCACGTTCATCATCGGCTTCGCCGTCAGCTTCAACGGTGCGGTGTCGGCCATCGTGATCGGGTCGATCATCATCGGGTCGATCCTCCTGGCACCGGCCATCGTGCTGGGCTACGCGGTGAAGGCCGCCGAGCGCGACGACCGCGAGCGCGGCCTCTGAGCCGCAGGATTCGGAGTTTCGGCCGGGCCGCCACCCGGTTACTCTCTGGTAACCGATTATGAGCATGCGACTTCCTGCCCCTGCCCGCCGCGAGCAGATCCTCGACGTCTCGGTGCAGGTGTTCGCCCATCGGGGCTTCCACAGCACCTCGATGAACGACGTCGCCGACGCGGCCGGCGTCACCAAGCCCGTGCTCTACCAGCACTTCGACAGCAAGCAGGACCTGTACCTCGCGCTCCTCGACGAGGCCGGCGCCCGGCTGCGCAACGCCGTGCGCAAGGCCGTGGCCAACGCCACCTCCGGCAAGGAGCAGACCGAACTCGGTTTCAAGGCCTACTTCCGCTGGGTCGCCGAGGACCACGATGCGTTCCTGCTGCTGTTCGGCTCACGCGCCAGCCGCGACGAGGAGAGCACCGTCGCCATCCGCCGCATCACGGCCGAGGCGGCACAGGCCATCGCCCCGTTCATCGCCGCCGACATCGAGGGCGAGCACCAGGAGATGCTGGCGCACGGCCTCGTCGGCCTCGCCGAAGGCGTGAGCCGTCATCTCGTGGAGAAGGGCGTCACGTTCGACCCCGAAGTGCTGGGCCAGCAGATGGCCGACCTGGCGTGGGCCGGCCTGCGCGCCGTGCACCGCGCCTGACCGCGCCGACTCGAGGGTCTCAGGCCCGCGACACCCAGCCGCGGTAGCCCTCGACGAACCCGGCCGCCTGCAGCGCCGCCGCCCACGGGGACGACGGGGTGATGGCCTCGCCGTCGACCTTGCGGACCTCCACGCTGCGCGCCCGGCCGTCCTTCACCAACGCGGCCAACGCCTCGGCCCACGACGAGTCGGCGAGGGCCGCCGGGAACGTGACCAGGTGGTGCGAGCGCCGGTCGAACCACACCAGCGGCACGCCGGCGCGCAGCACCACCGATGCGCCGGCCGAACGCGCCGGGCGGCCGGGCGATGGCGGCCACGCGATCGCAGCGCCATACGGCTGGGCGGGATCGGTGACCGCCAGCACCACCGGCGGCGCCACCTCGTCGGGGTGCAGGTCGGCGTCGGGCACGTCGCGGGCCGAACGCAACCGGTCGACCGCGCCCGGAAGGCCGAACTGCGCTGCGCCGAGGCCCGACACGAAGTAGCCGCGACGCACCTGCCCGCGCTCCTCGAGCACCTTCAGCACGCCGTACACCGACGCGTAGCCACCCACCACCCCCTCGGCCAGCACGGCCTCACGGGTGACCACGCCGTACCGCTCGAGCAGCTGGATCGCGGTGGCGTGCGCCGACTCGGTGGAGGTGGGCACGGGTTCCAGCAAGGGCGCCACCAGACTCCAGCGCCCCGCACCCATCGGTGGCCCGATGCGGTTCAGCCGCCCTGGCCGCGGGCGCGAGCGGGTGAGCGGTGCGCGGGCGTTGCCCTTGGCGCCGAGCCCCTTCGACGACAGCATCGTGCGCAGCGGCGCCAGCGAGTCGTTGGTGACCTCGCCCGCCCACACGAGGTCCCACAGGGCGGCCAACAGTTCGGTGTCGGTGGCCTCGGGTGCGGCGGCGCGCAGACCACCCCAGAAGCTGGCCCCGCGCTGCGCGAGGTGCGCGCGGATGGCGTCGTGCAACCCGCCCGCCGGCGCATCGACGGGTTCCCAACCGGCGGCCAGCAACGGCAACTGGTCGGCGAAGCACAGTCGCACCCGACCGTCGGCGGCACCGATGGCCCCGGCACCCACCCACACCACTTCACCCGACGTGCACAGTTCGTCGAGATCGGTGGGGCGATAGCTGCGCAGCCGTTGTGGCAGCACCTCGGTCTCCACGGCACTGGCCACCATGGCCGAACCCTGCACCTGGCCGAGCACCTCCACCAACGACTCGAGTCCGCGGCGATCGCTGCCCACACCGTGCCACGCCTGCAGGAACCGTGCGTACGCGTCCTGCTCGACCGGCTCCACCTCGCGACGCAACGCCGCCAGTGAGCGACGACGGATCTGGCGCAGCACATCGGCGTCGCACCACTCACGACCCGAACCGCCCGGCCGGAACTCGCCACGTACCACTCGTTCCTCGGCCTCGAGCGCCGCCAACGCACCGGTGGCCCGCTCGATGGCGATGCCGAATCGGACCGCCACGTCGTCGACCTGGAACGGACCGTGCGTGCGCGCGTAGCGAGCCACCAACGACTCGAGCGGGTGCGGCACCGGTTCGGTGAACGCGCGCGGCAACCCGAGTGGCACGTTGCAGCCCAGCGCGTCGCGGTAGCGGGCTGCGTCGTCGGCAGCGATCCAGCGGGTGACACCCGCCACCGCCACGGAGATGGCACGACGTTCGTGCGCCAACTGCGCCAGCCAGTCGGCGCCGTCGCTGCCCTCGCAGCGCAGATCGATCTCGTCGGCCGCGAGGTCGCCCACGCGGCGCAGCACGTCGTGCAGCTCGTCGGCGCTGCGTGCCCGACGGCCATCGGCCAACAACTGCAGCTCGAGTTCGATGTCGGCGAGCGCACCGGGGTCGAGCAGCTCGCGAAGCTCCTCGGCACCGAGCAGGTCGCGCAGCAGGTCGCGGTCGAGCGACAACGCGGCAGCCCGACGTTCGGCCAGCGGCGCATCACCCTCGTACATGTACGCGGCGATCCAGTTGAACAGCAGGCTCTGCGCGAACGGCGACGCCTTCGCGGTGTCGACCGTGACCACCCGCACCGTGCGGTTGCGCAGCTGGCCGAGCACCTCGCGCAACGCCGGCAGGTCGAACACGTCCTGCAGACACTCTCGCGACGTCTCGAGCAGGATGGGGAACGTGGGGTGCTTCGCCGCCACCGCGAGCAGGTCGGCCGCACGCTGCCGCTGCTGCCACAACGGCGTGCGCCGATCGGGGCGACGACGCGGCAACAGCAACGCCCGCGCCGCGCACTCGCGGAACCGCGCCGCGAACAACGAGGTCTGCGGCAGCGCTTCCATCACCAGATCGTCGATGTCGTCGGGGTCGATGACCAGATCGGTGAGCGGCAGCTCGTCGGCCGCCTCGGGCAGGCGCAGCACGATGCCGTCGTCGGTCCACATCATCTCGACCGGGATGTCGAACCGCTCGGCCAGCCGGCGCTGGATGGCCATGGCCCACGGGGCGTGCACCGGCGTGCCGAACGGGCTGAGGATGCACACCCGCCAGTCGCCGATCTCGTCGCGGACCCGCTCGACCACCAGGGTGCGGTCGTCGGGCACCACCCCGGTGGACTGCGCCTGCTCGTCGAGATACAGCAACACGTTGTTCGCCGCCCACGCATCGAGCGAGTAGTGATCCATCAACTCGGTCAGCGCCGTGTCGCCGGGCATCGCGCGCACCTCGCGCTGGAACGCGCCCAGCGCGCGACCGAGCTCGAGGGGACGGCCGGGTCGGTCGCCGTGCCAGAACGGCATCTTCCCCGGCTGACCGGGCGCCGGGGTGACCACCACCCGCTCGAACGTGATGTCCTCGATGCGCCACGTGCTGGCGCCCAACAGGAACGTCTCGCCCGGGCGACTCTCGTACACCATCTCCTCGTCGAGCTCGCCGACGCGGGTGCCGTCGGGCAGGAACACCCCGAACAACCCGCGGTCGGGGATGGTGCCGCCGCTGGTGATGGCCAACCGCTTCGAACCGTCGCGGGCCCGCAGGGTGCCGGCCACGCGGTCCCACACCAGACGCGGCCGCAGCTCGTTGAACTCGTCGCTGGGATAGCGGCCGGCCAACAGGTCGAGCACGTGGAACAGCAGGTCGTCGCTGAGCTCGGCGAAGCACGACGCCCCGCGCACCATGGTGGCCACGGACCCGACCGTGCAGTCGGGATACATGCTGACGTGGGCCACGATCTGCTGCGCGAGCACGTCGAGCGGGTTGCGCAGGAACCGTGAGGTCTCGATGAGCCCCTCGTGCATGCGTCGAGCGACCACGGCGGCCTCCAGCAGATCACCGCGGTGCTTCGGGTACATGGTGCCCTTGCTGGGCTCGCCCACGCTGTGCCCGGCACGCCCGATGCGCTGCAGGCCGCGCGACACGGCACCGGGCGACTCGACCTGGATGACCAGATCGACGGCGCCCATGTCGATGCCGAGTTCGAGGCTGCTGGTGGCCACGATGGCGCGCAACTCGCCACGCTTCAGTTCGTCCTCGATGGTGACGCGCTGCTCGCGGGCCAACGAGCCGTGATGGGCTTTCACCAGTTCGCCTTCGATGCCCTCCTCGACCGCGAGATCGTTCAGTCGCGCGGCGAGGCGCTCGGCCTGACGCCGGGCATTGCAGAAGATGATGGTGCTGCGGTGTGCGAGCACCTGTTGCAGGATGCGCGGGTAGATGCTGGGCCAGATGCTGCTGCGCTGGCCTTGCAGCGCGGACGAGGCGGGCCCGCTGCGCAGCTCGTCGACGACCTGCCCCATGGCGCCCATGTCCTCGACGGGCACCACCACCTCCACCTCGAGCGGTTTGCGCACCCCGGCGTCGACGATGGTGACGGGTCGCTGCCGCCCATCGGCCCCGTGCCCACCGAGGAAGTGGGCGATCTCCTCGAGCGGGCGTTGGGTGGCACTGAGACCGATGCGTTGCGGTGGTCGCTTCGTGACCGCCTCGAGTCGCTCGAGGCTGAGCATCAGGTGCGCCCCGCGTTTCGTGGTGGCCATCGCATGGATCTCGTCGATGATGACCGTGTCGACGTTGACCAGCGTGCTGCGCACCTCGCTGGTGAGCATGAGGTACAGGCTCTCGGGTGTGGTGATGAGCAGATCGACCGGGCGGCGCTGCAACGCCTGACGGTCCTTCGGGCTGGTGTCGCCGGTGCGCATCGCGACACTGGGTTCCACGAACGGCACACCCAACCGCTCGGCGGCGAGGCGGATGCCCATGAGCGGCGAGCGCAGGTTCTTCTCGACGTCGAACGCGAGCGCCCGCAACGGCGAGATGTACAGCACCCGCGTGCGTGCCTTCGGATCGATGGGCTCACCCTCCACCGGGGTGACCAGTCGGTCGATGGAGCTGAGGAAGGCAGTGAGGGTCTTGCCGCTGCCGGTGGGTGCACACACGAGGCTGTGCTGCCCGCTGCGAATGGCCGGCCAGCCCTGCACCTGCGGTGGTGTGGGCTCGGGGAACGACGCGGCGAACCACTCGCGCACGGCGGGCGAGAAGCCCTGGAGCACGGGGTGGTCGGCCATGCGGGAAGGCTACGCCAGGGGTGTCACACCGCGTCTCGGTACGCTTCGATCGTGTCCGAACGCGAGGTCATCGCCGCCACCTCGGGGCCCGCCACCAGGTCGAGCCTCGCCGCCGACCTCCGCGCCCTCGGCGTGACGCCCGGCGACGTGCTGGTGGTGCACACGTCGATGTCGGCACTCGGATGGGTGGTGGGCGGCGCCCAGGCGGTGTTGCTGGCGCTGCTCGACGCCATCGGACCCGACGGCACACTCACCATGCCGTCGCACAGCGCCGACCGATCGGAACCGTCGCGATGGTCGAACCCGCCGGTGCCCGAGGCGTGGTGGCCCGTCATCCGCGACGAGGTGCCTGCGTTCGACCCGGCGCTCACCCCGATGTCGTCGATGGGAGGGGTGGCCGAGGTGCTGCTCCACCATCCGGGCACGATGCGCAGCGCGCACCCCACCGTGTCGCACATGGCCCTCGGCCCCGCCGCCGCACACCTCGTCGAACCCCATCCGTTCGATCGGGGCATGGGCGACGAGTCACCGCTCGGCCGGCTGTACGAGTTGGACGCGAAGGTGTTGCTGTTGGGCGTGGGTCACGCCAACAACACCTCGCTGCACCTCGCCGAGCACCGCGCCGAATGGCCGTCGAAGCACTGGATCCGACAGGGGTCGGCCGTGCTGCTCGACGGACGACGCTGCTGGGTGGAGTACGACGAACTCGACGGCGACACCGACGACTTCGAACCACTCGGCGAGGCGTTCGCCGCCACCGGCCTCGAGCAGGTGGGCCCGGTCGGCCATGCGGGCGGCCGGGCACGGTTGATGCCGATGCGCGCACTGGTCGACTTCGCGACCATGTGGTTCCCCACACACCGCGCCTGAGGCGTCAGAGCGACTGGTCCTGGTACACCTCGGCGGCCTCGGACAGCGGATCGTCACCCTGCTCGGTGAGCCCCACCACCTCGTACTGCACCATCATGTCGTGGTCCTCGTGCACCCCGTTGTGGCAGTGGATCATGTACTTGCCGGGGTGCTCGAACTTCATCAGGATGCGCAGCGTCTCGTTCTCGCCGACGTAGTACGTGTCCTTCGGCCCGACCTCGTACGGATAGGGCGAACGGCCGTTGCGGCTGAGCAGACGGCCATCGGCGCCGTGCACGTGCATCGGGTGACTCCACCCGCCCGAGCTGTTGTGGAACTCCCACACCTCGGTGTCGCCCACGATGGGCGTGGCAGCGACGAGCTGGTAGTTGCTGTCGATCACGTCGTGCCACGTGTAGCCGTCGATGGTCCACTCGCCACCCTGTCGTTCGGTGCGGAAGCGACGCACCTTCGGCACCACCGGCAGCGGCAACCGCATCGCCTCGTTCTCCGGCCGCAGCTGCGACGGCACCTGGTTGTTGCGCGGGTCGACCTGTCCGCCGATCACGTCGAACGCCATCACCTTGTTGGTGTGCGTGTAGCCGTCGTTGTAGGGGAGGCTGTCGTTGCGCAGCACCACCCGCGTGCCCGGCGTGTACTTCGAGAAGTCGACCACCACGTCGTAGCGCTCGCCGTTCGACATCCGCAGCGCACGCACGCTCACCGGCTTCGGCACGAGGCCGGCGTCGGTGGCGATCACCTGGAACGGCTCGTTCGTGCTCAGCCGCAGGAACATCGACCGCGACACGCAGCCGTTCACGATACGGAACCGGTACTTGCGGCGCTGCACCTGCATCGTCGGCCACGGCGTGCCGTTCACCAGGATGACGTCGCCCCACGAACCCTTCAGGTCGGGGATGTCGAGTGCCAGCTGACCGTCGTCGCGGAACATCGCGTCGGAGATGTGGAGCGACACGTCGAACGGGCCGGTCGGCAGGTTGAACTTCGCGTCGTCGGGGTCGACGATCAGGTAGCGCCCGGCGAGGCCCATGGCCACGTTGGTCCACGTGTGGTGCACCGCATGGTCGTGGTACCAGATCGACCGGGCGCACTCGGTGTTGTCCCAGCGATAGTCCTTGAAGTAGCCGGGCTGGATGAGGTCGCTCGCGTAGCCGTCGTACTGCGGCTTCGACATCGCGCCGTGCAGGTGCACCGATGCGTACGACTGGTAGGCCAACTGCGGGTGCGACGCGGGGAGTTGGTTGATGAACCGGGCGACGGTCTTCCGACCGCGCTGCGCCACGATGGTGGGCCCCGGCACCGAGCCGTTGTACGACCACAGCTGCGTGCGATAGCCCGGCACCAGTTCGGCGGTGGTGGGCATCATCCGGATCACGTGGTAGTCGGTGTTGGGTGTGGCCACCGTGGGGGTGAGCACCGGCGGCACGGTGAGCGGCCGGGTGAACGGCTTGGGCAGCCGGCTCTCCGGCATCCGCGGTGCCACACCCGACTCGGCCCCGCGACTGGCGACGAACGGTGCCGCCACCGCTGCGGCGCCCACGGCCACTGCTCCCTGCACGAATGAACGGCGCGACAACGCCATGACTCCCGCCTCCTTGATTTTTCGCGCCACCCGCCAAGGCCGCGCGCTCCCGTGCACACAGTTTCCCGGCTCGAACCATGGTTTTCAATGCCGGTGACAAGATTCCTGTCTTTTTTGTCCAGATTTCGACGCAGCGTGGTCACCGCGCAACGCTGCGCCCACCGAGCGCGCCCCGGAAACGGCCGAAGGCCCCTGGCTCCCTCGCGGACAGTGGCGCAGAGTGACCCTGTGGAGATGCACGAGTTCCAGGAACGCGCCCGTTCGTTGGTGCAGGACGGCACGCTGAGCTACGACCAGAAGCTGCGCCGGCTGGCGGCACTGGCCACCGAGGCGCTGCCCTACCCGGCCCTGTCCGCCGACTGCCAGGAGGCCCTCGACAAGCGGGTGATCTGCGACATGTTCGAAGGGCACGCGCCCTACACCGCCCGGTACATCCTCCCCGACTACGAGAAGGCCGTCCGGCAGGGCCTCGCGTACCTCGAACTGCCGCCGCCCACGAACCTCGCCGATGCACTGGCCTTCCTGCAGGTGATGTACGCCAACGTCCCCAGCGTCACCACCTACCCCGTGTACCTCGGCGACCTCGACAAGGTGCTCGCGCCGTTCGTCACCGACGACCTCACCGACGACGACCTCGACGCGGCACTGCGCCGGTTCTGGATCGGCATCGACCGCATGCTGCCCGACGCGTTCGTGCACCTCGACCTCGGCCCACACGACAGCCGCCTCGCACGCAGCATCTTCCGCGTCGAGCGCAGCCTGCGCCAGAGCGTGCCGAACATCACCCTGAAGGTCGACCCCGACCTCACCCCCGACTCGCTGGTCGACGACGGCGTGCGCACCGTGTTCGAGACCGGCAAGCCGCACTTCGTGAACCACCCGATGATGGTGGCCGACCACGGCGAACGGTACGCCGCGGTCAGTTGCTACAACTCGCTGAAGATCGGTGGCGGCGCCCACACGCTGGTGCGCCTGAACCTGAAGGAAGCGGCGCTGCGTCACGCCGGCACCGCCGACGAGTTCCTCACCACCACGCTGCCCCGCTACGTGGAGCTCACCGCCGAACTGGCCGAGGCGCGCATCCGCTCGCTGGTCGAGGACCAGCACTTCTACGACACGCACTGGCTGGCCGTGGAGGGGCTGATCGACATCCACCGGTTCAGCGCGATGTTCGGCATCTTCGGTCTCGCCGAATGCGTGAACCTGCTGATGCAGCACGACGGACACGACGGCCGCTACGGCCACGACGACCGCACCAACGCCTACGCCGTGCGGCTGGTGGAACGAGTGGCCGCGCTGGTGGCCGACCGGCCGATGCCGTACTGCGACGGTGGCAACGGTCGCTGCTACCTGCACAGCCAGAGCGGCATCGACCTCGACGAGGGCGTCACCGCCGGCTGCCGCATCCCGGTGGGCGACGAACCCGACCTGCTGCAGCACCTCGAGACGTGCGCCCCGCACCACCATCTGTTCGCCTCGGGCATCAGCGACATCTTCCACATGGACGAGACCGCGGTGCGCAACCCCGAGGCGATGGTCGACATCATCCGCGGCGCCTTCCGCCAGGGCATGCGCGACTTCACGTTCAACCTCGACTCGAACGAGTTCGTTCGCATCACCGGCTACCTGGTCCGCAAGAGCGACCTCGCCGCCATCGAGGCCACCGGTGCAGCACGGCACTCCAGCGACCACCTCGCCGCCGGCGCCGAGGCGAACTTCCATCTCACGCAACGCGCCGTGAAGCGCATCGGTTGCCATGAGCGCGACCCTCGCTGACGCGGCCACCGGCGACGTGTCGGCCATCACCGGCTTCGTTGCCGACACCATCACGTTCAGCAACGTCGACGGCCCGGGCAACCGATTCGTCGTGTTCCTGCAGGGCTGCAACTTCGACTGCGTCGCGTGCCACAACCCGCAGACCATCCCGCTCGCCATCGGCGAGCACTTCCGCACCTCGGTGGCCGACCTGCTGCCGCGCATCCGCCGCGCCGCGCCGTTCCTGCGCGGCATCACCGTGTCGGGTGGCGAGGCCACCCTGCAACCCGACTTCGTGCACGCATTGTTCTCGGCCGTTCAGGCCGACCCCGAGCTCGCCCGCCTCGACTGCTTCGTCGACTCGAACGGCACCGCCGACGATGCCACCTGGCATCGCCTCGCCCCGGTCACCCACGGCACGATGATCGACCTGAAGTGCTTCGACCCCGACATCCACGAGCAGATGACCGGCCAGTCGAACGCACCGGTGCTGCACAGCATCGAACTGCTCCACGGCATGGGACTGCTGTACGAGGTACGCCTGCTCATCCTCCAGGGCGTGAACGACGATCCCGCCCTGCTGCGCCGCACCGGCGAGTGGCTGGCGTCGGTCGACCCGGCGATGCGGGTGAAGATGATCGCCTTCCGCGCCCACGGCGCCCGCCCGCACGAGCCCGCGCTGGTGCCACCCAGTCACGAGGCGCTCGAGGCCGCCGCCGCGAACCTGCAGGTCGCAGACCTGCAGCTGTGCCTCGTCTAGACCGTTCTGGCGGGGTTCGCGAAAGTTCGCTTGTGCGCGGCCAGACTCAGTGACCCCATGACCGACCGAGTGCAACTCCGTCCCTGGCAGCGCGAAGCGTTCGACAAGTTCGCTGCCAGCGAGAACCCGGACTTCCTCGCGGTCGCCACCCCCGGCGCCGGCAAGACCACGTTCGCGCTCGCCTGTGCGCGGTGGGCGCTCAGCAACGAACGCCGCCGACTCGTCATCGTGGCCCCCACCACGCACCTGAAGACACAGTGGGCACTCAGTGCGCACCGCATGGGGCTGCACGTCGACCACAACTGGTCACCCGCCGACGGCGTGGCGAAGGACGTGCACGGCATCGTCACCACCTACCAGCAGGTGGCCACGGCCGACACGGCGAAGAAGCTCCGCGGGCTCGCCACCGACGCGTTCGTGGTGCTCGACGAAGTGCACCACGCCGGCGACGAACGGGCGTGGGGCGACGGCGTGCGCACCGCGTTCGCTCACGCCAACCGGCGCCTGTGCCTCAGCGGCACCCCGTTCCGCAGCGACACCGCCAGCATCCCGTTCGTGCGCTACGAGGAGACCGGCGTGGGCGGCGAAGCCCAGCCCGACTACACGTACGGCTACGCCGACGCGCTGCGCGACGGCGGCGTGGTGCGCCCGGTGTACTTCCCGCGCTTCGACGGACTGATGGAGTGGAGCGCCCCCGACGGCAGCGTGCTGAGCGCCAACTTCCACGACGAACTCGACCGCACCGGCGCCTCGCACCGTCTCCGCGCCGCGCTCAGCCTGCAGGGCGACTGGCTGCCGGCCGTCATCGACCAGGCGCACGACCGGCTGATGACCATCCGCCGCACCCACCCCGACGCCGGCGCCCTGGCCATCGCGATGGACCAGGAACACGCCCGCGACATCGCCCGCCTCATCCGCTACCGCTACAAGGTGGAGGCCGAGGTGGTGGTGAGCGACGACCCCGACGCGAGCAAGAAGATCGCCGCGTTCAGCAACAGCACCCGCCCCTGGTTGGTGGCCGTGCGCATGGTGTCGGAAGGCGTCGACATCCCGCGCCTGCGCGTCGGCGTCTACGCGAGCACGGTGGTCACCGAGTTGTTCTTCCGCCAGGCGGTCGGCCGGTTCGTGCGGTGGACCAAGGGCATGGCCAGCCAGAAGGCGTACGTGTTCCTGCCCGACGACCCGCGGTTGCGCACCCACGCGTTCCAGATCGCCGAGGCCCGGCGCCACGTGCTGAAACCGCCCACCGAGCGCGACGACGAGTTCACCCCCGAGCAACTCGAGGCGGAGGCGAAGCGCGAGCTCGACCTGATGCCCGAGCAGCTGTCGCTGTTCAGCGTGATCGGTTCGGTGGCCACCGGCATGAGCGTGCACGCCATCACCGAGGCCGGCCTCACGCTGTTCGACGACGAACCCGACGTGCCCGAACCGGAGGCCACCGTGGTCGACGAGCTGGCCATCGAGCTGCCCGAGGTGCCCACCGACGCCGGATTCATGCTGCCCGGGTCGAAGAGCATCGCCGAACGCAAGGAGGAGCTGCGCGTCCAGAACATGGAGCTCGCCAAGCGTCTCGTCGACAACACCGGCTGGGGTCACGCCCGGGTGCAGGCCGAGCTGAACCGGCTGTCGGGCATCGTCTCGGTGGGCAGCGCCACCAACGATCAGCTCGAGCGGCGCATCCGCTACGGCGAGAACTGGCTGCGCCGCCGGTGACCTGCGGCGAGGCACCGCTAGCCTTGCCGACATGCCCGCCATCGGAGAGCACCACCCTGCTTTCGAGGAGTACTGCGAGTGCATCTTCGAGCTGCAGGAGGACGACGTCGCCGTCATCCAGGCCCGCATCGCCGAGCGCCTGCAGGTCAGCCGTCCCGCCGTCAGCGAGATGATCAAGCGCCTCGAGGCCGAGGGGCTCATCACCAACGACAGCCGCATCGCGCTCACACCGGCCGGTCAGGCACTCGCCCAGCGCGTGGTGCGCCGCCATCGGCTGGCCGAGCGGTTCCTCACCGATCTGCTCGGGCTGTCATGGGCCGACGCCCACCACGAGGCCGGCAAGTGGGAACACGTGATGAGCGACGCCGTCGAGCAGGCCATGGACCGCGTGCTCGGCAACCCCACCACCTGCCCGCACGGCAACCCCATTCCTGGCTCGTCGTACGACGCACCCTCGATGGTGCCGCTCAGCGACATCCCCGTGGGTCAGTCGTTCACCGTGAGCCGCATCCCCGAGGAACTCGAGTTCACGCCTGGGTTGCTCGACTTCCTCGAGGAGAGCAGCATCCTGCCGGGGCACGTCGGACGGCTCACCGCCGCCTCACCCGACGGCACGGTCACCATCGAGATCGAAGGCCGCCACATCGGGGTGGGTCAGTTCGCCAGCGCACGCATCCTGGTGCTCGCATGAACCGCCGCGCATCGCTCCTGGCCGCCGTCACCCTGGCCGCACTCGCCGTGCCGGCGTGCAGCGCCACCACGTTCGACGCCGACATCGCCAACTCCACCACCACCGTGGCGGTCAGCACCACCGTGCCCAACGGCTCGGTGGAAGAGCTGCTGCCCGTGATGCTGGCCGAAGTGAAGGCACTCAGCGAGAAGGTGGCTGCGAACAACGGCGACGATGTGAGTGCCACGTACATCGAGCAGTTGTGGGCCGCGATGCAGCCTGAGATCCAGGCCGACCACAAGGATCTGGTGCCGTCGTTCGAGTTCGTCGTGCGACGCTGCCGAGCGGCGGCCGATCGCACTCGGCCGGCCGACGCCGATCGCGCGTACCGCAACCTGCAGACCCTCGCCGACACGCTGCTCGGCTGACCCGCACGACGGGCGTCGCCGCTACGCCAACGGCGGCGTCGGAGGTGGCACCACTGCGGCGCGCACCGTGGCGGCAGTGGTGTGCACCACCGTGGCCAGCTGGGCCACCGACGGCGCGGTGGGCGGCGGCACCACACCTGCGGCGGGCGGCGGGACCAGCGACGCCGAGCCGACGGCGACGTGCAGGTCGGCCACCGGCTGGGTGAGCGCCGCGAGCGCCGATCGAGCCGTGTCGTCGGGCGCATCGGCCACCAGGGCGGCGAGCGCAGCGCGGGCCGTGGCCAGTGCGCCGGCCTCGTTCGCCGCCACGTAGCGCACGCTCTCGGGCGGCAGCGCGGCCAGATGCGCGGCCACGCGGTCGAGTTCGTCGAGCAACTGTGCCGTGCGATCGCGCCAGCTCGGCGCACGGCGCCGCGTCGCCAGCATCACCACCCCACCGAGCACCACCACGGCGAGCAGCACCCACGGCCACCAGGTCGTCCCGTCGTCGTCGGCGGCGTCGACGCCGGGTTCCACCACGGTGGTGCT
>SXKB01000346.1 GCA_005778215.1 Actinomycetota bacterium | reverse complement strand
TTGGCGAGGTCCTCCAGCGTGGTGCCGGGGCGCACGTGCTCGTCGTGGTCGAGCGCAAGCCGACCGTCGTCGTGGAAGATCGGCACGAGCGACTTGTCGAATCGACCTTCGGCGATGGCGGCCGTGGCGCGGCGCTGGCTGTCGACGGCCAGTTGGTCGAGTTCCTCGCGGCTGAACCCCTCGACGGTGGCGATGAGGTCGGCAGAGATGCCCTGCGGCACCATGTCGTACTGGTCGCGCAGGTGGGTGTTGTTGGCGGTGAAGCCGTCGACGTGCATCGGGGCGGGGCGCGACATGCTCTCCACGCCGCCCGCCACCACCATGTCCTGGAACCCGGCGAGGATGCCCATCGCACCGAAGTTCACGGCCTGCTGGCCCGAACCGCAGAAGCGGTTGAGCGTGACACCCGGCGCCTGGATGGACCACCCTGCGTCGAGCGCCGCCATGCGGGCGATGTCCATGGAGTGGTCGCCGCTGCCGGCGCCGCAACCCATGATGACGTCGTCGACCGCGGCGGTGTCGAACCCGTTGCGCGCCTGCAACGCGTTCAGCACCTGGGCGAGGATGCGCTGCGGGTGCACGTCGTGCAGTGCCCCGGTGTCCTTGCCCTTGCCACGGGGCGAACGAACGGCATCGATGATCCAGGCTTCAGTCATGCGGCCAACGTACTCAGGCGGGTCGGTGCAGCCCGAAGCGTGGGGCCGGCGAGCGGAGCGTCAGTCGGTGAGGTGCCATGCGGCGGCCACACCGTCGCGGGCGGCCGCGGCCGCGGTGTCGAACTCGCGCATCAGCGCCGGCACGGCGTCGTCCTCGCTGTGCTGCAGGTGTTCGCCGGCCGTCGACAACGCCACCGCCCCCACCGCGGCGGCCATGCCCTTCACCGCGTGGCCGACCCGGCGCACTTCGGCCAGGTCGCCTGCTGCGAAGGCGGCGTGCAGCTCGACGCTGCGTTCCTCGAGCGTCTGCAGGAAGAGGTCGACCATCTGTCGGGCACCGTCGGCGCCGATGACGGAGCGGTACTGCTCGATGAGTGCATCATCGAATCGTGCGGTGTCGATGATGACCTCCGGTTCGGTGGGGATGGGGGTGACGGGACGGACGGCCTGTGGCACGACCGAGGCGACGGCGCGCTCGACCTGTTCGAGCGTGAGCGGCTTGGGCACCCAACCGGTGAAGCCGGCCTGGCGGTACACCTCTTGCTGCGCAGGGAGCACGTTCGCGGTGACGGCCAGGATGGGGATGCGCGACACCGTGCCCGGCAGCGCACGGATGGCCTGGGTGGCATCGATGCCGTTCGCGACAGGCATCTGCACGTCCATCAGCACCAGATCGAACGGCTGGGTCTGCGCGGCCTCCACGGCTTCGCGCCCGTTCACGACGGCGACCACCTCGTGCCCCAACCGTTCGAGGATGGCGACCACGAGGTAGCGGTTCACATCGTTGTCCTCGGCCACGAGCACGCGCAGCGCACCGGCGGGTGCACGGTCGGTCGTGGTGTCGGCCACGACGGCGACGGTGGGCGTGCCCTCGGCCGACGGCACGGTGAACCAGAACGTGCTGCCCTCACCGGGCACGCTGTGCACCCCGATGGTGCCGCCCATCAACTCGGTGAGGCGTTTCGCGATGGCGAGGCCGAGTCCCGTGCCCGGATGCTTGCGGGTCGCGAGCGGGTCGCCCTGCGAGAACCGCTGGAACAGGCGCGGCTGCACGGCCGGGTCGATGCCGGCACCGGTGTCGGCCACTTCGAACAGCAGGTGCAACGCACCCGGCGCTGCATCGGCGGCGGTGACCTCGGCGCGGTGCACCCGGATGGCCACCTCGCCCCGTTCGGTGAACTTCAACGCGTTCGACACCAGGTTCACCAGCACCTGTCGCACTCGAGTGGGGTCGAGCAGCACCCACTCGGGGACGTCGGCATCGATGTGCACACCGAGATGGTTGCCCTGCTCGTCGGCGAACGGCTGGTAGAGCTGGCACACACCCTCGAGCACGTCGAACAACCGAATGTCGGTGGCCACCACCGACACCTCACCGGCTTCGATCTTGGCGAAGTCGAGCACGTCGCTCACCAGCACCAGCAGGTCGTCGGCGCTCCGGCGGGCCACCGCGAGCTCGCGGCGAGCGTCGTCGGGCAGCGGCCGGTCGGCCAGCAACGACAGCACGCCGATCACGCCGTGGAGCGGGGTGCGACTCTCGTGGCTCAGCGACGCGAGGAACTCGTCCTTCACCCTGGCCGTGCGTTCGGCGGTCGCGCGGGCGTCCTCGAGCAGCCGGCGCGCCTCGGTCTCGGCGGTCACGTCGTGCGCCGTGAGCGTGTAGATGGTGGTGGCGTCCGAGCCGGTGCGGCTGATGGCGAGTTCGAGCACGCGGCCGCGCTGGCCCTCGATGCCCACGGTCACCTCGCGGCGGCCCGGCTCGCGCCACACGTCGGTGCCGAACGTGGCCGTGAGGTCGACGCCCTCCATCGGCCGACCGAACATCTCGTCGGCGGCTTCGTTCGCGTCGACCACGATGCCGTCGACGTCGATGGTGAGCACTGGTTCGGCCACGTTCTCGAAGATCGCCCGGTACCGCTGTTCGCCCACGCGCAGGCGCTCGGCGTCGGCCAGCATGCGTTCCTGCGCTGCCTTGAGGCTGCGGCCCATGGCCAACAGTTGTTCACCCGTTCGTTCGATCTCGGCCACCGGCGCCGGGGGCAACGTGGGCTCGAAATCGCCGGCGGCGATGCGCGCGGTGGCCTCGTCGATGGCCTCGAGCGGCCGGGTGTAGGCGAGGCTGTGGCGACGACCGCGCCAGGTGAGCACCAGGCTGAGCACCACGAACGCGATGGCGACCACCCAGAGGGTGACCACCGCCGCGTCCTTCATGCGGTCACCGGGCGCGTGCAGTTCCTGCAAGCTCTCGACCGGCAACATCGACACCACGATCCAGTCGGGCTCGTCGAGGGTGGTCCACGAGGCGAACACCTCGGCGCCGCCGATCGTCATCCGCTCGGTGCCGCTGGGGGCAGCGAGCGCTGCGGCCAGCTCGGCGGTGTCGTCGCGCAAGGTGACGTTGAAGTCGTCGGGCTTGAACGTGTCCTCGGTGATGTAGGTCTCGTACTCCACGTCGGTGAGCTCGACCAGGTCGAGCAGCTCCTCGGTGGCCGGCGGCATCGCGATGATGACGCCGGAGCTGTCGAGCAGGATGGAGTGGCTGTCGAAGACCTGTTGGGTCGACAGCAGTTGACCGACGAGATCCTTCACCCGCACGTCGACGCCGGCCACCCCCTCCAGGAACTCGCCGGTGTACACGGGTGACACGGCCGACACGATCCAGCCCTGACGGGCCGGGTCGATGTACGCGCTGGTCCAGGCCACGTCCTTGTCGGGGTTGTGCTCGAGATCGGCCTCGTAATAGAAGTTGAACTCCTGGGCGGGGGACGAGCCGTCGAACACCTCGTGGATGGGGAACCCGGGATAGATGCGGGTCATCCCGTCGTGCGTGTTCAGGTACGCCGCCGCGGCGAGCGGGTTCGCGTTCACCACGCCCTTGAGCCCGACGTCGATGGCTGCGAGGTACGACGCCTTCTCCTTCTCGACGTCGGTGACACCGTCGAACGGGCCGAAGAACATGGCACTCTGCGCGACGTCGCCGTCGACCGTGGAGTACGCGCCGCTGGGCAGCGTCTGGTAGCGGGCCACCTCCTCGGCCGATGCCGGCACCTGCGCGGCGAACGCATCACCCGACACGCGATCGAGGTACTCGACGGAGGCCTGCACCGAGTGGAGTTCCACCTCCACCGTCTCGGCCTGTTGCGCGGCGGACTGTTCGAGCTGGGTTTCGATGTTGTCCTGCAGCATCGCGTCGACGTCGTCCTCGGCGCGGTCGCGCACCACCAGGAGCACGCCGGCCACCGCCACCACCACGACCAGGGCGAACGAGAGCGCGAAGACGAGGAACTGCACCAGCAGTCGGCGGGCACTCGGCGGAGACCGCCGCGTGCTGCGAGCGTGTTCGTCGCGGGTGAGCACTGCCCGAAAGGCTAGTTCCGACGAACCGTGTTCACCTGTGTCGCCGGTCATCCCTCACGGTCAGCCCTCGATGAAGATGCACTCCCCCGGGCACTGCTCGGCAGCATCGAGCACGCCGTCGATCTCGTGGTCGGGCACGTCGGCCATGCCGCCACCCATCAACAGTGCGCCACGTCCGTCACGCACGTACGACACCCCGTCCTCGAGCTGGAACACGGCCGGCGCCGTCTCTTCACAGAGACCGTCGCCCGTGCACACGTCGTGATCCACCCACACCTTCATGTCCCACCTCCGGGGCCGCCACGCCCACCGTTGTGGGCTGCAACTGTGGTATCGGCGGGGGCGTCACCGCCCTTGACGGGACCATGGTCCCTTCCCCGAAAACGGCACGAGGGCCGGCCGCCGCAGCGACCGACCCTCGTGCGAGACGGCGGTGACTCAGCCGACGATCTTCGCCTTCATCTTGGCGAACTCGGCGTCGTCGATGATGCCCTTGTCCTTCAGCTCGGCCAGCCGGGCGAGCTCGTCGGTGACGCTGGGCGCAGCGGCCTCACGGATGTACTGCCGGGCGGCCTGGTCCTGCGCCTGGATCTGGGCCACTTCGCGCTCGGCCATGCCACCGCCGCGCACGATGATGTACACGAACGCGCCGAGGTACGGGGCGAAGATGAGGAACAGGAACCACAGCACCTTGCTGACGCCGCTGGTGTCCTTGTCGCGGAACAGGTCGATCGTGATGCGGAACAGCAGCATGATCCACACGAAGAACAGGAAGAAGAACAGCATCGAGAAGAACACGTCGAGCAGACCGAACGCAACCATGGGGAAACACCTTTGATGAATCGGGACTCCGGGCGGAGTCGACCCGGCGAGGTTAGCGGGGCTCGGCCGCTTCTGCGTCCGGCACCTCGGGGTCGATGTCCTCACCGTGATCGGGGTGGTGGTCGAGCGCGAAGTAGGTGGCGATGCGCGGGTACCGCACCGGGAGCGCCCGCACCAGGGGCAGACCGAACACCACGTGACTCAGGCTGCCGAGCCGCTCGTACAGCACGGCGGTGAACACGAAGCTGCCCGACATCAGCCGGCCGACGAAGAAGAAGTTGCCGAGCACTGCCACGGTGACGGCGGTCTGCCCCAGCGTGTCGGAGGTGCGCTCGATGCGCAGCGGCAGGTAGTACTGCATGAACCACTGCAGCAGCGCGTAGCCGGCGCCGAACAGGGCAGCACCGGGCAGCAGCGCACCAGGGTCGGTGGTGTTGCGCGGCAGCGTGAGCATCACCACGAACCACGTGACGCTGAACGTGGCGAACACGGTGATCCACACCACGAAGCCGAGTGCGATGCCCGTGTGGTCGCGGATCACGGTGAACACCATGTTCGCGCCGACGGACACGAACACCACGGCGATGAGCGACACCATCGACTTCATCCGTTGCTTGGCCTCGCGGAGCGTCAGCCCCCACGCGGCGCCGGAACTGGCGGCGAGCACCCGAGCCATGGCGCGGCCCGCCCACAACGTGATCAGGGCGCTCGACAGGAACACGCCCAGCGCCTGCCATCGGCTGATGCCGAGCAGCGCGGTGGCCATCGGGCCCGTGGTGGGCGACGACTCGAACGTCTCGTCGAACGCCTCGGTGAAGTGGGTGATGCGGCTGAGGGCGATGAGGGTGACGTTGGCGGGGATGATGAACAGGAACATCCGCAACGCGATGGCGCTGCCGAGCACCGAACCGAACGCGAGCGCGTCGCGCCGATAGAGCGCTTCCGCAATGCCGACGGCCGAGTTCGTCTCACCGGCGCTCACCCACCGTTGCTTGGCGTCGTCGCCCAGCAGCTCGGCTCGCTGCCGCACGATGTCCCACTTGCCTGCCATTCGGCGCATGCTAGGTCCGGCGCCTGCCACAATCGCGACGTGGCGACGAAGCGAACCCGCAAGAGCACGGCCTTTCAGGATCCGATCGCGCCACCGGCGCAACGTCGGGCCGACGGCAAGGCGCGGCGTGCCGCGGTGCCGCGCACCTCCCATGCAGGGTGGGAGCCCGCCGACGATCGGCCCGACCCGGTGGAACTGCTCGTCGAGTCGAACCGCACGCGCCAGCCCGATCTCGTGCCGCTGCGCTACAGCCGCATGGCGGCGTCGCCGTTCGCGTTCCTGCGCGGTTCGGCGCTCGCCATGGCGGTCGACCTTCGCCACGTTCCCCGTACCGATCTGCTGGTCACCACGTGCGGCGATGCGCACATCGCCAACTTCGGCGTGTTCGCGAGCCCCGAACGACGGATGGTGTTCGACCTCAACGATTTCGACGAAGTGTGCCGTGGGCCGTTCGAGTGGGACGTGAAGCGGTTCGCCGCGAGCATCGTGGTGGCCGGCCGCGAGCGCGGGCTCGACGCTGCCGGCACGCGCCGCGCCGTCGTCGAAGCACTCGACACGTACCGCTTCCGCATGGAGGGCTACGCCGAGATGTCGCGGCTCGACCTGTTCTACGCGCGTCTCGACACCGACGACTGGTTGGTGCATCTCGGCGACGATGCGCGCCAACGCACCGAGAGCTGGCTGCGGCACGCGCGTGCGAAGAACCATCTCAAGGCGCTGAACAAGCTCACCACGCTGATCGACGGTCGTTGGCAGATCGTGGAGGATCCGCCGCTCGTGCAACGGGTCGACGGTCCGACGTTGCACGAACGGCTGTCGGAGGTGCTCGTCGGGTACCACGCCTCGTTGCCCGCCGATCGGCAGGCCCTGTTCGAGCAGTACCGTTTCGTCGACTTCGCCCGCAAGGTGGTGGGCGTCGGCAGTGTGGGCACGCGCTGCTGGATGGTGCTGCTGCAGGGCCCCAACGGCGGCCCGTTGTTCCTGCAGGTGAAGGAGGCGAACCAGGCATCGGCCGAACGCGCCCTCGGCATTCGCCCGCGTGGACACCAGGGGCGACGTGTCGTCGAGGGGCAACGCGCCCTGCAGGCCGTGAGCGACGTGCTGCTGGGCTGGACCACCGACACGGTCGACGACACCGACTACTTCATCCGGCAGCTCTGGGACGCGAAGGGCAGCTTCGACATCAGCGAGATGCGGCCGGCGGGATTCCGCGCCTATCTGCGGATGTGCGCGTGGGCGCTCGCCCGAGCGCACGCCCGCACCGGCGATGCCAACACCATCGCCGGGTACCTGGGTTCGGCCGACACGTTCAGCGCGGCGGTCGCCGGCTTCGCCGAGGCGTACGCCGACCAGACCGTGCGTGACCACGCGGCGCTGGTGGCCGCGCTCGCCGACGGCCGTCTGCCGTCGGTCTGAGTTCGTCGACGCTCAGCTCGGCGACTGCGCCCAGGTGGTGGGCAGGTCGGCGCCACCTTCAGGACACCACCGCTCCCCCACGTTCACGCGCATGGCCGGTGTGGCGATGGGCCCGGCGACCAGCATCTCGCCCTGGGTGAACGACCGCGCCTCCTGGATCATCGGCTTCGGCACGTGCGAGAAGATCGACGCCAACTCGTCGATGTCGAGCACCGAGTTCATGCGCATCAGCACCAGGTTGTCGCACTGCGAGATCACGTTGCGATGGATCTTCGACGGCCGCTGCGTGCTCACCACCAGATGGATGCCGTACTTGCGACCCTCGCCCGCCACCCACACGCCGTAGTCGGTGATGGCCCGCTCGAGAGCCGTGGCGGCGTTCGGTGCCAGCACGTTGTGGGCTTCGTCGATCACCACCAGGATCGGCGATCGGCGCTCACGACGGCGCAGCGAACCCAGCACGGCGAGCGACACCACCGAACGCGCCCGGGCGTCGGACAGCGAGCCGGTGTCGAGCACCGCGAGACGCCGACCCGGCAGCGTGTCGACCAAGGACGGCTCGTCGGTGGCAGCCCACACCTCCCACTCCGCGACGCGCAGGTTGTGCAGCCGGCGCAGCAGCCGATCGGCCGCCTGGTCGCCCTGCTGCTCCAGCTGATCGATCAGCTCGGCGAAGCCGTAGTGGTGCAGATGTGACAGGGCCTCGACGGCCTCGATGAACGCACCGTACTCGGCGCCGTCGGCGAGCGGGTCGAGGTCCACGGTGAGCGCCTGCTCGTGCAGCGCGAGGTCGGACAGGTGGATGGCGAGACGGAAGTCGGTGCTGTCGGCACGGCACACCACCACGTCGCCCGCCGCCTGCATCGCCGCCTTCAGGTCGCGGTAGCCGCGCTGCGAGATGGGCGGCTGACCGCGCCGGGCGATGGCCTCCCGGCGGCGCAGCTGGCCGAGATGCACGTAGTCGGAGTTGGGGTCGATGACGATCATCGGCAGCGTGGTGTGCACGAACAGCCGCTCGAGGATGGCGCCGAGGCTGTACGTCTTGCCCGAACCCGACTGGCCCACCATGAACGTGTGGCGCGAGAAGCCCGACGCCTTCAGCGCGGCGTCCACGCCCACGGAGTTCACGGTGCCGATGGGGAGCGCGACGCTGGCACCCATGCCGCCGGAGAGCAGCGCGTCGACCAGACGATCGGCGGCGGGCACCAGGCGACCATCGCGGAAGCCGTGGCCGGAGGCGCGCGTGGGCGCGTCGTCGACCACGGCGGCGAGCACCGTGCCTTCGCCCTCCACGAACCGCAGGGTGAGTCCCACGTTGGCGCTCTGCAGCGCAGCGGCGGCTGCCTCGCCGAACATGTCGGTCTCCACCTCGACGCGCATGGCCTCGCGCTCGCTGATGCGCAACTCGGTGACCTGCACCAGGAGGTGTTCGCCCGAGGGCGTCGTCACGCCGATGAAACCGCCCACTTCGAGGCCGCTGTCGAAGCCCGCCTGGAAGCCGACGTCACGGCCGTTCAGCGACCACACCGCGACCGGTGCGGGCATGTGGTCGATGATGTCGCGGCGGATCTCGGACGCGGTGGGCTTGCTGCGAGCGGCTCGTTTCGTCACCCGGTCATCTTGTCACTGGTACCGTGCGCGGCGTGCTTCCCGCCCTGCTTCCCGTCGTGACCTCGGCCGTCGACGACGCCGCCGTGGTGGAGGTGTGCGGATCGCGGTCGAACTGGTTCTGCGAGGTGGTGTACCGCGCCACCGAGAACGAGATGCTGGCCAAGGCGGCCGAGTGGTTCATCACCCGACCCATCACGGCCATCATCATCCTCGTGGTCGCGGCGTTGTTGAACCGCTGGCTGCGTCGGTTGACGACTGCGGTGATCACCCGGTTCACCTCGCCGCCCACGGTGGCCGTGGGTGCGTTGGAGGCCATCGGTGTCACGTCGTTCTCGCCCGACCCGCGCGACGCGACCCGGACCCGCACGTTGTGCGCGGTGGCTCGGGCGTCGGTGTCCACCCTGATCTGGACGATCGCCGTCCTCATCGCACTCGGGGTGTTCAACATCAATCTCGGGCCGTTGCTGGCGGGGGCCGGCATCGCCGGCATCGCCGTCGGCCTCGGCGCACAGTCGCTGGTGCGCGACTGCATCGCCGGGTTCTTCATCCTGCTGGAGGACCAGTGCGGCGTGGGCGACGAGATCGACCTCAGCACCGTGTCGGGCACCGTGGAGGCACTCACACTGCGCTCGACGCAGGTGCGCAGCGCGGACGGCACGCTGTGGCACGTGCCCAACGGTGCCATCCTGCGCATCGGCAACCAGAGCCGCAACTGGGCACAGACCAACGTCGACGTGCTGGTGGGGCTCGACGCCGACGTCGAGCGCGTCACGGCCATCGCCGAACGCACCGCCGCCGAGGTGTGTGCCACCGACGACATCGCCGCGGTGATGCTGCGGGAGCCCCAGGTGCTGGGCGTGGAGAAGGTCGACCAGACCGGCGTGGTGGTGCGCGTCACCGTGCGCACCCAGCCGGGCAAGCAGGCCGGGGTGGCGCGGGTGTTGCGGGCCGCGCTGAAGCGCGCGCTCGACGACGACGGCATCGTCTATCGCGCGCCGGGCTGACCAGTCGGCGAACGGCCGCTAGGCCGCCTTGTGGTCCTCTGGTCGCAGCACCACCACCGGGCAGTGCGCATGGTGCACCACGGCGCTCGACACCGAGCCGAGCAACAGGCCCATGAACCCGCCGTGGCCGCGGTTGCCGACCACCACCATCTCGGCGTGGCGCGAGGCCTCGATGAGCGCATGCGCTGCCGATCCGATCTCCATGCGCACCTCGACGGTGGCGCCGTGTTCGGCGGCGTAGGCCTGTGCGGCATCGAGCACCGCCTGGCCGGCCTCCTCCAACTGCTCCAGCACCATGCCGGTCCCGTAGGGACTGGCGGCTGCAGCGCCGATCTCGACGCCGTGCACCAGCAGCAGCCGCAGGTCGCGGCGGCGGGCTTCGTCGATGGCCCAGTCGAGCGCGCGGGTGGCGTCGGGGGAACCGTCGACGCCGACCACGATCGTGCGGGTGGTCGTGTCCATTGGTCACACCTCCGTGTGCGAGGTGGCCCGTGAGGGCCGCTGACCACAGTGTGCGCCCCGTGACGCAGGATCACCATGGGCGAAGGTCATCCGCCCCGACGAATGCGTCGTCTCAGTCGCGATCGCCCTGGTCGAGCACGTCGGCGCTCACGGCGAGCGCCACGGCCACGGCGGCCGCACGTTCGATGACCACGCTGAAGTACCGGCCCGCGGCGGCGCCGTTGTTCATCGGCGGATCGCCCAGCGAGCGCAGCATGGCACCCACCTCGTGCGGCACCGCGATGGGCTCCACGTCGGGCAGTTCGGGCGGCGTACGCCACAGGTCGACCTTGTGACCCTGCTGGCCGCCACGCTTGCTCTTGCGGCGTTGGCCGCCGCGCGACCTCGACTGCGGCTGGTTCATCAGTCGTCCTCCCCTGCGAGCAGTTCGTCGGGTCGCAGACCCAGCGCGATGCGCAGCTGATCGGTGCTGAGGTCGGAGAGCGAACTCGACTTCGGCAGCACGAGGTTGGCGATGTGCCGCTTGCCGGCCACCACTTCCTCCACCCGTTCGTCGACCGTGCCGGGACACACGAGGCGGTGCGAGATGACGGTCTTGCTCTGACCGATGCGCCAGGCGCGGTCGCGTGCCTGGTCCTCGACGGCCGGGTTCCACCACCGGTCGTACAGCACCACGTGGTTGGCGTTGGTGAGGTTCAGGCCGGTGCCGCCCGCCTTCAGCGACAGCACCATCGCACCCGGGCCTTCGAGGGCCTGGAAGTCGGCCACCATCTTGTCGCGCACGCCGCGGGCCAGGCTGCCGTCGTAGCAGTCGATGCGCTTGCCGAACACCTGCGAGAGGTGGTCGGCGAGGCGGCGGCCCCACGTGGCGAAGTGGGTGAAGATGAGGATGCGCTCGTCGGCCGCGAACACGTTCTCGCAGATCTCCTCCAGACGGGCCAACTTGCCCGACCGGCCGGCGAGCGGCAGACCGTCGTCGCGATAGGCGGCCGGGTGGTTGCAGATCTGCTTGAGCGCGGTGATGGCGGCCAGCACTGCGCCCTGCTTCGCCTCGGCGCCGTCGGGGTCCTGCACCTCCACGAGCAACGAGTCGAGCACCGCCTGGTACAGACCGATCTGCTCGGGGGTCATGGTGCAGTGGTCGAGCTCGTCGATCTTGTCGGGCAGCTCGGCCGCCACCTCGGGCTCGGCCTTGGTGCGGCGGAACAGCAGGATGCCGTTCAGGGCACGCAGTGCAGCCTCACCGTCGCCCGACATCTGTGAGATGAACGTGGCGCGCGAGCCGACGAGGCCCGGGTTGGTGAAGTCGAGGATGGCCCACAGGTCGCCGAGGCCGTTCTCGATGGGCGTGCCGGTGAGGGCGATGCGGCTGCGCGCCGGCAGGCGGCGCAGTTGCTGCGACGTGTCGCTGGTGGGGTTCTTGATGGCCTGCGCCTCGTCGAGCACGATGCGGCCCCACTCCACCTTCCCCAGTTCCTCCACGTCGCGTACCGCGGTGGCGTAGGTGGTGATCATCACGTCGGCACGGCTGATCTCGCGCTGCAGTGCGTCGTCGCTGGAGCGGTCGGCGCCGTGGTGCACCACCACGCGCAGGCCAGGGGCGAAGCGGCGGGCCTCGGAGGCCCAGTTGCCCACCACGGCGGCGGGCGCCACCACGAGGGCGGGGCCGTTGCCGCGGCAGCGGGCGAGGTGGGCGAGCATCGTGGGCGTCTTGCCCAGGCCCATGTCGAGCGCCAGACAGCCGCCGAGCTCGGCGGCGTCGAGGAAGCCCAGCCATCCGAGCGCCTCGGCCTGATAGGTGCGCAGTTCCCCGTCGAAGCCGTCGGGGCGCAGCACCGGTTCGGTGGAGGCCGAGCCGGCCTTGCGCAGGATGTCGGCGGCCCAACTGTTGCCGTGCACCACCGTGCCGCCGGCCAGGCCGGAGCCGTCGAGACCGATGCTGGCGCGCAGGATCTCGGCGCCGGTCATGGTGGTGACGCCGGCGCGTTCCTCGAGCGCCGCCGCCGCCTTCTCCAGATCGGCGCGGTCGACCTCCACCCACTTGCCATTGGCCTGCACCAACGGTCGTGCCTGGCGCGCGAGGTGCTTCACCTCGGCCATCGTGAGCTCGAGGTCGTCGAACAACACCGTCCAGGCGACGTTGGCGAGCTGGTGCGCGCCCACCACCGAACCGGCGGGGGTGTCGGCGAAGAGGCGCAGCGACGGCTTGGCCTTGCGTCGCGACATCGCGGGCACGCGCACGTCGAACCCGGCGGCCGACAGCGTGGGGCCGAGCGTGGTCATGAAGTCCCACGCTTCGTCCTGGCTCAGCGCCACCTGGCCGCGGCGGCGGATGCCGGCGCGGTCGAGCGCAGGGAACAGCCGGCCGAGGCGCAGCCACTCGTTGTGCAGCGTGCTGCTGCCGCCCTCGGTGCGCAAGGCGACGTCGATGGGAATGAGGCGACCCTTGCCGGCGGGCGCCTTCACCGACACCACCCACACGCCACCGGTCTCGGGCGGGTCGAGCTCCACCACCAGCTTCTTGCGGCTGGTGGCGGTGACGCTGCGCGTCCACTGCTCGAGACGGCGGGCCGTGTCGCTGGCAAGGTTCGCGTTGGCACGGAACGGCTGGCCGTCCATGCGCGAGATGACGGTGTCGTTCAGATCGGTGGGCGTGTTCGCGTTGGGCGGCTGCGCCGGCAGCTCCATGCGCTCGATGCTCTCGCCCACGATGGTCTCCACCACGGCGGCCACGACGGCGGTGGTGATGGAGCGTCCGTCGCCACCGCCGAGCGCGGACACGGTGGCCGGCATGGCCGACACCAGTACGTCGACGGCCGGGCTGTCGGTGAGGGCGGGCACCCACCGCACGGCGGCTTCCACCGGGCCGTTGCCCTCGGGGCGCTTCACGATCTTCAGCGTGGGCACCACACTGCCGCGCACCACGAGGCGCACACCTTCGAGTGCCACGTGGCCCAGCCAGTGCACGCTGGCACCCACGCCGTCGATCACCTGGCCGCCGCCGACGGCGACCAGCCAGCCGAGTGCGTCCTTCATGCTGATGCTCAGCGCATCCGCGCGACCGCCGTCGGGGATCGGCACACCCTTGTGCACCTGCCAACCGTGGGGCGGGCCACCCACCTTCTCGAGGCGATTCGCCAGTTCGTCGTGCGACTCGGGTGCCACGCCGCGACCGCCGGCCCACACGACCAGTTGACCCATGTGCCAGGTGGCCTGCAGCGCCACCTCACCGGGTTCGATCTCCTCGAACGCGAGGTCGTCGAACTCGGCGGCGGCCGCTGCCACGGGCTCGGGCTCGGGTGCGAGGAAGACCGACGTGGGCGGCTCGGGCAGCAGCAGGGCGGCCGTGTCGAGCAGGCGCTGCAGCGTGTCGACGAAGTCGGCCACCACCTGCTCGCGCTCGGCCCCGCCCAGCCGACGCACGCTCGCCACGTCGTCCTCGGCATCGACGATCATCCGCTCCAGCAGCACCAGCGAGGCGCGCTCGTCGGCGTGCAGCGCGGCGAGGTCGGCCTCGGAGGCGCGACCGTCCGCGATCGACCAGATCGCCGATTCGAGTTCTCGTGTGGGGACCATGCACATCCGTCCTGTGCCGCGGGTGGGCACGTCGACGCGGGAAGTGCGGCGGGCGTGGAGCCGCACGGTTGGGGCCGATGGCATCGGCTGCGTTCGACCCGGAGGAGAACGCACGGGTGATGCGAGGGTTCGCATCCGCGGGACGCCGACCCGCGAGTCCCCACCTTACCCGAGTTCACCCCACCCGTCGCACCCGAGCACCCACTCCCGCGAGCTCAGGTTCGCGGGGTGACGACCGTGATGCCAGGGGTGGCGAACCGGCCCATCGCCGGGAGGGCAGCGGGGATGTCGGCGAGGGTGGCGCGGCGGGTGATCATCGCGGCCAGGTCGAGCCGACCGGCCTGCATCAGCCCGAACACCTCGTGGAAGCGCGACGCCGAGAGGCCGTGCACTCCCAGCACCTCGAGTTCGTCGCGGATGACCCGGGAGATCGGGAAGTCGGCAGTGGGCGCGGGGAACAGACCGATCTGCACGTGACGGCCGAGCGCGCGCAGGCCGAGCACGGAGTTCGCGGCCGTGGTGGCGTGGCCCAGGCAGTCGACCGACACGTGGGCACCACCGGTACGGGCATGCACCTCGGCCGGCACATCCGCGACGTCGCTCGCGTCGAGCAACACGTCGGCACCCAACGCCGCCGCCATGGCCAGGGCGTCGGGCGCGATGTCGACGGCCACCACGTGGGCGCCCAGCGCATGGCCCAACGCCACGGCGGCCAGACCCACACCCCCGCAGCCGTGCACGCAGAGCACCTCACCTGCGGCCAGTCGACCACGCTCGACCACACCGCGGTAGGCGGTGGACACGCGACATCCCACCAGCGCAGCGGTCTCGTCGCTGATGCCCTCGGGCACGTGCACCGCGTTCACGTCGGCGAACGGGATGGTGGTGTACTCGGCGAACGCTCCCCAGCGGGTGAAGCCGGGCTGCTCCTGCCGCCGGCACACCTGGTGCTGGCCGAGGCGGCACGGCTCGCACTCCCCGCACCCGTTCACGAACGGCGCCACCACCCGGTCGCCGATGTGCAGGCGCTGCACGGCGCCGCCGACGGCCACCACACGTCCGACGAACTCGTGGCCACCGACGTGCGGGCACACGATGTCGGGGTCGGTGCCGTGCCAGCCGTGGTAGTCGCTGCGGCACAGCCCGACGGCCAGGATCTCCACGACCACCTCGTCGGCCGCGGGCGTGGGATCGGCCACGTCGACCACGGCGATGGGGCCACGGAACTGTTCGTAGACAGCAGCTCTCATCGGTCACGTCCTGCTCGGCTCACGCCGAGGATCCTGGCACAGCGGTGCGGGGAATCTCCGATGTCGACGACCCTGGCGGGGTCAGTTGCTGCGGCTGATGCCGGCCTTCTTCAGCACGGCGGGTTCCACGCCGACGGCGCGCCATGCGGCATAGGTGATGCCCTTGCGCTTGCTGTACGAACCGGCCACCTTGGTGAAACCGACCTCGAGGGTCTTCGGGTCCACCTTGGTCTGCATGGTGGCCAGTTCGCGCTCGAGATCGAACCGCTCCTGGATGAGTTCCAGTTCGCGTACCGGGTTCGCACCCTGCAGTTCGGACTCGATGGCCTTGATGCGACGCGCCACCGATTCAGGTGTGCGCTTGCGGCCCGGCTTGCCCTTGCTGTTGCGAAGGGCTTCGAGGTACTCGCGCACCACTCGGCCTTCGACACGGCCCTCGGCCATTGCGGCCTTGTGCTGATCGGTGATGGAGTTCTTGGGGCCACGCTTCGCTGCCATGGCGACGATCTTAGACCGAAGTATGGACTGTTTTCCTGGAAGACCGTAAGAAAAATCTGATGACCTCGCAGCCATCGTTCGTTCACGTCGATCGATGACGTCGAACCGGCCAGAGCGGCGCCTCGAACTCCACCACCGTGCCCGCTGACCTGCCCTTTCCTCGGAACGTGAAGCTGCCGCCGATGCTCTCCACCATCGCCCGGGACATCAGCAGACCGACGTGACCGGCGGCGAGGGCGCGAGTGAGATCGTCGTCGCGTGCCCCCACGCCATTGTCGCTGATTCGTCCCACCACGGATTCGTCGTTCGCCTGCAACGACACGGTCACCCGCGTCGCGCGTGCGTGGCGATGCACATTGCGCACCGCTTCGGTCAACACGCGACTCGCGACCGTGCGCAGTTCCTCATCGGCCACCTCGTCGATGGCGACTTCCACCTCCACACCGGCAGCGCGCAGCAGCTCCATTTCCGGTTCCAGCGCCTCACGGATGGAAGTCGGCTGCGCTACGGGCGCGGTGAGTTCGCCGAGACAGTCGCGCAGTTGCTCGATGGCCATTCGCACCAGGTCGGCGCTGCGCTGGGCCGAGACGGCGTCGATGTCGCGGTCGTCGGTGGGTGACATCGCCCACATCGCCGACACCAGCACCTGCACCACGTCGTCGTGCAGTCGCCGCGCGAGCTCGCGCCGTTCGGTCACCCTGCCGCTCACCAGCTCACGCGCCATCACGTCGAGCGCGTCGCGCGCGGTGCGCAACTCGGTGACCTCCACGCCGATGGCCTGCATCAGGTCGCCACCGTCGTCGGCGGCGCCCACGAGGCGTCGGTTCGACCACTGGATCCAACGCATCTCCATCTCACCGGTCATCGGCGCCAACACGGTGCTGGTGGTGTCGGCGGGCGTGGCAGCCAGGATGTCGGCGAGCAACTGCTCCAAGGTGACCGAGTCGTCGTAGCCGCGACCCGCGGCGAGGTCGATCCATCGCCGCCCGCGCAACGCAGCCGGTGTCGCGCCGAGGTGCGCGGCGTACGCCTCGTTGCACCACACCACCGTGCCGTCGAGGCGGTAGCGGGCTGCCATGGCCGGCTGCACCTCGAAGATGTCGCGCAGCAACTGCGCGTCGGCGTCGGGATCGCCGGACATGTCGACGGGCGCCGCATCGGTGGCGGTGGAGAACGGCAGTTCGAGACCGAACACGTCGGTGACGACACCCTGCTCGTCGGTGCGCGCCGCGAGCCGCGAGCGCACTCGACCGTCGGCCCCGTGGTACACCGCCTCGAATCGCACCCAACCGCGCGCGGAGAACGGGCGCATCGAGCGCAGCCGCTCCGAAGTGAGCGGCACGCCGGGAGCCAGACCGAGCACCTTCGGGCAGTTCACCGACATCTGCAGCCGACCGGTTGGCAGGTGGAGGCTCCACCACGCTGCGCCCAATTCGACCAGTGAGTCGGCCAGACCCTCCGGGTCGATCTCGTTCATGCCAACCATCATGCCAAGTACACGGCGGGCACGATGACGTGGCACACTTCGACACGAGATGGACACGTCGCCCTCCAACCCCGAGCACCGATCGGTGTCCATCGTCATCGTCGACGATCATCCGTTGGTGCGCGAAGGACTGGCCCGGGTGATGGCCGAGGACCCCGAATTCGTGGTCGTCGGGGAGGCCGAATCGGTCGAACAGGCGCTGACGTTGGAGGTCGAGCACGTCGACGTGGTCACGCTCGATCTGTCGCTGCCCGGCATGGGGGGCGTCGACGGCATCGCGCTGCTCGGCGACCGCTGGCCCACGGCCGGTGTGCTGGTGCTCACCGTGCACCAGGAGGAGACCCACGCTGCCGCGTGCGCCCAGCGTGGGGCGGCCGGATTCCTGTCGAAGAACGCACTGCCCAGTGAGATCCGGGCTGCCGTGGCGGCCATCGCGAGTGGCGGGCAGTTCTACTCCGCCACGGCGCTGTCGGCCATTCTCGGTGCCCGGCACGAGGTTCGGCTCTCGGCACGCGAGATGGAGGTGTTGCGTGGCATCGCCACCGGCCAGCGCATCACCGACATCGCCGCCCAACTCGGGGTGAGCGTGAAGACCATCAGCACGCACAAGATGCGGTTGCAGCGGAAGTTGGGCGCGAACAACACCGCGCAGATCATGGTCATGGCACGCAATCGAGGTCTCCTTTCCTGAACTGATTTGATCTTTCTCCCGGATGTCCGCGCGATACGGTGGGAGAAATCGACAGCGGTGTCGGTGCAGGGGGGACAGGAATCCTTGTGAGGTCGTGGCCATGACGGCGCCCATCGACGGTCGGGGTCGCACGTCGTTCTGGGTGCGAACGCTGGAGGCCGCGCGCCAGCAGGGCGGGTGGATGCGCGTGCCGCGCCACTACACGCAGTCCACCGCCGCACAACTCGCGAGCGACATCGTGAACGCCGATCATCGCCACCCGTCGACGGTACGGGTGAAGGGCATCCGGCCGGGCGAGCAGTGGGCGGCACGCTGGTCGGCTGCCGACGACGGTGCCCCGGGCGACCACGTCGTCTGGATCCGGCTCACGTCGTTCGCCCCGCTCCCCGACCGATGACGTTGTCGTCGGGTGTCCGTTGCACCAACATGGCCGTGTGACGCTGCGTCGACGCTCCGCTGTCCCGGCCCGCCTCGTGCCGACGCGCATCGTCGTGGTCGGCCTGCTGTGTCTGGCCGTGGCGGCGTGCGGCACCACGTCCACGTTGCCCGAGGGCACACTGCCACCGCTGCAGTCGGGGCCGTTCGTGCCGCCCAGCACCGTGCTCTCCACCAGCACGGTGGTCGACCCGAGTTCCACCACCGTGGCCGGCAGTGCGTTGCCCACCACGTCGGTCGCATCCACCGGCACCTCGTGGGGCAACTGGCCCTACTACGAGGTGCCGCAGTTGGGCACCGAGTCGGTGCGCGGCACCGGGTGCGGCAGCACGGGTGGCCTGGGCGAGACCCTGCCCGACGGTGTGTGGAACGTGCTCATCGGCGACGGCACGGGCGGCGACGAGTTCTGGACGTCGTCGCGCATCACGGTCGACGTGCGGTGTGTGTACTCGGGGGTCGGCGGTCAGCAGCTGTGGACCGCCGCCTGCACGGCCGACCCCACCGCCGACAACTGTCAGCAGCAGTCGGCCGACTGGTACGTGGTGAACGCCAACGGGCGCCTGCGCACCATGCCGGTGTCGTCGGGGGTGCAGTACGGCGTCGGCGCGCTGGGGCCGTCGCCGTGCGCCTCGGCGCCGACCGACCGCAACGCCGGCGATGCTCCGTGGCGGTACATGGACAGCTGGGTCACGGTCGACGGTGGTCGGGTCACCGCCGTGGTGACCGCCTGCCCGGCAGGCTGACCGTCGTCGGGCCGGTCAGGCCCAGTGCTCGGCCAGCAGTTCGATGCTGCGGATGCGCGCCGACACGTCGTAGGCGACCGAGGTCACCATCAGCTCGGCTGCGCCGGTGCGGTCGACGAGCGCGCGCAGCGCCGGGATGGCGTCGTCGGGCGTGCCCACGACCCGGCTGGTGGGCAGACGGTTCGCCTCGGCGAGGTCGGGGTGCGCGGCTGCGTCCTGTGGTGACGGCAGCCGGATGAACCGGCCGGTGCGACGACCCAACGCCGTGAGGCGACCGGGGGCCGAGTGCCAGTCGGCCTCCTGCTGCGTGTCGGCGAGCAGCACGTTGGCGGTGATGATCATGTGCGGGTGGTCGAGCACCGCCGACGGGCGGAAGCCCTGGTGGTACAGCTCGGTGGCCTGGAGCGCCCCGCCCATGTCGAAGTGGTGGGCGAACGCGAACGGCAGTCCGAGGTGTGCGGCGAGTTGGGCGCTGTAGCCGCTGGATCCCAGCAGGAACACGGGCGGATGACTCCGCGCCGCCGGGGTGGCGCGGAAGTGCTGCCACAGACCGTCGTCGCCGCGCGCATCACCGAGCAGGCCCATCAGGTCGAGCAGATCGCGCGGGAAGTCGTCGGCGCCGAGCAGGTCGGCACTGCGGCGCACTGCGGCGGCCGTGCGTTGGTCGGTGCCGGGTGCCCGGCCGACGCCCACGTCGACGCGACCGGGGTACAGCGCTTCGAGCATCGCGAACTGCTCGGCCACCACCAGCGGTGC
>SXKB01000345.1 GCA_005778215.1 Actinomycetota bacterium | reverse complement strand
GGTGCTGTCGATCATGCCGTACGACACCGAGGAGGAGGCCATCGAGATCGCGAACGACACCATCTACGGCCTCGCCGGCGGTGTGTGGGCGGGCGACGCCGACAAGGCCAAGGCCGTGGCTCGTCGCATCCGCGCCGGCCAGGTGGAGGTGAACGGCGGTCGCTTCAACCCGGCGGCGCCGTTCGGTGGCTACAAGCAGAGCGGCCTCGGTCGTGAGGCCGGCAAGTTCGGGCTCGAGGAGTTCCTCGAGGTGAAGGCACTCCAGCTCTGATCCCGTGGGTGGCCGCGAGCCCCGGGTGACGGGGTTCGCGGCCGCAACTGGGCGATACTGGGCACCGGTTCTATGTCCGCGCCCACCCTGCCACCGCCCACCCTGCCGCCCGACGGCAGGGATGTGGCGGATCACCACACCCACCCGGTGATGCGCAATCAGATCAGTCGCGTCCCGTACCTGCCGGGGCTCGACGGGCTGCGGGCCATCGCCGTGCTCGGCGTGATGGTGTACCACGCCAACCACGCGTGGCTCTCGGGCGGCTTCCTGGGCGTGGAGGTGTTCTTCGTCATCTCCGGCTACCTCATCACGCTGTTGCTGGTGGCCGAGAAGGAGCGCACCGGACGGGTGAGCCTGCGCCAGTTCTGGATGCGCCGTGCCCGTCGACTGCTGCCGGCGTTGTACGCCATGATGGGCGCGCTCGCCGTGTACATGGTGTTCTTCGACCGCCGGCCGATGGGCGCCACCCGTGGCGACTTCGTGGCGGGTCTGCTCTACGTGAGCAACTGGTTCCAGATCTGGGTCGGGCAGAGCTACACCGCCGCCGAGGCGTTCTCGCCGCTGCGGCACCTGTGGTCGCTCGCGGTGGAGGAACAGTTCTACCTCGTCTGGCCGTTGGTGATGGCGCTGGTGCTGCGCCGCCGTGCCGATCGGTTGCCGCGGGTCGCGCTGTGGTTCTTCGGCGGCAGTCTGTTCGTCGCCGCCACCACCGCCGCGATGTACGTGAGCGGCACCGTGTTCCTGGGTGCTGACGCCTCCGGTGCACCGGCCTGCGGCGCGGGGGAGAGCCATGGCTACCTCGAGGTGCTCGGGCGCTGCATCAACGTGAACGAGGCGCTGTATCTCAACACCTTCAGCCGGGCCGGTGGGTTGCTGCTCGGTGCGGCGTTCGCGTTGCTGTGGCGGCCCGTCGCCATCATGCGCGGGCCATTGAAGCGCCGTGGGCGGCGCGTCGATCTGGTGGCCCTGGTCGGCCTGGTGGCGCTGGGCCTGATGATGAGCCGCCAGTTCCTGTTCGACCCCACCGACAGCAGCTACGACCCGTGGCTGTACCGAGGCGGGTTGTTCGTGGTGGGCCTGTGCACGGTGGCCGCCATCGCGGCGGCCACACACCGTCGCAGCTGGATCGGCCGACTGCTCGGCATCCGCCCATTGCAGTGGGTGGGCACCCGCAGCTACGGCCTGTACCTGTTCCACTGGCCGATCTACCAGATCATCCGTGAGCCGGGCACGCAGTTGTCGCTCGCCGAGTTCGGCATCGCGATGCTCATCACCGTGCCCGTCACCGAGCTCAGCTACCGGCTCGTCGAGCTGCCCGTGCGCCAGGGTCGGTTCGGTGAGTGGTTGCGCGGCGAGCGCAAGCCGCGCACACCGGCCGCCAAGCAACGCCGGCGCCGCACCATCCTGCTGGCCTCGGCCATCGCCGTGGTCACCGGCTTCGCGACGGTCAGCATCGCCACCGCCGACGTGCTGTGCGTGGGGCAGGTGGCCTGCGACAGCGAACTCGGTCAGGCCGCCATCGAGGCCGGCACCGGCACCACGGTGCCTGCGCCCACCACGGCACCGCCGGTCGCACCCTCCACCACGGAACGAACGGTGACGGGCTCCACCACGGCGCCCACGTCCACCCTCGCGCCCACCACCACCGTGCCCGATCCGATCGACGAACTGGCCACCTACGCGGTCGGCGAGAGCGTGATGCTGGGTGCGGCCCCGCAGCTGCAGGCCGGCGGCATCGTCGTGAACGCGGCGGTCAGCCGCCAGGGCGGCAACGTGGCCGAGGTGGTGGGCATGTTGCGTGCCAGCGGCCAGCTCGGCCGCATCGTCGTCATCCAGACCGGCACCAACGGCAGCGTCAGCGACGAGACCCTCGACCGCATCATGAGCTACCTGCCGGCCGACAAGACGCCCCTGGTGCTGTTCCTCACGGTCCGCGCTCCACGCGGATGGATCGCCGACAACAACATCCGCATCCGTCAACTGCCGACCCGCTACCCGAACGTGAAGGTGCTCGACTGGGAGGCCGAGTCGCAGCAGATCAGCGGCGAACTGGCCAGGGACGGCTACCACCTGCGCACCACCACTGCGAAACAGTTCTACGCGAACCTCATCTTCGATGCGATCGGTCGTCCGGATCTGAAGAAGTGACGGCTGACGGGCGTCTCGGGCTGGCCCATCGTCCATACTGGTGACCCGAATGTCGGACCGGCGCCCCCACCTCCCTTCCGGCACCCCTTCGGGTGGCCTCAGCCGGGTCCCGTACTTGCCGGGCCTCGATGGTCTGCGCGCCGTCGCCGTGGTGGCCGTGATGATCTACCACGCCAACCACACCTGGTTGAAGGGTGGCTTCCTGGGCGTCGAGGTGTTCTTCGTCATCTCCGGCTACCTCATCACCCTGCTGCTGATGGGCGAGGACGAACGCACCGGCGGCGTGAACCTGCGCGAGTTCTGGATGCGCCGCGCTCGCCGGCTGCTCCCGGCCCTGTACGTGATGATGGCACTGCTCGCGGTGTACATCACCGCGTTCTATCCGGCCGTCCGGGCGCAGACCCGTGGCGACTTCGTCGCCGGCATCTTCTACGTCAGCAACTGGTATCAGATCTTCGTCGGCCAGGGGTACGCGTCGTCGGAGGCGTTCGTGCCGTTGCGGCACCTGTGGTCGCTGGCCGTGGAGGAGCAGTACTACTTCTTCTGGCCGCTCGTGATGGTGTTCATCCTTCACCGGTCGCGACGGCGACTTCCGTCGATGGGGTTGAAGCTCATCGGTGCCAGCTTCGTGGTCGCCGTCATCATGGGACTGCTGTTCGCCGACGGATTCGTGCCGCTCGCGTGCAGCACCGAGAACAGCAACGGCTACTGGCACCTCTTCGGTCGGTGCATCAGTGTCAACGACACGCTGTACCTCGGCTCGCTGTCGCGTTCGGGCGGTCTGCTGCTCGGTGCGGGCTTCGCGATGCTGTGGCGCCCGGCCGCCATCATGCGCGGCCCACTGCGCGACAAGGGCCGCCGCGTCGACGTGGTGGCGGCGGTGGGCATGCTGCTCCTGCTGTTCCTGTTCTGGTCGATGTACCTGCTCGAGAACGGCCGCTACAACCCGTGGCTGTTCCGCGGCGGGTTCTTCATCACCGGCCTCGTCACGCTGATGATCGTCGCTGCCGCCACGCACCAGGGCGCGGCCACCGGCAAGCTGCTCGGTACGCCGGTGCTGAACTGGATCGGCACCCGCAGCTACGGCCTGTACCTGTACCACTGGCCCATCTTCCAGATCATCCGCAAGCAGGCCCAGATCGAGCTCACGGTGTTCGAGTTCGTGTTCGCGATGGCCGTCACCTGCGTCATCACCGAGGCCAGTTACCGGTGGATCGAGACGCCCATCCGCAAGGGCCAGTTCCGCTCGATGTTGCGCGGTCTGCGCAGTGATTCCAAGCGCCTCGTGGCGGCGGTGGCGGTGCTGGCCACCCTCGGTCTGGCGACGGTCAGCATGGTGGCCGCCGACCCGCAGTGCGTGGGGGCGGTGGAGTGTTCGCTGGTCGACGACACCACGGTCGACACCGACCCCAGCAGCGCGACGACAGTGCTGCCCACGGTGCCGGGTCAGTCCACCACCAGCAGCAGCACCACCACCACGCTGCCGCCCGAGCCGGAGGCGAACGTGGCCATCGGCGAGTCGGTGATGGTGGGCGCCCGCAGCCAACTGCAGGGCCAGGGCGTGCTGGTGAACGCCGAGGAGAACCGTGGTCCGAACGCCGTGCGCGACGTCGTGGCCGGTCTCGCCGACCAGGGCGTCATCGGTGAGGGCACCACGGTGGTGGTGCAGGTGGGCACGAACGGGCCCGTCACCGACGAGCAGTACGACGCCATCATCGCCGCCATTCCGTCGAACGCGGCCGGCATCGTGTTCATGACGGTGCGCGCCGACGTGGAGTGGGTGCCCGACAACAACCAGCGCATCGGCGCACTGCCGGCACGGCATCCCAACGTCACCATCCTCGACTGGAACGGCCAGTCGCAGCAGGTGGAGCTGTGCCCCGACGGGGTGCACATCACGTGCAGCGTGGAGGCCACCAACTTCTACGCGAACCTCATCCTCGGCGAGCTCGGTCTCCCCACCATTTCCTAGGGGTCGCGTCGTGGGCGTACGCTCGCGGGCATGACCACTCCTGTTCGTGTCGCCGTCACGGGTGCAGCCGGCCAGATCGGCTACAGCCTCCTGTTCCGTATCGCCTCGGGTTCCATGCTGGGCCCCGACACCCCCGTCATCCTCCAACTGCTCGAGATCACGCCGGCGCTCGGTGCGCTCAACGGCGTGAAGATGGAGCTCGACGACTGCGCCTTCCCGCTGCTCGCCGACGTGGTGTGCACCGACGACGCCAACCTCGCGTTCGGTGACGCCGATGTGGAGTGGGTGCCCGACAACAACCAGCGCATCGGTGCGCTGCCGGCGCGGCATCCCAACGTCACCATCCTCGACTGGAACGGCCAGTCGCAGCAGGTGGAGCTGTGCCCCGACGGGGTGCACATCACGTGCAGTGTGGAGGCCACCAACTTCTACGCGAACCTCATCCTCGGCGAGCTCGGTCTCCCCACCATTTCCTAGGGGTCGCGTCGTGGGCGTACGCTCGCGGGCATGACCACTCCTGTTCGTGTCGCCGTCACGGG
>SXKB01000344.1 GCA_005778215.1 Actinomycetota bacterium | reverse complement strand
TCATCAACCACGAGCTCGCCCACATGTGGTTCGGCGACCTGGTGACGATGTCGTGGTGGAACGGCATCTGGCTGAACGAGGCCTTCGCCACGTTCATGGAGATCGCCTGCGTCGCCGCCTACCGGCCCGACTGGTTGCGCTGGACCACGTTCAGCCTCGAGCGCAGCATGGCGTTCGAGGTCGACTCGCTCGACAGCACCCGCAGCGTCGAATTCCCCGTCGAGGCACCGCACGACTGCGACGGCATGTTCGACGTGCTCACGTACCAGAAGGGTGGCTCGCTGCTCCGCATGCTCGAGCAGTACCTGGGCGAGGACGCGTTCCGTCGCGGCGTGAGCCACTACCTGTCGAAGCACGAGTACGGGAACACCGAGACCAGCGACCTGTGGGACGCCATCGAGGAGTCGAACCCCGACACTCCGGTGCGCAAGCTGATGGACAGCTGGATCTGGCAGCCGGGCTACCCGCTCGTGTCGGCGAAGGTCGACGGCAGCACGTTGGTGCTGTCGCAGCAGCGGTTCGCGTTCGGCGACACCGACGACCTCACCGTGTTCGTGGTGCCGGTGCACCTGCGCATCGACGGTGTGGAGTCGAAGGTGTTGCTGGAAGGGTTCGAGACCCGCGTGCCGCTGCCCTCGACCGACGCCGCGGTCGTGGTGAACTCCGGCGGTCACGGGTTCATGCGCGTCGCCTACGACGCCGCGCTGCGCAGTCGCCTGGTCGGCCACGAACTCGACTCGCTCACCATCATCGACCGCTACAACCTGGTCGACGATGCCTGGAACGAAGTGGTCGCCGGTCGTCTCTCCGCCGCCGAGTTCCTCACGTTCGTCGAGGGCTTCCAGGGCGAGCGCGATCTGGCCGTGTGGCAGGTCATCGGCATCGGCCTGCGTGGTGCCGGCCGGCTGGTCGACGGCGACGCGTACGCCGCCTTCCAGCAGCGCGTCGCAGCGCTGGTCGGTCCGGTGTTGGCCGAGCTCGGCTGGGAGCCGGTGGCCGGCGAGGGCGAACTGCGCGCCAAGCTGCGCGGCCTGCTCGTGGGCATGCTCGCCGTGCTCGGCAACGACGCCGACGCACAGGCGCGTTGTCGAGCGCTGCTCGACCGCACGGGCGCCGATCCCGAGTTGGTGTCGGCCGCCACCATGGCAGTGGCCGCAGTGGGCACCGACGCCGACTACGACCGGTTCCTCGCCGCGTTCCACGCTGCCACCACGCCGCAGGAGCAGTTGCGGTTCCTCTACGCCCTGGCCGAGTTCCCCGACGCGACCCAGATCACCCGCACGGTCGAGTTCGCCTTCAGCGGCGAGGTGCGAACGCAGAACGCGCCGTTCCTCCTCGCCCGCTGTCTCACCAACCGTTGGCACGGCGAGTCCGTGTGGCAGACGCTGCGGCAGCGGTGGGACGAGGCCAACGAGCAGTTCCCCGCCAACACCATCGTCCGCATGGTCGACCCGGTGAAGCTGCTCACCAAGCCCGACGTCGCAGCCGACGTGCAGGCGTTCTTCGCCGAGCACCCCATCCCGCAGGGCGGCAAGGGCCTCGATCAGATCCTCGAACGCCAGCGCACCAACGCGGCGATGTATGCACGCGAACACGATCGCTTCGGCGACGCGCTGCGCGGGTGAGTTCGATGCACATCGAACGCATCGCCGGGGCACTGGGGGCCGAACTCACCGGGCTCGACCTGACGCGGGCACTCACCGACGGCGAACTCGACGACCTCCGCGCTGCGGTCGTGGAACACAAGGTGGTGTTCCTGCGCAATCAGCCGTACGCGATCGAGCACCTCGAGCGCCTCACCGAGCAGTTCGGCGGTCGCGGCACCACGCCGTTCCTCCGTGCCATCGAAGGTCACCCCGGTGTGGTGAAGGTGGTGAAGGAAGCCCACGAGACGGGCCTCAACTTCGGCGGCGCGTGGCACAGCGACTGGAGCTTCCAGCCCGAGCCGCCGTCGTTCACGCTGCTCTGGAGCGTCGACGTGCCGCCGTTCGGTGGCGACACGATGTGGAGCAACCAGGAGCTCGCGTTCCGCACGCTGAGCGACGGCCTGCAGGACACGCTGCGCGGTCTACGCGTGGTGCACTCCGCGGGATGGGCCTATGCCGCCGACGGCATCCTGGCTCGCACTGCCAATGGTCGCAGCATGCAGATCGACACCACCGACGACGCGCTCCGCGAGCAGGTGCACCCTGCAGTGCCGGTGCACCCGGTGAGCGGCAACGAGGCGCTGTTCGTGAACCCCACGTACACCGTGCGTTTCGACGGCTGGTCGGCCGCCGACAGTGCACCGCTGCTGCAACACCTGTACACCCACAGCACACGCGATGCGTTCACGTGCCGGTTCCGCTGGACGCCGAACACACTCGCCATCTGGGACAACCGGTCCACGCAGCACAACGCGCTGAACGACTACCGCGGCCACCGTCGCGAGTTGCATCGCACGACGGTGGCCGGCGGGAGTCCGACCCGCTGAACGTCAGCCCAGCTGGTTCTCGAACGCCGTCAGGTGGTGGCCCGAGGCGGTGAGCAGGTTGCCGTACACCGTGTCGATGTCGGCCTGGTCGGTCTCGGCGATCGCATCCTTCAGGTCGGCGATGTCGAGTTCCTCGATCTGCACACCCACCTGCAGCGCGGCGTCGAGCGAGGTGGAACCCTCGGCGACGAGATCGGCGTACATCTGGTCGAACACCGGATCGGTGAACTCTCCGGCAGCGGCACCCGCCGTGGGGTCATCGATGCCGCGGGCCTCGAGCAACGCCCGCACGGCGTCGGTGTGACGGGCCTCCGACACGGCGATGCGGTCGAAGATGCGGGCGCCCGTGTCGTCGGCCAGTGCCACGTACACGTCGTGCGCCAACTTCTCCTCCTCCACCATGTGGAGCAGCGTGGCGGTCTCGGCGTCGCTCGCCGTCGTGCCGTACGTGATGCTCGCGTGCTGCATGCCGTTGCCCTGCATGCCGTTGCCCTGCATGCCCTGGCCGTTCATGCCGTTGCCCTTGCCGGCGTTCACCACCGCCGCGGTGAGGAGTCCCAGTGACACGGTCGCCCCGATGGCGACCATCGCTGTCGTGATCTTCTTCATCTCGCACCTCCTTGGTGCCTCGAGATGACGTTGCGCCCCGAGTGCAAGGAGCAGGTGCGGCAATGGTGAGAGCCGGGTGAGATGCTTCGTCGGAGCGGGGTCGCGTGGTGAGGCAGACTTGGGCATGGCTGCCACGAAGACGAAGCCCGCCGACGACGGCGTCGAGGCGTTCCTCGCCACGCTCGACGATCCACGACGACTCGAAGAGAGCCGCACCCTCATCGAGATGCTGCGCCGCATCACCGGTCACCCCCCGGTGTTGTGGGGCCCCTCGATGATCGGGTTCGACCAGTACCACTACCGCTATGCGAGCGGCCACGAGGGCGACTCGTTCAAAGTCGGCTTCTCACCGCGCAAGGCGAAGCTGTCGCTGTACGGCATCGGCCGCGACGACGGGCACATGGAACGACTGGGGCGACTCGGCAAGCATGCGCTCGCCAAGGGCTGCGTGTACGTGAACAAGCTCACCGACGTCGACCTTGCGGCACTCGAGGACCTCTACCGCTACTCGTACGAGCACTTCACCGCACCCGACGCCTGACCCTCGACGCGGATCTGGCGCTGTTCCGTCCCGGTTTCCGGGACGGAACAGCGCCAGATGCCGTTTCGGGACGAATCGCGCCCAGATGTTCAGGCGAGTTTGTGGACCTCGAGGTCGCCCTTCTCGTTGGCGGCGCGCAGGACCTTCTTGTCGAACTTGCCGACGCTGGTCTTGGGCACCTCGGAGATGAACGCCCAACGCTCGGGCAGCCAGAACTTGGCGGTGCGCTCGCTGAGCCACTGGCGCAGTTCCTCGGCCGTGAGCGACTCGCCGGCCTTCAGCACCACGCAGGCCAACGGGCGCTCGTCCCAGCGGTCGTCGGGCACGCCGATG
>SXKB01000343.1 GCA_005778215.1 Actinomycetota bacterium | reverse complement strand
GCGGCTGCCTGCCGCGTCGAACTCACGACGCTGGGCTTCACGGCCGGTGCGCTCGGTGGCACGCTGCTGGCCTCGGAACGCCTCTTCGCCGACCCCACCCTGGTGCCACCGCTCGGTTGACGTCACCGTTCGGCGGATGGCACCGACGTGAACAAGTGGTTTACAACACCACTTTGTTTGGGCTATAAACATACAAATCGATACCAGGGGGGTGTCGAGGACGTTCGAGGGGGAACACATTCGTGCTGGACCGTGTCGCTGCTGCACCCATTTCGTGGGGAATCTGCGAGGCGCCGGGTTGGGGCCTGCAGCTCCCACCGCGGCGTGTGCTGGGTGAGATGCGCGACCTGGGCATCACCGCCACCGAGCTCGGTGCCCTCGGCTGGCTGCCCACCGAGAGCGATGCGTTGAAGGCGATGCTCGGCGAGTTCGGCCTGTCGTTGGTCGGCGGGTTCGTGCCGCTGGTGCTGCACCGTGCCGACCTGCGCGATCAACTCGTGCACGACGCCACGACGGCCGCACGCACGCTGGCCGACGGCGGCGGTCGCCACTTCGTCACCGCCGTGGTGTCCAGCCACACGGCGTGGGAACGCCCGGTGGTCACCGCCGGCGAGTGGGCCACCCTGTTCGAGGGGTTGGCCCTGGTCGACGAGATCTGCCGCGAGCACGGTCTGGTGCAGGTGCTCCACCCGCACGTCGACACACTCATCGAGACCGCCGCCGAGCTCGATCGGTTCCTCGACCACTCCGCCGTGCAGTTCTGCCTCGACACCGGTCACCTGTTCATCGGCGGGGCCGACCCGGTGGTGCTGGCGGCCAAGTACTTCGATCGCATCGGGCTGGTGCACGTGAAGGACGTGCGCGGCTCGGTGGCGCAGCGGTTGCTGAACGACGAACTCACCCTGATGGGGGCGACGCAGGCGGGATTGTTCCCGGCTGCCGGCGCCGGGGAGGCACCCATCGCCGCCACCATCCAGGTGCTCGAGGACCAGGGGTTCTCAGGCTGGTACGTATTGGAACAGGATGTAGCACTCACCGACGGCGAACCGCCGATCGGTGAGGGCCCGGTGGTCGGTGTTCGCGAGAGCATCGACTACCTGCGATCGCTGACGGTCTAGAACGCCGGCAGTGAATGCCGGCTCGCCGGCACCACCACCACTTTCCTAGAGGGGGAAATTTGATGAAGAAGACTCGGTATGTGCTGGCGTCCGTCGCGGCGCTGTCGCTGTTCGCCGCGGCGTGCAGCGACGACAGCAGCGATGGTTCGTCGACGAGCGGCGGCGCGGAGACCACCGCCGGTTCGGAGACCACGGCCGGCGGCGGCGAGCCCGTCACCAGCGACACGGTCGACGTGACCGAGGGTGAGGACGTCACCATTGCCGTCATCACCCACGGCGACGGTGGCGTGTTCTGGTCGGTCGCCCAGAAGGGCGCCGAGAAGGCCGGTGCCGACCTCGGCATCACCGTGCAGTACGAAGGCGGCAACAACGACGGTGCGGCCCAGGCCAAGCTGATCGACGACGCCGTCGCCGCCGGCGTGGACGGCATCGCCGTCTCGCTCGCCGACCCGGGCGCCCTCGAGGCCTCGGTGAAGGCGGCCGTGGCCGCCGGTATTCCGGTGATCACCATGAACTCGGGTTCCGACCTGTTCAAGGACCTGGGTGCGATCACCCACGTCGGCCAGGACGAGACCGTCGCCGGTAACGGCGCCGGTGAGAAGTTCAAGGCCGAGGGCAAGACCAAGCTGCTCTGCGTGATGCAGGAGCAGTCGAACGTGGGCCTCGAGGCCCGCTGCGACGGCGCCGAGGAGACCTTCGGCGGCGAAGTGGTGAAGATCAACACCTCCGGTGACGCCGACCCGACCACCTCGCAGAGCGAGATCAAGGCCGCGCTCGACGCCGATCCGGACATCGACGCGGTGTTCGCCACCGGCCCCATCGGTGCCGTCCTGGCGAAGGACGCTGCGGCCGAGCTCGGCCGTGACGTGATGATCGGCGCCGTCGACCTGTCGACCGACCTCCTCGATGCCATCGAGGCGGGCGACATCGCCTTCACCATCGACCAGCAGCAGTACCTGCAGGGCTACCTCTCGGTGGTCTTCCTGTACCTCAACGTCACCAACCAGAACACGGTCGGTGGCGGTCTGCCGGTGTACACCGGTCCCGGTTTCGTCACCGCCGACAACGTGTCGGCCGTGAAGGAACTGGTCGCCGCAGGCACCCGCTGATTCCAGCACTCGGTTGCGGGCCGGGGACCTCACGGTCCCCGGCCCGTTCCGGTACCGCACGGTGAGTTGAACCACACACGACAACAGAGGGGGATGATGCATGACGGACGACGTCGTGGCATCTGGGGGCGCGCCGACGCACGATGAACGGATCTCGTTCCGTGGGCCGCTGCAGCGAATGTTGATCTCTCCGGAGATCGGTGCCCTGATCGGCACCATCATGGTCTGGACGCTCTTCTGGGCGACCAGCGAGAAGTTCTCCACGGCACCCACGTCGGCCAGCTGGCTCGACGGTGCCGCACCGCTCGGCATCATGGCCGTGGCGGTGGCACTGCTGATGATCGGCGGCGAGTTCGACCTCTCCGCCGGTGTCATCACCGGGTCGACCGGCATCCTGGTCGGCCTCTTCGCCCAGAAGTTCATGGGCGACGGCGTCACGATGTACCTCGCCGTGCCCGTGGCCTTCGCCGCCGCCGGCATGATCGGCTGGTTGAACGGCACGTTCGTCAACCGAACGGGGCTACCCAGCTTCATCGTCACGCTGGCGACGTTCTTCATCCTCCGCGGCGTGAACCTGGTGTTCTCGAAGCGTCTCGTCGACAAGGTGCTCGTCGAGAACATCGACGAGGTGCGCAACTTCGAGATCTTCCGCAAGATCTTCGCCTCGACCCACACGCTCGAGACGTTCGGCGCTCGCGACACCATCCTGCTGCTCGGCGGACTCATCGGTGGCGCGCTGCTGGTGGCCGGGCTGCTCGAGCAGTCGCTCGTTCGTCGTGCTGCCATCGATCCGAAGTCGATGGTCGTGGTGTTCTTCGGTCTGGTCATCACCCTGTTCGGCGTGATCCTGCTGCACAAGACCGACGGCGTGAGCGGCAACCTGCTCTGGGGCGGTGCGGCACTCGCCGGTGCGCTGCTGCTGACGGTCGGCTACGCCGGGCTTCGCTTCGTGCGCGGTGAGGCGTTCGGTGCCTGGTGGGTGTCGCGTGCCAACAAGATGTTCGCCGCGGGCATCGTCGCCACGGTGGTGGCGTTCGTGGTCACCCG
>SXKB01000342.1 GCA_005778215.1 Actinomycetota bacterium | reverse complement strand
CGGCTCGAAGCACGCCTGGCCGAACAGCGCGGCCTGCTGGTCGCCAGCGATGCCGGAGATGGGGATGCCTGCGGGCACACCGCAGCGCTCGGACGTGACGCCGAACCGACCGCTCGACGGCTTCACCGCGGGCAACGCCGCCATCGGTACGCCGAGCAGCTCGCACATCTCGGCGCTCCACTCCATGCGGCGGATGTCGAACAACATGGTGCGGCTGGCGTTGCTGGGGTCGGTGGCCAGCACCTCGCCGCCGGTGAGGTTCCACACCAGCCAGGCATCGATGGTGCCGATGGCCAGATCGTCGTCGACCGGGATGTCGCGGTGCTGCAGCAGCCACGCGGCCTTGGTGCCGCTGAAGTACGGGTCGAGCACCAAGCCGGTGATCTCTCGCACGCGGGGCAGGTGGCCGTCGGCGGCCAGCTGGTCGCACACGCCGGCCGTGCGACGGTCCTGCCACACGATGGCCGTGCCGTACGGCTGGCCGGTGCGCCGGTTCCAGGCCAGCACGGTCTCGCGCTGGTTGGTGAGGCCGATGGCTGCGGGAGTGCCCACCTGCGCGATCACGTCGAGCAGGGTGGCCTTGATGGCCTCCCAGATTTCGACGGCGTCGTGCTCCACCCATCCGTTCTCGGGGAAGTGCTGGGTGAACTCGCGGTAGCTGGCCACGGTGCGACTGCCGGCGCCGGGGAACACGGCTCGGCTGCGCACCCCGGTGGTGCCGGCGTCGATGGCGATGACACAGGGCTGATCGTTCGTCGTCACGTGCTGCAACCTAGTGCGCCCGCGTGTCAGCGCTTCTTCTTCCTGGGCTGTTGGCTGGGCCCGGTGGAGGTGCGCTTGGTGGGAGCCGGCTTGGCGCGGGTGGTGGGTCCCACGGTGCGCGGGGGAGCAGCGGCCGCCTCGGCACGGATCTGCTTGAGGGACTTCTGCGTGTAGCCGAACTTCGCCAACACGGCGCCGAGGCCGACGTACACGAAGCCGGCCAGGAAGATCGACAGGTAGCTGCCGGCGTCGCGGTTGTCGGTGAACGCGAACGACACGAAGGCCACGAGGACGCCGATCACCGCCCACTGCACCATCAGTCGTTTCCAGGGGACGGGTCGGGAGGACTCCCAGGCCATTCGATTGCACTCCTTGGTCTGCAAACGCTTGCGGAGCCCGTGAGGACGGGTAGCCTCTCCACACGTGCGTGTCGGCATTCTGACAGGTGGCGGCGATTGCCCGGGCCTCAACGCGGTCATCCGGGCGGTCGTGCGCAAGGGCGAGCTGGTCTACGACGACGAGCTGATCGGGTTCCTCGACGCCTGGGACGGCGTACGTGAACGCCGCACCATGAAGCTCGACGTGTCGTCGTTGCGCGGCATGCTGCCGCGCGGTGGCACCTTGCTGGGTACCCGTCGGGGCAGCCCGTACGACCACCCCGATGGTCTCGCCGAGGTGCAGGCCACGTTCCGCGACATGGGCCTCGACGCGCTCATCGTCATCGGCGGCAACGGTTCGCTCAGCGTTGCCGCGAAGCTCTACGACGACCTCGGCCTGCCCATCATCGGCGTACCGAAGACCATCGACAACGACGTGGTGGGCACCGACGTCACGTTCGGGTTCAACACCGCGGTGCAGATCGCCACCGACGCCATCGACCGGCTGCACACCACCGCCGAGAGCCACGATCGTGTGATGGTGGTGGAGGTCATGGGGCGGCACAGCGGATGGATCGCCACACACGCCGGCATCGCCGGTGGGGCCACGGCCATCCTCATCCCCGAGCAGCCGTTCGACATCGAAGCCGTGTGCAGCCAACTGCGCCAACGCCACGAGCGTGGCCGGTACGCGTCCATCGTCGTCGTCGCCGAAGGTGCCGAGCCGCAGGTGGGCACGATGGCTGCTCGCGACAAGGTGTACGACCAGTTCGGTCACGTGCGCCTCGGCGGCGTGGCCGAGACCATCGCCCACGCGATCGAGGAGCGCACCGGGTTCGAGACCCGCATGGTGCTGCTGGGGCACATCCAGCGCGGCGGCACACCCACGGCGTTCGATCGCGTGCTCTCCACCCGCTACGGCGTGGCGGCCATCGACGCCGTGCACACCAAGGCGTGGGGGCACATGGTGGCGTTGCGCAACAGCGAGATGCTGCCCATCCCGCTCAGCGAGACCGTCGGCCGGACGCGCCCGGTCGACATGCACCTCTACCACGAGGTCGCCGAGGTCTTCTTCGGCTAGTCCGCTGGGTCAGCCGCCGGGAGGGGTGGGGATGGCGGGGTAGTCGGGCTGCGCGGTGGCCACGCGTCCCGGGTAGTCGTACACGGTGAGCGGCTGGCTCGACAGCGTGCCGTCGCCCACCGGCCACAGCTGGCCCGTGCCGTCGACGAGGATGCGCACCTGGCGCACTCCGTCGAGTTCGGACGAGGTGAACACGAGCTGTGCGAGTGCATCGATGAGATCCTCGCCCGAGGCGGCCTGCAACTCGGCGGAGAGATCGACGCGCAGTGTGCCGCCCTGGAGGCCGACACCGTTCAGCTCGGTGCCCGCCGGGATGGCCGACCGCAGTTGTTGCCCGAGTTCCGACGAGTTTGCACCGGCGAGCAGCGCCTCGAGCAGCTCGGTCGGGGTGTCGGCGGTGCGTGCCACCGGTGCCAGCAACGGCACCTCGCCGCCGGGGGCGGGGCCCACGAGGTAGATGCGTTCAGTGCCCGATGCGGCGCCACCGCCGCTGGCGTTCGACGTGCCCAACGGGCCGCGCTGGCCATCGGCGATGTCGCGCGGCGACTCGTCGGTCTGCACACCGCACGCGGTGAGCAGCACCGCACTCAGCAGCGCCACGATGCAACGTCGGCCGTTCACACGCCCACCTCCTCGGCCGGCAGTTCCAGCACGAAGCGCGCCCCGGGTTCGCCGTCGGCACGGTCCTCCACCCACACCCGGCCACCGTGCATGCGGGTGTGTTCGTCGACGAGTGCGAGGCCGAGTCCTGCGCCGTCACTGCTGCTGCGGCGACCTGCCACGGCACCCCGGGCGAAGCGTTCGAAGATGAGATCGCGTTCCTCGGGCGGCACGCCGGCGCCGTGGTCCTCGACGATGATCCACACGTGGCCGAGCGGTTCGCCCTCGCCCTCGGGCTCGGTGACGGAGATCTCCGCCTCGCCGCCACCGTGCAGGCGGGCATTGTCGATGAGGTTGGCCACCACACGGGCCAGGCGACGGCGGTCGCCGCTGATGACGACGCGCTCGCCGCGCTCGGTGACGCGTACCGGCGTGGAGGGCACGCTGCTCACCGCCACGGCCTGGCGCACGAACTCGGCCACGAGCAGATCCTCGAGGTTGAGGCGAATGGCACCGGCGTCGAAGCGCGAGATCTCGAGCAGGTCCTCGACCAGCCCCTGGAAGCGCGTCACGTCGGCCACCAGCAGGTCGAGCGCCGCCTGCGCGCGTTCGGGCATGTCGTCGCGGCGGGCCTGCATCACCTCGACGCTGGCGGCGAGCGTCATCAGTGGCGACCGGAGCTCGTGGCTCACGTCGCTCGCGAATCGTGCGTCGCGTTCCACGCGAGCCTGCAGCGCGGCGGCCATGTCGTTGAACGCGTTGGCGAGCACCCGCAGGTCGGGGTCGTCGGTGGGCTCGAGCCGAGTGTCGAGCCGGCCGCCCGCGATGGCCTGCGCCGCCTGCGCCGCATCGCCCAGCGGTCGCACCGCCCGGCTCGCCACCAACGTGCCGAGCAGGGCGCCCGCCAGCGTGGTGATGAACCCGGCGAACAGCAGGCTGAACAGCACGCTGCGCAACGTCGACGCCACGTCGTCCATGGGGACGAACTCGAAGTAGCTCGTCTCGGGCACGTCGAGCGGGATGCCGATCACCAACACCGGGTCGCCGTCGATGCGGGTGGTCATCCGCGAGGCCACACCGTCCTCGAGCACCCGCTGCTGCAGTTCGGCAGGGATCTCACCCGGGTCGTAGATGGTGCTGGGTGCGGTCCACACGCCTGCGGCGTTGATGGCGAAGAGCTGCACGCCCTGGCTCTGGAGCCGGGCTGCGGCGGTGGACACCGAGCCGCTCGCAGTGGTGAGTTCGCTCTGCACCGTGCCGGCGTTGCGATACGCCGTGTCGATGGCGGACGTGTCGCGCTGGTCGACCACGCTGCTGCGGGTGAAGCTGTAGGCGGCCGCCGCCAGGAAACACGCCAGGAACAGCGCGCCCAGCCCGAACATGAAGAAGATGCGCGTGCGCAGGCCCACACGTCGCGGCTGCCAACCGCGCACGACGTGACGGATCCGTCCCCACCGGCCGGTCGGTGGCAACGCCACTTCGGTGGTGGGATCGACGGTGGACACGGGGGAGGGCGTCAGGACTGGAGGCGGTAACCGAGGCCGCGCACGGTGACGACGTGACGCGGGTTCGCCGGGTCGGTCTCCACCTTGGTGCGCAGGCGACGCACGTGCACGTCGACCAACCGGCCGTCGCCGAAGTAGTCGTAGCCCCACACCTTGTCGAGCAGGCTCTCACGGCTGAACACCCGGCCAGGGTTCTGGGCCAGTTCGCACAGCAACCGGAACTCGGTCTTGGTGAGGTGCAGTTCGGTGCCTGCACGCGTGACCTTGCCCTCGTCGGGCACGATCTCGAGATCGCCGAACACCAACTTCGCGTGGCCGGGGCTGATGGGTCGGATGCGACGCAACAGCGCGCGGATGCGGGCCGACAGCTCCTTCGGCGCGAACGGCGTGGTGAGGTAGTCGTCGGCCCCGGCCTCGAGGCCGGCCACCACGTCGTGCGTGTCGTTGCGTGCCGTGACCATCACGATCGGCACGTCGCTGGTGCGGCGCAGTGTGCGGCACAGCTCGAAGCCGTCCATGCCGGGCAGCATGATGTCGATGAGGACCACGTCGGGCGTGGCGCGCTGGAAGAGCTCGATGGCCTCTTCGCCGCTGCCGGCCTCGTCGACGGTCCAGCCCTCGTCCTCCAACGCCAGTTTCACGGCGGTGCGGATGCGCTCGTCGTCTTCCACGGAGAGGATGCGGGTTCCCACGCCTCCCATGATGGCAGACGAAGTCAGTGCAACAGCGTCTGGTCGATCTCGGCGATGAGCGCGCGTGCGGGTTCGAACAACGCAGGGTTCGCCACGAGCACCGACGAAGGGCGCACCGGCCCACCGTCGAGACTGCCCGTGCGGCATCCGGCTTCACGGGCCACCAGCTCGCCGGCGGCCAGATCCCAGGGGCCGAGGAACTCCTCGAAGTAGACGTCGACGCGGCCGGCCGCCACGTGGCACAGGTCGACGGCGGCAGCGCCGAAGCGGCGCAGGTCGCGCACGCGGGGCAGCATCGCGGCCATGCGCTGGGCCTGCACGGCGCGCCGTTCGGGCAGGTAGCTGAACCCGGACGCCACCAGCGCGACGGCCAGGTCGTCGGTGGTGCCGCACCGGATGGGCCGACCGTCGAGCCATGCGCCGGCACCGTGTGCCGCCGTGAACAGCTCGCCGGTGGCGGGCACGAACACCACGCCGATCTCGGTGCGCAGCTCGCCGTCGACGCGCTGTCGGGCGGCGATGGACACGGCATACCCGGGCAGGCCGTACAGGAAGTTCGTGGTGCCGTCGATGGGGTCGATGAGCCACTCCACGCCCGAGGTGCCCTCGGTGGCGGCACCCTCTTCGCCGATCAGCCCGTCGTCGGGCCGCGCTGCCAGGATGCCGCCCACGATGAGCGCCTCGCTGGCGCGATCGAACTCGGTGACCACGTCGGTGGACGACGACTTGGTGTCGGCGGTGCTGATGCCGGTGTCGGCGCGGCCGTCACGCACCATGCGGCCCGCTCGAGTGGCGAGCTCGGTGGCCAGCGACAACAGCTCGGTCTGGAGTGGGGTCACGCCCGGCCCGCGCGCTCGCGCTGTTCGATCTGGCGCCACTCGCCGAGGGCGCGCAGCACCAGCACCGCCACCACGCTCATGCCGCCCGCGGCGATGAGCGCGCCGATGAGCAGCCCGATGCCCTTGGGGGTCTCGCACGAGCCCGTGCACTGCAGGTCGACCAGCGTGTAGCCGATGAGGGCACCCGCCACGCCGCCCAGCAGGATGGCGGCGAACGCCGCCGCCCGTGCCGCAGGCGAGGGGAGGGCCGAGAGGGGACGTTCTTCGTCGGTCACCCTGCCAGCGTAGGCTGGTCGACCGTGCGTGCCACGGTGGTCGTCCCCACGTTCAACGAGATCGACAACATCGACCGGCTGCTGCGCGCCGTGCGTGCCGTCGCCCCGGATGCCCGGGTGCTGGTGGTCGACGACGGCAGCCCCGACGGCACCGCCGACGCCGCGCAGCGTCTGGCCGACGAACTGGGCAACATCGACGTGTTGCGCCGGACCGTGAAGGAAGGGTTGGGTCACGCCTACCGGGCAGGGTTGCGTCGGGCCATCGACGACGGCGCCGAGATCTGCGTGCAGATGGACGCCGATCTGTCGCACGATCCCGAGGTGCTGCCGGCGCTGATCAGCAACGTCGAGCACGGCGCCGACCTCGCCATCGGCAGCCGCTACGTACCGGGCGGCCGCACCATCGACTGGCCGAAGGGTCGCCGCTGGCTGTCGCGCTGGGGCAATCGCTACGCCGCCGGCGTGCTGGGTCTGGCCGTGAACGACGCCACCGCCGGCTACCGCGCGTATCGCTCCGACACCCTGGTGCGCATGGAGTTCGAGACGGTGAAGGCCGAGGGCTACGGGTTCCAGATCGAGATGACCTACCGGCTCATCAGCGTGGGCGGCAAGGTGGTGGAGTTCCCCATCAGCTTCCAGGACCGCACCGAAGGGGAGTCGAAGATGTCGGGCAGCATCATCCGCGAGGCGTTCGGCCTCGTGGCCCGGCTGTGGGTCAGCGACTTCCGCGGGCGGCGCGAGCGCCGTGCGCAGGGCGGCTGACGAACACACGTTCCTGTGCCACACTGGCGGGATGCGTCGGTGGTTGGTCGGAGGAGCCCTCATCCGCCACGGGGACGGGCTGGTGCTGGTGGGCAATCGCCGCCGCGACCAGTCGCTCGAATGGACCCCGCCCGGTGGCGTGATCGATCACGGCGAGACCCTGCTGCAAGGTCTGGAGCGCGAAGTGCTCGAGGAGACCGGCTTGCGCATCACTGGCTGGACCCATCGCAGCTACACCGTGCACGTCGATGCCCCCGACATGGGCTGGCAGTTGCGGGTCGAGGCATGGGAGGCCAGCGGTGTCGACGGCGACATCTGCATCGCCGACCCCGACGGCATCGTCGAGGAGGTGCGCCACGTGGCCGCAGCCGATGCGGCCGACCTGCTGCGGGCCAGTCCGCCGTGGGTGCACGCGCCCGTCGGCGAGTGGCTCGCCGGGGCACACGACGGGCACTACCGGTTCGCGCTGCACGGGGCCGAACGCCGCGGCGGTCGGATCGAACGGTTGGCATGACCACCTCGCCGACGCGCACCATCCTGCACGTCGACATGGACGCCTTCTACGTCAGTGTCGAACTGCGCCGCCGACCCGACCTGGTGGGCAAACCGGTGGTGGTGGGCGGCACCGGCAACCGCGGCGTCATCGCCGCCGCCTCGTACGAAGCGCGCCGCTATGGCGTCTTCTCGGCGATGCCGTCCACGACGGCGCGTCGTCTGTGCCCCGATGCCGTGTTCCTGCCCGGCGACCACGAGTTGTACGCGCAGGTCAGCGCCGAAGTGCACGAGATCTTCCATTCCGTCACGCCGTTCGTCGAGCCGTTGGCGCTCGACGAGGCGTTCCTCGACGTCACCGGCGCCGTGCGGCTGTTCGGGGACGGCGTGGCGATCGGTCACCGGCTGCGCGACGACGTGTGGCAGCGGCTGCAACTGCGCTGCAGCGTCGGTGTGGCACCGAACAAGTTCCTCGCCAAGCTCGCATCGAAGGCCGCCAAGCCGGTGCCGAAGCCCGGTGGGGTGATCGACGGTCCCGGCGTGGTGGAGGTTCGGCCGGGGGAGGAGCTCGCCTTCCTCCACCCACTCCCGGTGAAGGCGCTGTGGGGTGTCGGACCCGCCACCCTCGAACGGCTCACCCGATTCGGGGTGCGCACCGTCGGCGACCTGGCCCAACTCGAGGAGGCGGCGCTGGTCGCCGCGGTGGGCAAGGCCCACGGCCAGCACCTGCACCAGCTGAGCTGGGGCCTCGACGATCGCCCGGTGGAGGTGGATCGCGAGATGAAGTCGCTCTCCCACGAGGAGACGTTCCCGCACGACCTGCACACCCACGACGAGCTCCGGCGCGAACTCGTGCGGCTGGCCGACGGAGTGGCCGGCCGTCTTCGCCATCACGGCACCGGGGCGCGCACGCTGTCGTTGAAGGTGCGTTTCGCCGGCTTCCACACCATCACCCGTGCCGTCACGGTGCCGGCGGCCGTCCACCCCGCGCACGCCATCGTGCAGGCCGTCGAGCCGCTGCTCGAGGCGGTCGACCCGTCGCCCGGCGTGCGTCTGCTGGGTGTCAGCGCCACGAACTTCGGCACGCCCGCCGAGCAACTGTCGCTCGACGACCTGTTCGCCGGCACCGGTGACGGGCCCGCTGTGCCGTCCGCACACGAGTGGGAGGCTGCCGAGGAGACCATCGACGCCATCCGTTCCCGGTTCGGGGCCACCGCCATCGGCCCCGCCAGCGCCGTGGGCGGACGGGGGCTCCGGGTGGTGCGCAAGGGCGCCCAGCAGTGGGGTCCCGACCAGGCGCCCCCGCCACCGTCGAACTGATCGTGCACGAGGTGTCCGGCCGCGTTGTCTCACTCTGGGAAATCTGCGAAGATGCAGACACGGCCATCGCTCAGGAGTTCGGAATGCCGCTCTCGGAAGACGAACAACGGATTCTCCGTCAGATCGAGGAGCAGCTTCAGCGCGACCCTGGGTTCGGGCGGAACCTGCACCCCCGTGGCGAGGGCAATCGTCGCGCACTCGTGGTGTCGGGCATCGCCGCAGTGGCATGCCTGGTGCTCACCGTGGCGTTCCTGTCGGTGAGTCCCTTCCTGTCGTTCGCCGCCTTCATCGGCGCGGTGGCGACCGCGTTGGTGTGTGAGCGGCACGCCCGCACGCTGGGTGAGGCGGGCATCAACCACCTCACCGAGAACATGCGCGGCAAGTTCGGCGCCCCCAACCAGCGTCGCGACGACTGACCGGTCAGCCGACGATGCGTCGGCGCATCATTCGCGGGTCGACCAGTGCTCGCAGCCGCAACCGCCACGGGGTGATGGTGCGGCAGAACGCATCGATGTCGTCCTCGAGCGTCTCGCACCGTGCCGCCGCCGTCTCGTCGAACGCGGCCGGCGAGTACACCGCCCGCGTGACCTGCACCGCCAGTTCGCGGACCGTGACGTGGCTCACGCCCACCGATGCTTCGGCGGTGCGGGCGTACTCGATGGGGGTGGCACCACCGACGGGCGGCGCACCGGCCACGTTCATCACGTGACAGGCGCGTTGCCAGGCGGCGATCACGCGGTCGCGCGGCGCACGGGAGCGGGGGCGTTGCAGCGCAGCGATCACCCGCGGTGCGAGCAGGATCCACAACACCAGCAGCACCACGCCGCCGAGCAGCACGAACGGGATGATCGACGAGTCGCTGCTGCCGCCGCCGTTCGACACGGGCGGCAGGGTGGTGCTGCCCGCCCCCGGGCCGCCCTCGCCGGGGCGACCACCGCCCGGCACCGTGGTGGTGATGCCGGGCTCGTTGATGCCGCCGGGCACCGAACTCGGGGTCGACTGGTTCGGCCCTCCCGTGGCGCCGCCGGTGCCGCGCGAGTCGTCCTGCTGCGGCGCGACACCGGTGTACTGGGCGGCGTCGGGGTTACCGCGGCTGGGTGTCGGCTCGAAGGCCACCCAGCCGATGCCGTCGAACCACACCTCGGGCCAGGCGTGGGCATGGCGACCGTAGACGTGGTAGAGCCCGTCGTTGCCGAGGTCGCCGGGGGTGTAACCCACCGCCACGCGGGCAGGCAGCCCGATGCTGCGCGCCATCGCGGCGAACGTGCCGGCGAACTGCTGGCAGAACCCTCGGCGGTCGCGCAGGAACACCTCGATCGCGTCGTTGCTGTTGCCCAGTTGCACGTCGAGGTCGTAGGTGAAGTTGTCGCGGAAGAAGCCCTGCAGCGCCATCGCTCGGTCGTACGGCGTGGCGGCCCCGGCCGTGAGCTGCGCAGCGAGGTCGCGTGCCGCGTCGGGCACGCCGCCGGGCAGCTCGTAGTACACCTGCTCGGCGCCGTTCACGGTGGCGGCTCGGAGCTGCTCGATGGTGGGGTCGACCACCAGCGACGCCACGGCGATGACGTCGTCGCGCTCGAGGCTGTCGCCGCTGAGCACCAGACTGTCGGACTCGTCGGCCCAGAACACGGCATCGGGTGACACCTGCACCGGCTGGAACACGGCGGGCACCAGCGGGCCGCCCATCGCCTTGATGGTGTACACCTGCGACACGCGGCGACCGGGCAGCAGCACCTCGTTGCTGCGGTCGCCCATCTCGCGCAGGTCCTCCTCGGGAGGCGACCACGAGTTGCCGTCGAAGTTCGGCAGCCCGAGCACTCGCCAGTAGTGGGCACCGTCGTCGGACTGCACGGTGAACAGCTCGGCATTGCCGCGATTCTTCATGCGGGCGCGGATGTCGACCAGTGGGCTGAGCACCTCGGTGACGTTGCCCTGGCGGTTGCGGGTGTCGATGAGCGCCTTCTCGCCGGCGCCCGGCAGTCGGGGGGCGATGGCGCCGGCCATCACGGCGCCGGCCCCGATGGTGAGCACGATGGCCGGGAGTGCCGCCGCGAACGTGACGCGGCGCGAACCCATCCACCCGCCCTCCTGCTCGGCGTTGGCGAAGCGGAGCACGGCGATGGTGGCGAGCGCGGCGCCGATCCACAGCACGGCCATCAGCACTCGGTACCGATCGGTGCCGAGCGCCGAGGTGAACACGAACAGCACACCGGTCGGCACCACGGCTTCCACCTGGCCGAGCGCACGGAACGCGAAGGTGTCGCTGAGCACCACGCACAGGCCCACGACGGTTGCCGTGGCGGTGGCGAAGCTGCCCTCGCTGGGCACCGGCGCCACCGCAGTGGCGAACTGGTCGATGACGAGGCGGAGATCGACCCGCATCAGTTCGACGGTGCGCCCCGAGGGGAACACGAAGCTGAGCGTGTCGCGGTAGTAGATGATGCCGATCAGGAGGAACATCGAGAGCAGCAACGACGGCAGCGCCACCCACAAGGGGGCGCGCACCACGCGGAGCACGAACGCAATGACGTGCAACCCGATGGCGAAGGCGAGCATCGGCCGCAGGTAGTCCCAGTCGGGGAAGATGCGGCACAGGGTGATGACGGTCACCGCAGTGAGCAGCGCGAGGCACAGCGAGGCCGCCGGACGTGCTTCGGCGAGGCGCGACGGTTCGGTGGCGGTGCTCACACCGTCACCACCTGGGCGCCGAGCACCAACTGGTTCCAGCCCTGCTGCATCGCCGTGAGCGACGTGCCGTCGACCGTGAACCGCGCGCCGGCACTGGGCGGCTGCGAGGTGACCACCATCACCAGCGACTCGTCGGGCGCTGCCGCGGCGCGCACGGCCACGGCCGCCCGGCTGGTGGTGGTGCTGGTGAGCAGCACGAGCAGACCCAGGCCGTCGCTGTGGGTGCGACCCGAGGCCGTGTGGTCCACCACCACGTCACCGGGTGCGACGGTGGCCAGCCACCGCAGCGACTCGTGGCCCACCTCGGGACCGCGCAGGTCGATGCCGGGCGCGACGAGACGGGTGGCGATGCCCATGGCCACGGCGCCGGCCACCACGCTGGCGGCGCCGACGACGGCGCGTTCGAACGAGTCGTGGTCGTAGCCCTCCGCTTCGGTGTCGAGCACGACCACGCACCGGCGCACGCCCTCCACGGCGGTCTCCCGCACGATGAGCTGGTTGGCCCGTGCCGACGACTTCCAGTTGATACGGCGCAGGTCGTCGCCGGGCATGTACTCGCGCTGCGAGTGGAACTCGCTGCCCGTCTGCCCCCACGACTTCATCCGCAGGTGCTCGCCCAGTCGCCCGTTGCTCGACAGACCGGGGAAGGCGAGGGGGATGCGCTCGGGCACCACGAGCACCTCGCCGTGCCCGGCCAGTACGTCCGACCGGCGGCACAGCCCGAGCACGTCGGTGCGTTCGGCGCGCAGTGGGCCGATGCGCAGTACGCCACGGTTGGCCGACGGCACGCGATACGCCGCCGTGGCGGAGTCGCCCGAGGGCAGCGGTGCCAACTGCATCGGTGCGCCGCCGCGGGTGCCCACCGGCTCCCACAACCGCAACCGCGGCGTGCGGCGCTGCGACAGGTTCACCACCTGGATGTCGACGCGTGCGGGCTCGCCCACCGACACCATCGAGGGTCGGGCGATGCGACGCACCTGCATGCGCGGCAGGGCCCGGTTCACCACCAGCAACGACACGCCGAGCACTGCCAACAGCGCCGTGCCCACCACGTACAACTCGAGCAGACCGAACAACCGGCCCACGACGAAGCAACCCACGCCCGCCACCAGGGTGGCCCAGCCGTGGCGAGTGGGCATCAGCGACCTGCCGGGACGGCGACCGCGTTGAACAGATCCTGGATGACGATCTCCGCGGTGAGGCCGCGTGCGCCGGCGTCGGGCCGCAACACCATGCGGTGGGCCAGCACCGGCACGCTGACGGCCTTCACGTCGTCGGGGATGGCGTAGTCGCGGCCGTGCGCCGCGGCGTGTGCACGGGTGGCGCGCTGCAACTGCAACGTGGCACGGGGCGAGAGGCCGAGCAGCAGACCGGGATGGTTGCGGCTGGCCTCGGCCAGATCGACCATGTAGCCCTTCAGTGCGTCGGCGATGTGCACGGTGCGCACCGCCTGGCACATCTGGATGACCTCGGCGGCGCTGATGACCGGACGCAGGGCGACCAGCGCGTCGTTCGCGCCGTTCGAGTCGAGGATCGCCAGTTCGGCAGCGCGGCCCGGGTAGCCGAGCGAGAGGCGCATGAGGAACCGGTCGAGCTGGCTCTCCGGCAGGCGGTACGTGCCTTCCTGCTCCACCGGGTTCTGGGTGGCGGCCACCATGAAGGGCGAGGGGAAAGGTATCCATTCGCGTTTAGTACTGTGGTAGGCTGTGGTGGACTTAGTGACGCCAAGTTCGCATCTTATACTGCTGTAGAT
>SXKB01000341.1 GCA_005778215.1 Actinomycetota bacterium | reverse complement strand
GGAGTACAAGGTGACGGCCGTGCAGGTGTCGCCCGGTCACTCGGCGGCCACCGTCGAGATCGAGCACCCCGAGCACCGGTTGGGTGCGCTGGTGCGCATGGCGAACCAGATCGCTCGTCAGATGGCGGCCGATCCGCACGCCGACGCGGTCGCCGCGACGGCGTACCACCTCGATCGGTTCTGGGAACACGACATGCGGGTCGACCTGGCCCGCGCCATCGATGCCGGCACCGTCACGGTCGACGACACCGTGGTGGCGGCCGTCGAGCGGCTCGCCGTGCAGGTGTGATCAGGGGCGAGCGCCCGGATCCACTCCGCCGGTGCGCGAGCGCTTGAGTTCGAAGAACTGGGGCATGCGGGCCAGCAGCACCGTTGCGTCCCACAACGCCAGTGCGTCGTAGTGGTCCGGGCGGGCGTCGATGACCGGGCCGAACACACCGACCTCGGTGCCGTCGTTGCCGGGAATGCCGATGATGGGCGTTCCCACGTCGTTGCCGACCAGTGCGATGGCTTCGTGATGCCGGCGCAGCAGCTCGCTGTCCCACCGTGCGTCGTCGAAGGCGGCGGCGTGCGACGTGGGGAGCCCGATGGCCTCCAACGCCTCGGTCACCGGCCACTCGCTCTGCCCGTCGTGGTGGATGCGCCGGCCGTACTCGAGGTACAGGTCGCCGACGGCGGCTTCACCCTCGCCGGCCCGCACCGACTCGAGCACGCGCAGCAGGCCGAAGCTCCACTGCGCCACGCCGTACCACGGGCTGTCGTCGGTGAGCTCGTTCTTCACGAGCAAGCTGATGGGCTGCCACGTGATGTCGAGGTCGCGTTCGGGCGCCACTTCGCGGATCCACAGCGACGTGACCCAGCAGAAGGGGCAGAGCGGGTCGATCCAGTAACGGACGGGCGTGGACATGGCAGCTCCAGGGGGTGGGGGCGCGAGCGCAGGTTGCGTGTGCAACGATCGCGAGGTGACTCTATTCCCGATGTCAGAGTCGCAGCGCGAGTGCGGCGATCTCGTCGGCGGCGGAGCGCACCAGCGGTGCGATCTCCAGCATGCGAGCCTCGGTCATGCGCAGCGCCGGGCCCTGCACCCCCACCGCAGCGGTGGCCACGCCGGAAGGCCCCAGCACCGGCGCACCGATGCCGCTGGCGCCGTCGTACCGCTCCTCGTGGTTCGTGGCGTAGCCGTTGCGACGGGCGGCGGTGAGCACCCTCACCAACTCGTCGCGGTCGCAGATGGTGCGTTCGGTGTAGCGGGGGAGTGACTTCAGCTGCCCCACCGCCACTTCCGGTGACACACCGGAGAACGCGAGCAGTACCTTGCCCATCCCGGACGTGTGGAGATCGATCTCGGCCCCCGACGCATGGTCGAACTTGAGTGGCTGCGACGAGGCCGTGCGTTCGATGACCACGACCTCGGCGTTGCGTCGCACCCCGAGGCTCACCGACTCGCCGGTCTGTTCGGCGAGGCGCACGAGGATCGGCCGAGCCAGGTGGTAGCCGGCGTGCTCCAGCGCGCGTTGTCCCAGCACCGCCACCTCGATGCCCAGTCGGTAACGCTCGGACACCGGATCCTGCTCCATGAAGCCGGCGTTCACGAGCGCGCGCATCAACCGGTGGGCGGTGCTCACGTTCAGCCCCACCGATCGGGCGATCTCGCTGATGCCGAGCGCGGTGGCGTCGGTGCGGAAGCACTCGAGGATGGCGAGTGCTCGCTCGACGGCTTGCGTACCCGGACGTGCGTCGTGCCCCTCGCCACTGCTCGACATGCGGGCAGTCTGGCACCGTGACCGGGTCAGGCGACGGATCTGAGCAGCGTGTCGACCTGCTGATCGACCTGGGCGCGTCCCCGCACTCGGTCGACGAGCGACCGCACCCCTGCCACCACCTGCGGGTCGGCGAGGCGCTCGCTCGGGATGTACACGTAGCGGAACAGTGAGTTGCGCACCACGATGCCCTGGTCGCCGTTGGCGTCGGTGTACAGGTGCACGCGCCGCACCTGGTCGGCGGCGATGTCGCGGCGGCGCAGCGTGGTGAGGCTGATGCCGGACGGGGAAGCGTGGACGTACGCCTGCATGCGTGGCACTCTACTGGCGCTTGTCGGAAATGTCCATCGGAGTTGTAGAAGTTTTTCGCGATGTAGAAAACCTGATTGCATTGGTCGGGATTTGCCGACATGATGTCGCCCCATGACGACACGATCCCCCCGATCCTCTCGACCTCCCCGCCGGCACCGTGTGCTGGCCGCCCTGGCGCTCGCCGGTCTGGCGCTCGCCGCATGCGGTGACGACACCACCGACACCGGCGGCGTACCCCTCGACGAGGTGAAGCTCGGCTTCTTCCCGAACGTCACCCACGCCCCCGCCCTGGTGGGCGTGGCCGAGGGCACCTTCGCCGCCGCCCTGGGCGACACCACGCTGTCGACCTTCACGTTCGACGCCGGCACCGAGGCCGCCGAGGCGCTGCTCGCCGGCTCGCTCGATCTCACCTTCATCGGTCCGAACCCCGCCATCAATGCGTTCGCCACGTCGAACGGCGAGGCCGTGCGACTGGTGGCCGGCTCCACCTCGGGTGGCGCGTTCCTGGTGGTGCAGCCCGAGATCACCTCACCCGAGCAGTTGGCCGGCAAGAAGATCGCCACGCCGTCGCTCGGCAACACGCAGGACGTCGCGTTGCGTGCCTGGCTGAAGGAGCAGGGCTTCGAGACCACGCCCGAGGGCGGCGGCGACGTCGTCGTCGTGCCGCAGAAGAACTCCACCACGCTCGAGTCGTTCATCGCCGGCGACATCGACGGCGCGTGGGTGCCCGAGCCGTGGGCCACCCGCCTCATCGACGAGGGTGGCGGCACGGTGCTCGTCGACGAGCGCGACCTGTGGACCGACACCGACGGCGAGTTCGTCACCACCCACCTGTTGGTGCGCACCGAGTTCCTCGAAGCGCACCCCGACGTGGTGAAGGCCGTGCTCGTGGGTCTGGCCGACGCCATCGACGCGATCGCCGCGGATCCGGAGCAGGCGCAGGCCGACGTGGTGGCGCAGATCGCCGACATCACCGGCACCGAGCCGAACGCCGACGTCATCGCGAAGAGCTTCGCCAACCTCACCTTCACGCTCGATCCGATCGCTGCGTCACTGCAGCAGTCGGCCGACGACGCCGTCTCGGTGGAGTTGCTCGAACCGGTGGAGCTGACCGGCATCTACGACCTCTCACTCCTCAACGCACTGCTCGCCGAGCGCGGTCAGCCCGAGGTGAAGGGGCTGTGACCTCGCTCGAGGTGCACCACGAGGCACGGGTGCTCACTTCTCGGACGCCGGCGGTCACGCTCCGGGGCGTGTCGAAGCGCCACGGCTCGGGCGACGCGTCGGTGCTCGCGCTCGACGGTGTCTCGCTGTCGGTGGAGCAGGGCGAGTTCCTGTGCCTCGTCGGCGCCTCGGACTGCGGCAAGACCCCGCCGCTGTCGTTGGTGGCCGGGCTGGATCAGCCCACCACCGTCACCATCGACGTGCACGGTCGCACCGCGCTGATGTTCCAGGAGGCGGCGCTGCTGCCGTGGCGCTCGGCGGTGAAGAACGTGGAGTTGGCGCTGCAGCTGCGCAGGGTGCCGCGTCGCGAACGCCGTGACCGGGCGATGGAACTGTTGTCGTTGGTGCACCTGGCCGACTTCGCCGACAAGGCACCGCACGAGTTCACCGAGGTAACGGAAGCTCGTGATGCCGTTCAGCCGATCGTTGTTGTCGTTGATTCCGCTCTGGTGG
>SXKB01000340.1 GCA_005778215.1 Actinomycetota bacterium | reverse complement strand
GTGCAGGGACTCGACGAGCGCTACCAGCTGGTGCTGGTCGATGAGTTCCAGGACACCGACCCGGTGCAGTGGGACATCTTCGCCACCGCGTTCTCGGGGCACCTCGTCACGGTCGGCGACCCGAAGCAGGCCATCTATCGCTTCCGCGGGGCTGATGTGCAGGCCTACCTCGCGGCCACCGCCGACGGCCAGAAGGTGATGCTCGGCACCAACCAGCGCAGTGACGGTGCCTTGGTGCGGGCCACCAACACGCTCATCCGCGACGTGCAGTGGGGCGACCCGCGCATCGTCGGCACGCCGGTCGAGGCGTCGTCGCGCAAGCCCGAGCAGGCGTTGTCGCCCGGTGCGCCGTTGCAGATCCGGCGCATGCCGGCGGCCACCGCGCCCACCACACCGAAGGGCAACGTGTCGGTGCCGCTGGTGCGCCGAGCCATCGTGGCCGACGTAGCGCAGCAAGTGGTCGAGCTGTTGCAGGGTCACCGCATCGGCGACGGTCCCGACGCGCCGCTGGTGCAGCCGGGCGACATCGCCGTGTTGGTGCCGACACACGGGGCAGCCGAGCAGGTGGTGCGCGCGCTCGATCGAGTGGGCGTGCCGTCGGTGCGCACGCGCACCGGGTCGGTGCTGGTCACGCCGGCGGCCGACCAGTGGGCGCTGCTCCTGGCGGCGCTCGAACGACCGTCGCACCCGCCCACGGTGCGTGCCGCCGGGCTGAGTGTGTTCCTGCACCGCCGCGCCGCCGAGCTCGATCCTGCGGCGCCCGACGCGGCCCAGCGGGTGGCCGAGCTGCAGCGGCGCTGTGCCGAGTGGGCAGATGCGCTCACGTCCACGCCGTTCCTCGCCTGGTACCTGCGGGTGCGTGCCGAGAGCGAGTTGGTCGGCACGTTGTTGGCCGAACCGGGTGGTGAGCGTCGGCTCACCGATCTCGATCACATCGCCGAAGTGCAGGCCGCCGAGCTGGGTGCTGGTGGCGTCACCGCTGCCGTGGCTCGACGCACGCTCGACCGGTTGCGCGCCGCGTCGGCCGATGCCGCCGAATCCGAGGCGCAGATGCGGCGTATCGACAGCGATGCGCACGCCGTGCAGATCACCACGCTCCACGGCAGCAAGGGGCTCGAGTACCCGGTGGTGCTGTTGCCGCTGAGCTGGACCCACTCCAACAGCAAAGGCGTGGTCGTGTACAACGATCCCGACACCGGCGAGCGGCTGGTCGACGTGGCCTCCGGGCAGCTGTGGGACGGCCCCGACATGCATTCACGTGCCGACGGCAGGAAGTTCCACGCCCATGTCGGCGAGCGTGGCGACCGGTTGCGGCTGTTGTACGTGGGCCTCACTCGCGGTGAGCACCGCACCATCGTGTGGTGGGCACCCACCGATCAGTCGAAGAAGTCGGCGCTCAGCACGGTCTTGTTCGACCGCGACGAGGCCGGCGCGCCGTGCAACACGCAGCCGCGCATCTGGGTGCCGCGCACCAAGGTGAACACGTCGATGGCCGAGGTGGCCAATCCGTCCGACGACGACGCCCAGGCTCGCCTCGAGCAGTTGGTAGTGGCGTCGGGGGGCACCATCGCAGCGGCCGAATGCCCGGTCGGTGTGGTGCCGTCGCGCTGGGAACCGCACGTCGACGCCGACCGTCTGCCCACCCTCGCAGTGGCGACCGCGCAGGGCCGCGCCGTCGCCGATCGCGCCTGGCGGCGATGGTCGTTCACGTCCATCACCCGCACGCTCGAACAGGACTGGTCACCCACGTCCACGGTGGCCGGCGGCACCGACGAACCACAGCCGGTCGTCGACGGCGACGCCCCGGCTGTGGCACCGTCGGCCGTCGGCCCTGCCATCCCGCTGGCCGACGTGCTGGCCGGCGCTGCGTTCGGCACACTGGTGCACACGGTGCTCGAGCGCGTCGACCATGCCGCCGACCCGCTGCCCGAGGTGCTCGGCCAGGAGGTGCAGTTGCAGCTGCGCCGAGACCGCCTCGACGTGTCGGGCGAGGTGCTCACCGCGGGGTTGGTGGCCGCGGTGCGTACGCCGCTCGGTCCGCTGCTCGACGGTCGTTGCCTGGCCGACATCCCTGCCACCGATCGGCTCGCCGAACTCGACTTCGACATGCCGCTGTGGTCGGGCGCGCCTCGCGTCACCGCCGTCGATGTCGGCCGGGTGTTGCTGGCCACCCTCCCGGCCGACGACCCGCAGTTGGCGTATGCGCAGTCGTTGGCCGACGGTCGGTTCACGGTGGAGTTGGCGGGCTTCCTGCAGGGCTCCATCGACGCGGTGCTGCGCGTGCCCGATGCCGCGCACGGTCACCGCCATGTGGTGCTCGACTACAAGACCAACCGCCTGCACACCCGCGATGCGGCCGACCCGATGGCGGCGTACCACCCGTCGCTCCTGCCGGCGGCGATGGCCCACTCCGACTACCCCCTGCAGTCCATTCTCTACAGCGTGGCCGTGCATCGGTACCTGCGGTGGCGGCTGCCCGACTACTCACCCGAGCACCACCTCGGTGGCATCGCCTACCTGTTCGTGCGGGGCATGGTGGGTGCGTCCACTCCGCAGGCCGACGGTCATCCGTTCGGCGTGTTCAGCTGGCGGCCGCCGGCCGCGACCGTGGTGGCGCTCGATCGATTGCTCGCGGAGGGTGCGGCATGACCGCCGTGCGCATCCCGGCGCGGGTCGCATCGCTCGAGCCGTGGGTGGAGGCCGGCGTGCTCGGGTCCACCGAGGTGCACCTCGCTGACTGGGTGGCGCGCGCCTCGGGCGACGAGCGTCCGTTGGTCGGGTTGGCCGTGGCAATGGCGTCGTGGGCGGCGCAGCACGGTCACGCCTGCGCCGACCTGCACCAGCTGGCCGACGCAGTGGCGGCCGAGCATGCGGTGCGCAACGACGACCAGGAGGCCGTCGAGCTGGCGTGGCCCGATCCGCACGAGTGGCTGCTGGTGCTGCGCGACGCGCCGGCGGTGGTGCGCTGCACCGACGCGGTCGACGAGGTGCCGGTGTACGGTCCGCACCCTCTGGTGCTGCACGGGTCGCGGGTGTATCTGCAGCGCTACTGGCTCGACGAGTGCGGCATTGCTGCGACGTTGCGCGCGCGAGCGGGCGACCTGTCGGTGGGCTTGTCCACCTCCGTGGCGGCGGTGCTCGAACAACTGCTGCCGGCCGTCGACCACGACGAACCCAACCTGCAGCGCGCCGCGGCCGACGCCGTGTTCGCGAACCGCGTCACCCTGGTGGTGGGCGGTCCGGGCACGGGTAAGACCTACTCGGTGGCGCGCATGCTGGCGGTGTTGCTCGAGCAGCAGCCGTCGGTGCGGGTGGCCCTGGCGGCGCCCACGGGCAAGGCCGCGGCACGGCTGCAGGAGTCCATCGCCGCGGCGCTGCAACAGCCCGACGTCGAGCAGCACATCTCGGCCGACGTGCGGCACGCGCTCGCCGGGGTGGCGCCGAGCACCATTCACCGCTTGCTCGGCCCGCTCGGCGATCGTCGTCAGCGGTTCCGGTACGACACGTCGAACCCGCTGCCCCACGACGTGGTGGTCATCGACGAGACGTCGATGGTGTCGTTGCCGCTGATGGCCCGGTTGCTCGAAGCGGTGCGCCCCGATGCTCGTCTGGTGCTCATCGGCGACCCCGATCAACTCGAGAGCGTCGATCTCGGCGCAGTGTTGGGCGATCTGGTGCAGGTGGTCATCGACCAGCCGGCCGGTGTGCTCGCCGGTCGTGGGTGTCGGTTGGTGCGCGGTCACCGCTATGGCGGCGACACCCCCATCGCGCTCGTGGCTGAGGCCGTGCGCCGTGGCGATGCGACGGCGGCGTTGGAGTATCTGCGTGGCGACGCCACCGGCTCGGTGCAGTTCCACGAGTGTCTCGACCCGATGACGCCGGCGGTGGTGGCGGCCGTCGAGCAGGTGGTGGCACCGCAACTGGCCGCAGTGCGAGCGGCGGCCGAGTCCGGTGATGCCGAGGGCGCGCTCGCTGCGTCGGCAGCGGTGCGCATCCTGTGCGCTCACCGCGAAGGTCCGTTCGGTGTGTCCACATGGAACCGGTTGGCCGAGCACTGGATGTGCGGCCCCGCGGGTGCCGGCAGCACCTGGTTCGCCGGACGTCCGTTGCTGGCCACCCGCAACGATCCGCGTCTCGGTCTCGCCAACGGCGACACGGGGGTGGTGGTGCGTGAGGGCGGCGACCTGATGGCAGTGTTCGACACGGCGCTCGGTCGGCAGTCGTTCCATCCGGCACAGCTGTCCGAGGTGCGCACGGCGTTCGCGATGACCGTGCACAAGAGCCAGGGCTCCGAGTACCCCACCGTGGTGCTGGTGTTGCCGCCGCGCACGTCGCCACTGGTGGGCCGCGAGTTGGTCTACACCGGTGCCACCCGGGCCAAGTCGGCCTTGCACGTGGTGGGCGATCCGCTGTCGTTCGCCGACTGCCTGGCCACGCCGGCGCGACGGATGACCGGTCTCGCCGATGCACTGCGCGAGGGCGCGTCGGGCGCGTGAGTTTCCGCCAGCCGGTACCGTTCCGGGTCATGGCGCAGATCACCAAGCTCATCGACGATCTCGACGGCTCCGAGGACGGGGTGGAGACCATCCGCTTCGCGTTGGCCGGCAAGGCCTACGAACTCGACCTCAGCGCAGCGAACCGACAGGCGCTGGAGGCTGCGTTGGCACCGTTCATCGCCGTGGCGCGCACGCCGGGTTCGGCCTACTCGAAGGTGGTCGGTGGTGCCACGCGCAGTACGCCGAAGCCCGCCTACGACGCCGAGGCGTTCCGCGAATGGGCGAGAGCGAACGGCACGTCGCATCGCGGTCGCCCGAGCAACGACGAGATCCAGGCCTTCCTCGCCTCGCAGGCGTGAGGTCGCCTCAGCCGTAGGTGCGCAGCTCCACGGTGGTGCCGTCGGGGTCGCGGATGTACAGGCTGGAGGCCAGCCCCTGCGCGCCGAACAGGCGGTCGCCGCGGCGTCCGTCGGGGAACCGTTCCTGCAGCGCTTCCAGGGTGTC
>SXKB01000339.1 GCA_005778215.1 Actinomycetota bacterium | reverse complement strand
GCGCGTGCCGGCGTTCTTCCGCTGGCCCGGCCACATCCCCGCCGGCCTGGTGTGCAACGACATCGTGTGCCATCAGGACGTCCTGCCGACCCTGCTGGCGGCGGCCGGTGAGCCCGACATCGTGGAGAAGCTCCGCGCCGGGCACCAGGCAGGCGACAAGCACTTCAACGTGAACATCGACGGCTACAACATGCTGCCGTACATCACCGGCGAGGTGCCGAACAGCCCGCGCGAGTTCTTCTTCTACATCAGCGACGACGGTGACATCATGGCCATCCGACTGGGCGACTACAAGTGCGTGCTCATGGAGCAGCGCGCCACGCGCCTGCAGGCGTGGATCGAGCCGTTCGTGAAGCTGCGCGCGCCCAAGATCTTCAACCTGCGCACCGACCCGTTCGAGCGAGCCGACGACAACTCCAACACCTACTACGACTGGCTCATCGACCACCTGTGGGTGCTCTACAAGATGCAGGGCGTGGTGGCCGGCATGATCCAGAACTTCCTGGCATACCCGCCGCGGCAGAAGCCGGCGTCGTTCAACCTCGACTCCGTACTGGCGCAGTTGCAGAACGGCACCGACGGGGCGTCCCACTGACGTTCAGTCGTGGTGGGTGGCCCCGTAACGGGCGCTCACCGGTGCGGCCGTCACGCCGTGCAACACCACGCTCAGCAACACCGTCGTCGTGATGACTCGTACGGCCTGGCTCCCGTCCTCGGGGGCCAGGCCGTCGAGCGCCAGGAGGGCGAACACCACCGAGGCCAGGCCGCGCGGGCCGAACCAGCCCACCACCGCCACCGTCACCCGGTCGAGCCCGCTGCCGAGCAGCACCAGGGCCACGGGGAGCATGCGCACGACGGTGAGCGCCAGCACGGCGAACGCCACGTCCTGCCACTCCAGGTCGGCCAGCACCGGCACCATCAGCGCGCCGAACAGGAACCACACGATCAGCGACAGCAGTTCGGCCGACTGGTGGGTGAACTCCAGCGAATGCTCCGCGGTGTCGTCGTTCCCGGCAGCACGAGCGGCGCGGCGAGTGCCGGCGCCGTAGGCGAGGCCGGCCACGAACGCGGCCACGAACCCGTTGCCCGACAGTTCGACCGCGGCGGCGTACGACAGCAGGGACAGCGCGGCCACAGCACCGGCGCGGTAGGCGGGGTTGCTCCACCCGGCCTGGCGGGCGCGGTGCAGCAGCAGTGCACCCACCAACCCGATCACGACGCCCGCCACCAGGCCCACGGCGAGTTCGCGGATCGCGCCGGCTTCGCTCTCCGTCTCGAGTGCCGTCCCGGCGACCGCTGCCACCAGGAAGAACTTCACGAACGGGGTGGCGATGCCGTCGTTGAGGCCGCTCTCCACGTTCAGGACACGGCGGATGCGGGCGGGCACGCGCTCGTCGTCGATGATGGCCGCGCCGAGTGCGGCGTCGGTGGGCGCCACCGACGCGCCGATCACGGCGCACACCCACCACGACAGCGACGGCATCAGCAGCTTCGCGGTGACGGCGCCCAGCGCCATCGTGACGGGCAGCCCGAGCAGCAGCAGGCGGCCGGGCAGGCCGGCGTCGCGGCGAAGTGCTGCCACGCTCACGCGTGCGGCGTCGCCGAACAGCACCACGGCCAGCGTGATCTCGGCCAGTTCGCGCAGACCGGTGCTGCCGAGGCCGACGTCGACCACCGACCACCCCTCGGCCAGCAGGAAGCCGACCGCGACGAACCACATCGGCGCCGAGATGTTCCATCGCCCGAGGCGTTGCGACACCAGGGTCCATGCCACCAACGTGACGGTGACGGCCACCACCACGGCGAGGTTCAGGCCATGGTGCATCAGCGGGCCTCGGGGAACACGGTGGCCCAGTCGTCGCGCATGCTGACGATGGTCCAGCCCTGACGGCGACCGACCTCGACGATGTTCTCGTGGCTCTCGAAGGTGCCGGCCACGCTCTCGTACGCGAACTCGCGCTCGGCGTCGTCGTGATCGACCAGCAGCCCGAGCGACGGGCCGGGGGTGGCCATCGCCCACTCGATCATCTCGCGGTCGCCCGCCGAGTTGCCGGCGGCGAACACGGGTCGGCGACCGAGCGCCTGCTGGATGTGCAGCACCTTCGCGGGTCCTTCGTTGGCGTCGCCGACCAAGGTGCCCAGCCGGCGGAGCGCCGGGGCGCCGTCGACCGTGACGTACTCGTACTGGATGAGGCTGCCCACCACGCCCTCGGGCGGAATGCCGTAGAGCTCGTGGCTGACGCTGCGCACGAACTCGGTGCCGCTGCCGGTGGCGATGAACGTGGTGAACCCGTGGGTGCGCAGCAGCTCGAGCAGCTCGAGCATCGGCTGATAGACGGCCCGGCCGAACGGTCGGTCGAGCGTGGGGTGCGGCGCCTCGAGGAGGAAACGGCTGGCCCGCTCGGCGAACTCCTCGGGGGAGAGCCCGACCGTGAGTTCGACGAGCGCGGCGCCGATGCGTTCCAACCCGAGGGCGGCGATGGCCGCGTCGTCGCGGGCGATGAGCGCGGCGAACTCGGTGCGCTCGGCCAGCGCCGGATCGCGCCGCACGGCGAGGCCCAACTCGTGCAGGAAGTAGGCGAGTTGCGGGTAGGCCGGCTTCTCGCACCACAGCGTGCCGTCGT
>SXKB01000338.1 GCA_005778215.1 Actinomycetota bacterium | reverse complement strand
GAGGAGGACGACGATCTCGCCCTCGTTCAGGTCGCGTTCGAGGTCGTGCAACACGGTGACCGGGCCGTAGCCGGCGCACAGGCCGGTGGTGCGCAGCAGGCTCATGACGTGGTCCCCAGGTAGGCCTCGATGACCAGCGGGTCGTTCTGCACCTCGGCCGGGGTGCCCTCGGCGATCTTGCGACCGAACTCCATGGCCACCACGCGGTCACTGATGCTCATCACCATGCTCATGTGGTGCTCGACCAGCAGCACCGAGAGGTCGAACTGCTGTCGGATGTGCTGAATGGTCTCACCGAGTTCGTCGACCTCACCGTGGGCCAGGCCGCTGGCCGGTTCGTCCATCAGCAGGAAGTTCGGGCGTGCTGCGAGCGCACGGGCGATCTCGAGCCGCTTCAGGGTGCCGAACGGCAGTCCCGCTGCGGGGCGGAACGCAAGCGCGCCGAGGCCGAGTTCGTTGAGCAGGTCGCCGGCGAAGTCGCGAGTGCGGCGGTTGTCCTTCGCCGCACCGAGGCGGAAGATGCCGCGCACGAAGCCGATGTTGCCCTGGCTGTGCGCCCCCACCATCACGTTCTCGAGGAGCGTCATCGTGGGGAACAGCGCGAGGTTCTGGAAGGTGCGGGCGAGGCCCAACCGAGCAATGCCGTGGGCCGGCACGTCGAGCAGTTCCTGGCCGCGGAACATCACGGAGCCCGCAGTGGGCTGGTAGATCCGGCTCACCACGTTGAACATCGTGGTCTTGCCCGCACCGTTTGGTCCGATGAGACCACAGATGTGGCCCTCCTCGATACTGAAACTCAGGCGGTCGAGCGCCACGATGCCACCGAAGCGGACCGTCACGTCATTCACGTCGAGCAACACCACGCGGCTTGTTCCCCTCCCCCTCAGACCGGGTGGACACAACGTAGCCGGTCGACACAACCCGGCACGACGTCATCAGCCGACCTCGGCTTGGGAGCACGGCGGACACCGCGGGCACAATGGGGAGCGGCATGACGCACTCGACCTGGACGATCCCGAACTACTCGCTGACACGGTGGCGCGAGGCCGTCGATCCGCACGCCGCCGCCGCCGAACTGGTCGAGATGTGTCACGGCGTCGGCTTCTTCACCATCACCGACCACGGTGTGCCCAGCGAGTTCGTGGAGCACTACTTCTCGTTGCTCGAAGCGTTCTTCGCGCTCCCCGACGACACCAAGGCACTCGTCGACAAGCGCAACTCGCCGCACTTCCGCGGTTGGGAGCGCGTCGGCGCCGAACTCACCAACGGGCGCGTCGACCACCGCGAGCAGCTCGACCTGAGCACCGAGCACAGCGCCCACACCGGTGTGGTCGAGCCCACGTATCTGCGCCTCGACGGACCGAACCAGTGGCTCCCCGAGGACGCCCTGCCGGGCTTTCGCAACGCGGTGAACCAGTGGCTGCAGTACATGGGCGACCTGGCATGGGAACTGATGGAGATCATGTCGGTGGGCCTCGACCTGCCGCGGCACCACCTGCGCGAGGCGTTCGGCGAGCGCCCGCTGTCGCTCACCAAGCTCATCCGCTACCCGCGCACACCCGAGGGAGAAGCCGGTGTGAACCCGCACAAGGACGCCGGGTTCCTCACGTTCGTCGTGCAACACGGCGTGGGCGGCCTCGAGGCGCTGGCTCCCGATGGCGAGTGGATCGCCGTCGACCCGCCGCAGGGCGCGTTCGTGGTGAACGTCGGCGAGATGCTGCAGGCGCTCACCGGCAACTACTTCGTGGCCGCCACCCACCGGGTGGTCGCCACCGAGCCGCGCTACTCGGCGGCCTACTTCCACGGACCCGACCTGCGCACCGAGATCGCACCGTTACCCCTTCCCGAGCGCATCCACGCCGCGGTCGCTGCCAGTCCACGTCATCGCGACGCCGGGTTCATGACCAAGCGTGACGAGATCCTCGACGGTGACACCGAGATCCGCGGCCAAGTGGCACCGGTGTTCGGGCAGATGCTGTGGAACTACTACGTGCGCAGCTACCCCGACGTCGTGGAGACGCACTTCCCCGGCAGCGTGTGAGCCGCGACCACGCAGGTCACTCGTGCCAGTTCAGCACCGTGCGCATCGTGCTGTCGAAGTCCTCGAACGAGAGCCCGCCCTTGGCACCGAGCACCAGATCGGCATCGTCACCCACCGGATGGCGCAGCACACCGGGACGCTCGGTCGCTGCGGCGTAGATGGCGTCGGCCACGCGCTGCGGATCGGCCGGGCCGCTGCTGACCAAGCTCTTCTGCGCAGCCCGGTAGCGCTGGAAGCGCTCGTACTCGTCGCTCCCCGGCTGCATCGCTGCCACCGTCGCGCTGTTCGCACTCAACTCCGTGGGGAACTGCCCCGGCTCGACCACGGTGACCCGGATGCCGCGGTGCGACAACTCGAAGTGCATCGCCTCGGTGAGCGCCTCGACGGCGTGCTTCGTGGCGGCGTACATCCCGCCGTAGGGCGTGCCCACCCGGCCGGCCACCGAGCCGACGTTCACGATGGCGCCACCGCCGTTCGCCAGCATGTGGGGCACGACCGCACGCACGACGCGCACCACGCCGGTGACATTGGTGTCGAACTGCCACGCGACCTCCTCGTCGCTGAACAGGTGCACCGCCCCGAACGACTCGACCCCGGCGTTGTTGACCACGATGTCGAGCGACCCGACCTGCGCGATGGCCTCGGCCACCGTGGCGTTCACGCTGTCGGCGCTGGTGACGTCGAGCGGCATCTGCAGGATCTCGGGCCGAGCGTTCACGGCCGCCGACTTCCCCGGCGTGCGCATCGTGGCCACCACGGTGTGGCCGCGATCGGCGAAGGTGAGGGCAGCGAGCTCACCGAACCCGCTGCTGCATCCGGTGATGAGAACGTTCGACATGGCGGTCGACGCTAGCCAACTACGTTGCGACGCATGAACCGTCGAGACGAGTGGGAGGCCGTCGGCATCTACGATCCGGCGGCGCCCGACGCCGAGCAACGCCTGGAACTGCTGGAGTGGCTCGATGCGCAGGGCATCGGCACGGCCGAGATGGTCGATGCCTGCGCTCGCGAACAGCTCAACGCGTTGGCCGGCGATCGCAAGCTGCGCCCTGGCCGGCGGATGACGGTGCACGAGGTGGCCACGGAGGTCGGCCTGCCGTACGAGACGGTCATCGCCGTCCACCGGTCCACCGGCATGCCACCCTCGGCCGACGACGACCCGGTGTACACCGAGGCCGACATCCAGATGTTCCAGCTGTTCGGGCTGGCGTCCCAGGTGTTCAGCCTCGCCGAACTCGGTCACTTCACCCGGGTGGTCGGCAACTCGATGCGACGCATCGCCGAAGCGGCCGGCGAGATGTTCCTGCGCGATGTCGAAGCACCCATCTACGAGTCGCGCGCCGGCACGCCGCTGGAGATGGCCAAGGCGAACCTCGAGGGCATCGAGCTCGCGCACATGGCATCGGGCATCTTCGATCCGATGTTCCGAGCGCACCTCGAGATGGCCGTGCGCACGGTGCGCCGCGCCCGCGAGGGCCAGCACGACTACAGCACCGTGCCGCTCACCATCGGCTTCGTCGATCTCAGCGGCTTCACGTCGCGCGCCTCGGCGATGTCGCCCGGTGAGCTGCTCGAACTGGTGATGGCGTTCGAGGCGGCCAGTGTCGACCTGGTGGCCGAGCACGGCGGACGGCTGGTGAAGCTCATCGGCGACGAGGTGATGTTCAGCACCGTGGAACCGTCGGAGGCGTGTGCCATCGCCGACGGGCTGGTGCGGCACGCGTCGCAGATCGCCGGCGGCGGGCGTGCCGGGCTGGCGCACGGCCACGTCGTCGCGTCCGGTGGCGACGTGTACGGCGAGATCGTCAACCTCGCCGCGCGCATCGTCGACGCGGCCGTGCCCGGCGAGATCCTCGTCAACGAGGCGGTCACCGCACGCGCCGACGGCCTGCAGTTCGATCCCGCAGGCCGTCGTCAGTTGAAGGGGTTCGCCGAACCCGTGCGGTTGTGGTCGCTCGAGCCCTGAGGCCCGTGCCGATCAGTCGAGCAGTTCGCGCAGCGTCTCGATCTGCTGCACGGCATCCCCGCCCACCGGGTTCACCGACAGGATGGTGACGCCGGCCTCCTTGTAGGCGGCGAGGCGCTCCTTGACGTAGCTCTTCGAGCCGACGAGGTTGGTGTTCTCGAGCATCTGCGTGGGCACGGCGGCCGCGGCTTCGTTCTTCTTGCCCTCGAGGTACAGGTCCTGGATCTCGATGGCTTCCTTCACGTAGCCGTACTTCTGGCAGATCGTGTTGTAGAAGTTCTTGTCGCGGGCACCCATGCCACCGATGTAGAGGGCGCTCTGCGGGCGGGCGAAGTCGAGGATCTTGTTGCGAGCCTCGTCGTCGATCTTGTCGTCGATGGCCAGCATGCCGCCGGCCGAGATCTCGAGCTGACCGAGCGACGGATCGCGCTTGGCGAGACCGGCCTTCAGCTCGTCGCCCCACACGTCGTGGAACTTCTCGGGGTCGAAGAAGATGGGCAGCCAGCCATTGGCGTGCTGTGCCGTTGCGGTGACACTGAGGCCCATGAGGCTCGCCCACCAGATGGGGATGTCCTTGCGCAGCGGGTGGTTGATGATCTTCAGCGGCTTGCCGAGGCCGGTGCCCTGGCCCTCGGGCAGCGGCACGTTCACCGTCTGGCCGTGGAACTCGAACTTCTCCTCACGCGCCCAGATCTTGCGGCACGACTCGATGTACTCCTTGATGCGCACCATCGGCTTCTCGTACGGCATGCCGTGGAAGCCCTCGATGACCTGCGGACCGGACGCACCGAGGCCGAGGATGAACCGGCCGTCGCTCACGTAGTCGCAACCCGCCGCGGTCATCGCCATCAGCGCGGCCGTGCGGGAGTAGACGTTGAGGATGCCGGTGGCGATCTCGACCCGCTCGGTGATGGCGGCGAGGTAGCCGACCTGGCTGATCGCGTCGAAGCTGTACGCCTCGGCGATCCACACGACGTCGAGGCCGGCCTTCTCGAGATCCACGACGCGCTGCGCCGCTTCCTTGAACCCGCCGGAGTAGTTGATGGCCATGGAGAGCTTCATGGCAGTCGACCCTATTCGTCAGCCGTTCAGGTTGCCGGATCGGAAGCCCTCGAGGTCGAGGGTGACGTAGCGGTAGCCCTGCTCGCGCACGGCAGCCACGACGGCCTCGCGACGCTCGAGCACGCCGGCGAGATCGTCGAGCGGCACCTCCAACCGGGCGGTCTGGTCGTAGTGACGCACCCGCACCTGACGGAAGCCGAGCGCACGCAACGCCGACTCGGCACGGTCGAGCCGGGACAGCAGCGACACCGACACCTCGGTGCCGTAGGGGATGCGGCTCGCCAGACATGCCATCGCCGGCTTGTCCCACGTGCGCAACCCGAGCGACTGCGAGGCCGCACGGATGTCGGCCTTGGTGAACCCTGCGGTGACCAACGGGAACGCCGCACCGGCGTCGGCGGCCGCCTTCTGCCCTGGACGGTGATCGCCGAGATCGTCGAGGTTCACGCCCAGCACCACGGTGGCGCCGTCGGCCGCGGCGATGGGTGCGACCACGTCCATCAGTTCGGCCTTGCAGTGGAAGCAGCGATCGGTGTCGTTCAGCCGGTACGCGGCTCGCTCCATCTCGTGCGTGACCACCGGGGTCCACCGCAGGCCCCACTCGTCGGCCAACGCACGGCAATCGGCTTCCTCGTCGCCGGCCAGCGACGGGGACACGGCGGTCACCGCGTGCGCCGCCTCGCCGAGCGTGCGCTGTGCGACGGCTGCGAGGAAGGCGCTGTCGGCACCACCGCTGAACGCCACGACCACGCGCCCCAGCCGACGGAGCTCGGCGTCGAGCGCGGCGAGCTTGTCGCCGAGTTGGTCGCCGGATCGGCCGAGGTCCATCGCGCCGAGGCTAGCGACGACCGCCCCGCATCCCTAGACGCAGTCGTTGGGGTTCCCGGCCTGCGCCACCACGTTGCCACTGACGTCGAAGTCGAAGTTCGGCGACGGCGCCCGTAGATAGCCGGCCGTCACCAGATCGGCTTCGGAGGCAGGGCTCGACGTCGCCTCACCCACCAGGTACGCCTCGGCCGCAGTCTCCAGCATCCGGCGGTCCATGAGACAGGCGTTGGTCTTGCCGCGTGTGCTCACCCCGCGCACCGCGAACACGGTGACCGTGGCGATGATGCCGAGGAGCACGATGACGATGAGCAGTTCGACGAGGGTGAACCCCGCCTCACCCCGCGCGTCACGACGACCTTCTCGAGTAGCAGCACACATACTGGACATTTGTCGGCCGACGCACCCCGCAGGTTGAGCGTTTTCGCCGCGATCACCGATCCACGACGTGTCACGATGGTGTCGTGATGGACGACCCCGCCGACGCCGGCCCGCGAGTCCTGGTCGTCGAGGACGACCAGGTGCAGGCATTCCTCGTTCGAGAAGCGCTCGCCGGCAGCGGCTTCGCCGACATCCGCATCGCACCCACCGCGCACGACGCCGACCGGATGCTCGCCACCTGGACACCCGACCTGCTGATCCTCGACCTG
>SXKB01000337.1 GCA_005778215.1 Actinomycetota bacterium | reverse complement strand
TCGCGGTGAGGGCCGCCTCGAGCAGCACATCGGACCACCCTGCGCGATCCGCTGCACCCACCGGAGAGGACCGGTCGATGCAGAGCTCGAGGTGCAGTCCGTGCCGACGGAGCACGACCGCCGACGGCGACGACGCGTCGCCTCGATGCCCGACGAACGCACCCGGCACCGACAGGCCGACCTCACCGTCCGAGCGACGCGCGACGAGTCGACCATCCCGCACCACGTACTCGTCGATGTCGGCGTGCGAGCCGTGCTCCAGTGGCAGCACATCGTCGAGGAACGCACGAATCCAGGCCATCACCCTTGCCCCGCGCGCCGGGTCGTACGGGCCAACGGGCGGCGGCCCGAGCACGTCGGTGCCGTACACCGCGTCGCACAACGATCCCCCCCGGGCGTTCGCTGCATTGAGCGCGGAGCGAGCGTTCATCACCGGCACCACCAGTTGGGGCCCGGCGACGTCGGCGATCTCGGGATCGACACCTGCAGTGGTGATGCGGAAGGCAGGGCCTTCCGGCACCAGGTATCCCATCGACCGGAGCGCACCGGGCGAGGCGGGGAGCCCGGCGCGCAGGCGCTCGTCGACTGCTACGGCGAGTCGCTCGCGCTCGAGCAGCAACTCGCGGTTGCGGCCCGTGCACGCGTCCAGCAGCGACGCGAGCACACCCCAGAACTGGTCGGGGTGGACGCTGGTACCGGGGAGGAGTTCCGACTCGACGAAGCGGGCGAAGCCGTCGTCGACCGTGAGGCCGTGAGGAGTGCGCATGGGAACCGGGACGCTAGGCGCGAATCGTCGACTGATCAATATCGTGATCGTTCGTGGCGCGACACGCGCAACGGACGCGCTATGTTTTCGCCACTGCGCCGGACAGGCCGGTGCACCATTGGGGGAGGAGGCCAGATGGCCGACGACAGCAACAACACCGTTCCCACCGATCGCGCGCTCACGCGCCGTCAGATCGTGGTGGGCGGCTCCGCAGCAGCCGCCCTCGTCGGGCTGGCCGCGTGCGGCAGCGACGAGGAGGGCGCCACCACCGAGACCACGGCGGCCGGCGGTACCGAGACCACCGCAGGGGGCACCGAGACCACCGCGGGCGGCACCGAGACCACCGCAGCGTCGGGTGAGGGCAAGAAGGGCGGCACCTTGCGCGTGGCCGTCGTCGGCTCGACGAACGACATCATCGACGGTCAGTACATCGTGGCCAAGCCCGACCAGTTCCGCCTCGTCATGGGCTGGGAGCCCATCCTCTGCTACGACTCCGACTTCAACATCTCGTACGAGCACGCGCTGGCCGAGAACGTCGAGACCGTCGCCGCCGACCACTACATCATCACCCTGAAGTCGGGCATCAAGTGGCACAACGGCAACCCGCTCACGGCCGACGACCTCATCTATTCCTTCGAGCGCCGTCTCGATCCCGATCTCGGCCTGGCACCCGCCCTCTCGCAGCTGCTCGACGTCAGCGGCCTCACCAAGGTCGACGACCTCACGGTCGACATCAAGCTGAAGCAGCCGGCCGTCACGTTCCTGAACGGACTCGCCGAGTACACCGCCACCATCGTGCCCAAGGGCTACACGCGCGAGGACGCCGAGCAGATCGGCACCGGCCCGTTCAAGCTGAAGAGCTTCACCCCCGGCGCCGAGAGCGTGCACGTGCGCAACGACGACTACTGGGGCGGCGCCCCGCTCCTCGACGAGGTACAGATCATCGACTTCGCCGATGCGGCTGCAGCGGTGAACGCGTTCACGTCGGGCCAGGTCGACGCCATCATGGACCTCCCGTACGCACAGGCGGAGGCCGTGAAGGGCAACGGCGACCTCACGCTCATGGTGTCGGAGGCCGGTTCGTGGCTGCCCATCACCATGGCCATCGACCAGGCCCCGTTCGACGATGTCCGCGTGCGCCAGGCCATGCGCCTCATCCCGAACCGCGAGCAGATGGTGCAGCAGGTGCTGTCGGGCTTCGGTTCGGTGGGCAACGACATGTACGGCAAGCTCGACGGCAGCTACCCGAAGGACCTGCCCCAGCGCGAGCAGGACATCGAGGCCGCGAAGGCACTGCTGGCCGAGGCCGGCCAGGAGAACCTCACCATCGACCTGTTCGCGCCCGACGACACGGCCGGTCTGCCCGAGATGGCCGCCGCCTTCGCCGAGATGGCCAAGGAGGCCGGTGTCACGGTGAACGTGAAGGTGCTCGACGGTGGCACGTACTGGGGCGAGCAGTACACCAAGTACACGTTCGCCACCAGCTTCTGGGGCACTCGCCCGTACCTGAACCAGGTGGCCGCCGGCAGCCTGAAGGACGCGGTGTACCCCGAGACGCACTGGCCGCCGGCCGACAGCGACTTCGCCGACAAGTACGCGGCGGCGATCGCCGAGACCGACCAGGAGAAGCGCTACGCCCTCATCAAGGAGATGCAGACCGAGGAGTACGAGGACGGTGGCAACATCATCTGGGGCTTCAACAACCTGCTCGACGCCCACGCCAACTACGTGATGGGACTCGAGGCCCGCCCGAACATGCTCAACCTCGACCACTTCGGTCGTGGCATGAAGCGCGTCTGGCTCGACGTCTGAGTCACCCCGTCACATGGGCATCCTGAAGCTCGTCCTGCGCCGTCTGGCGCTGGGCGTGCTCACGCTCTTCGTCGTGTCGCTCGCAGTGTTCCTGCTCTCGCAGGCACTGCCGAGCGACCCGGCGAGGGCGGTCCTCGGTCGAGAGGCGACCGAGGAGAACGTGGCAGCGTTCCGAGCGCAGTACGGCCTCGACCAACCGATGATCAAGCAGTACACCACCTGGATCAAGGGGCTGCTCTCGGGTGAGCCGGGCGTGAGCTACTCGAACGGCGAGCCGATCATGGACTTCCTCGGCGACCGCATCAAGAACTCGCTGTTCCTGATGTTCATGGGGTCGTTGATCTCCATCCCGCTGTCGCTGCTCATCGGCTCGTACGCCGCCCTGCGCCGCGACAAGACCTTCGACAACGCCAACTCGGTGAGCTCGCTCATCCTGGCGGCGATGCCCGAGTTCGTGCTCGGCGCCTTCCTGGTGGTGCTGTTCGCCACCAACGTCTGGAACATCTTCCCGGCCACCATCCGTATTCGCCCCGGCGAACCACCGTGGAGCGACATGAAGGGCATGATCCTGCCGTTGCTCACGCTCACGCTGGCCGTCACCCCGTACGTCTCCCGCGTGGTCCGCGCCTCGATGATCGAAGTGCTCGAGAGCGACTACGTGGAGATGGGCCGCCTCAAGGGACTCCCCGAGCGCACCGTGCTCTGGCGGCACGCGATGCCCAACGCCATCGGCCCCACGTTCCAGGTGATGGCCCTCAACGTCGCCTACATGGCCGGCGGTGTGGTGGTGGTGGAGTCGCTGTTCAACTTCCCCGGCATCGGTCTCGCCATGCGCGACGCAGTGCGCGACGTCAACATCCCCGTGGTGCAGTTCCTGGCGATGTTCATCAGCTTCATCTACGTGATCACGAACCTCGCCGCCGACATCGGCACCATCCTGGTCACGCCCCGACTGCGCACGAGGCTGTCATGAGCACCGTCGACACTCCCCCGCCCACCGCCGCCACGCCGCAGCCGGTCCGCAAGCCCGACGGGGTGTTCAAGGTGGCGCTCCGCATGTGGCGCACCCGTATCGGCGTGGTGCTGCTCGTGATCCTGGTGGGCATTGCGTTGTTCGGCCCCTACTTCGCCCCGTACGGCGAGCAGGAGTTCGTCGGACAGCCCAACACCCGGCACGTCGAAGGCACGCTGCTCGGCACCGACTACTTCGGCCAGGACGTCCTGTCGCGCGCGCTGCACGGCGGGCGTTCCATCCTGCTGCTCGCCGTGGCGTCGACGGCGCTCGCCCTCGTCTTCGGTGTCGCCATCGGCCTCGTGGCCGCGTACAACCGCGGTCGCCTCGACGACGTGCTGATGCGCAGCATGGACATCAGCCTCGCGTTCCCGCAGCTGCTGCTGGCGTTGGTGGCGCTCACCACCATCGGCCCCGAGCCGTGGCTCATCGTGGCCATCGTGGCCATCACCACCACCCCGCGCATCGCGCGCATCACCCGTGGCGCCGCAGTGCCGGTGGTCGAACGCGACTTCGTGGGCGCCGCCGAGGCGCTCGGCGAGAGCCGCACCCGCATCCTGTGGAGCGAGCTGTTGCCCAACGTGTCGGGCCCGTTGCTGGTGGAGGCCAACCTGCGCCTCACCTACTCCATCGGGCTCATCGCGTCCCTCGGCTTCCTGGGGTTCGCCACCCGGGTCAACGCCGCCGACTGGGGTCTGATGGTGAACGAGAACCGCATCGCCCTGTCGGTGCAGCCCTGGGGCACCGTGCTGCCGGCCATCGCCATCGCACTGCTCACGGTCGGCACCGGCCTCATCGCCGACGGGTTGTCACGCGCATCGGCCGGCATCGACCGCGCCAAGGGGGACCAGTGAGCGAGCACGTCACACTCGACATCCGCGACCTCCGCATCGAGGTCGACGGCACGGGCAACGACATCGTCGACGAGGTCACCCTGCAGGTGCCGCGCGGTCAGGTGCTCGGCCTGGTCGGCGAGTCGGGGTCGGGAAAGACCACCGTCGGCCTCGCCGTGCTGGGGCACGCCCGCAAGGGTGTGGCCATCAGCAGCGGCAGCATCGAGATCAACGGGCGTGCGCTCCTGTCGCGCAGCGCGAAGGATCTCCGCGCGATGCGCGGCAGCCTGGTCACCTACGTGCCCCAGGACCCGAGCATGTCGCTCAACCCGGCGCTGCGCATCGGCACCCAGATCCTCGAGGTGCTCGAACACCACGGCTTCGGCAGCAGCCAGCAGGAACGGCGAGAGCGCGTCGAGCAGGTGATGACGGAAGTGGCGTTGCCGAACGATCGCGACTTCCTGCGCCGCTACCCGCACCAACTGTCGGGCGGCCAACAGCAGCGCGTCGGATTGGCCATGGCCTTCGCCTGCCGGCCCGCCGTCATCGTGCTCGACGAGCCGACCACGGGTCTCGACGTGAGTACCCAGTCGCACGTGCTCGCCACGGTGCGCGACCTGTGCCACCAGCACGGCGTTGCCGCGCTGTACGTCACGCACGACCTGGCCGTCGTCGCCAACCTGGCCGACCGCGTGGCCGTGATGTACGCGGGCCGCATCGTCGAGCAGGGTCCCACGAAGGCCATCTTCGACAACGCCCAACACCCGTACACGCGTCACCTCACCGCCGCAGCGCCCGACATCAACAGCGACGAACCCGTCATCGGCCTGCGCGGCCGAGCCCCCGCGCCCGGGAAGCGGCCCGCTGGGTGCGCGTTCGCACTGCGCTGCGAGCTGGTGACCGACGAGTGCCGCGAACAGTTCCCGGTCGAGCGCCCCGTGCTGCGCGACCACCTCGTGCGCTGCTTCCAGGCCGGCCGTGGCGAACGCCTCACGCCCGCGCAGACACCGGTGTCGGTGCGCCGCGACAGCGAGTCCGCGCCGGCGCTGCAGATCCGGCACGTCGATGCCGCGTACACCGGCCATCAGGTCGTGCACGACGTCACGTTCGACGTGCCCCGCGGTCAGTGCGTCGCCCTGGTGGGCGAGTCCGGTTCCGGCAAGACCACGCTCACCCGATCGGTGGGCGGTCTGCACCGCGAGTGGAACGGCGAGATCCTCCTCGACGGCGTCGCGCTGGCCCGTTCGTCGCGCGACCGTCCCACGGCGCAGCGACTGTCCATCCAGTACGTGTTCCAGAACCCGTACAGCTCGTTGCACCCCCGTCGCACCGTCGGCGAGTCGGTCAGCCGACCGTTGCGCGTGGCCGGTGCGAGCGCTCGCGAGGCCAGCCATGCCGCGGCCGAGATGCTCGAACGGGTGTCGCTCACCGCTGCCTACGCAAGCCGGTATCCCGATCAGCTCAGCGGTGGCGAGCGGCAACGCGTGGCCATCGCCCGGGCGCTGGTGTGCAAGCCCAGCGTGCTCGTCTGCGACGAGGTCACCTCCGCGCTCGACGTGCTGGTACAGGCAGCGGTCGTCGAGCTGCTCGTCGGCCTGCAGCGCGACCTCGGGCTGTCGATGCTGTTCGTCACCCACAACCTCCCGCTCGTGCGGTCCCTCGCCCAGCAGGTGGTGGTGCTCGCCGACGGCAAGGTCGTGGAGGCCGGCCCCACCGAGCAGGTGCTCACCCGGCCCGAGCAGGAGTACACGCAACGACTCCTCGCCGACACCCCCTCGATCGCCGCGGCACTCGCCGCCGACTGACCGCGGTGCACCTCGAACGCAGCACCGGTCGTCGGCTCGCGCGCATCACCGAGCCCGCGCGCGAGATCGATGTCATCCACGAGACCGACGTGCTCGTCGTCGGGTCCGGCCCGGCCGGGCTCGCTGCGGCGCTGGCCGCAGCGCGAGCGGGCGTGGGCGTCACCCTCGTCGAGCGCTTCGGCTGTTTCGGCGGCAACATCACCACGGTCGGCGTGGAAGGACTCGCCTGGTACCGCCACGAGGCCACGGTGGAGGCCAACGGCATCGGACGCGAGTTCGAGACCCGGGCGTACGAGATGGGTGCCGCAGTACCCGAGAGCCAGTCGCAGTCGTACGAGCTCGACGCCGAAGGCTTCAAGGTGGTCGCTGACGTGTTGGTCCAGGAGGCCGGCATCCACCCGATGCTGCACCGCGCATTCGTCGCGCCGGTGATGGACGGCGACCGGGTGATCGGCATCATCACCGAGAGCAAGGCCGGTCGCGAGGCCATCCTGGCCCGCCGGGTCATCGACGCCACCGGCGACGCCGACGTGGCCCACCGTGCCGGCGCGCCCACGTACCTGGCGCCGCGTGAGCAGTTGATGGCCGCATCGGTGATGTTCCACATCGCCGGGGTCGACAAGCGCCGCTTCGTGGAAGGAGTGGCCGCCGACCCGCAGACCTACAAGGACTGGGCGGGCAATGGCGAGTGGAGCATCGAGACCTCCGGCAAGGAGGACGACATGTTCTCCCCCTTCCTCCACAAGCCGTTCAAGGCTGCGCTCGATGCCGGCCTCATCCCCGCCGATCTCACCACCATCGCGGGCACCTGGGGCGCCGTGCACGACTCCGGCGAACTCACGTACATGAACCTCGTGCATCTGGCGGGCATCGACGGCACCGACCCCGACGACCTCACCATCGGCGAGATCGAAGGCCGTCGTCAGGCGATGCACGCCATCACCGCGCTGCGGGCGTTCACGCCAGGTTGCGAACAGGCTCGTCTGCGCAACTTCGGCATGACCCTGGGCGTGCGCGACACGCGCAAGATCGACGCCGTCCACAACCTCACCGAGCACGAGGTGCGCGAGCAGGGCCGGTTCGACGACTCGATCGGCATCTACCCGGAGTTCATCGACGGTTACGGCATCCTGGTCCTACCCACCACCGGCCGCTACCTGCAACTCCCCTACCGCAACATGCTGCCGCGGCGCGTGCGGAACCTGCTCGTGGCCGGGCGGTCCACCGGTGGCGACCGCGTCGCCCACGCGGCCACCCGCAACATGGCCGCGTGTGCAGTGTTCGGCCAGGGGGCCGGCATCGCGGCCGCCGTGAGCCTGCACGACGGCGTGGAGTTCGACGAGGTCGACATCGCCGCCGTGCACCGGGAACTCGATCGACAGGGAGTGCGTCACCGATGATCCGACCGCTGCATCCGACGTTCGGTGTGGAGGTGCTCGACGTCGACCTCCGCGAGGTCACCGCCGAGCACGGTTTCGCCGAGCTCCGCACGCTGTTCGACGAGCATTCGCTGCTGCTGTTCCGCGGCCAGACACTCGACGATGCTGCACACCTGCGGTTCGGCGCGCTGTGGGGCCCCATCGAGGACCGTTCGTACGGCGCGATGGGTGATGCGCCACGCATGGACAACGTGTCGAATCGCCGCGACGACGGCACCATCGCCGGTGCCGACGACCTGCTCACCATGGACCTCAGCGGCAATCAGCTGTGGCACACCGACAGCATCTTCCTGCCACGTCCGGCGCTCGCCAACGTGCTCGCGGCGCGCGTGCTCAGCAGCACCGGGGGTGAAACCGAGTTCGTGTCCACCCGTGCCGCCTGGCGCGACCTGCCCGACGATCTCCGGTCGAAGGTCGAGGGTGTGGTCTTCACGCATCGACTCGCCCACTCGCGTCGCGACATCTCGCGCGAGTTGTACGAGCGCCACCGGGCTCGGTTCCCCGACCAGGAGTGGCGCAGCGTGTGGACGAATCCGGTCAACGGCCGCGAGGCGCTCTATCTGGCCTCGCACACCTGCGCGATCGACGGGAACGAGTCGCCCGAGGCGCAGCAGGTGGTGGCCGACGTGATCGCGTTCTGCACGCAGCCCGACCGCGTGTACTCGCACACGTGGCAACTCGGCGACGTGCTCGTGTGGGACGAGCGGGCCACGCTGCACCGCGGTCGCCCCTGGCCGTACGAGGAGGAGCGCACGTTGGCCTCCATCTGCGTCACGGCCACCGAGTCCGACGGACTCGGCAGCATCCGTCCCTGACCCACAGGGCACCCGTCAGTCGTCGCGCCAGCAGGCGGCGATGTCGCTCATCGTGGTGACCCAGATGTCGTCGTGGGCGAGCACGTGGTCGAGGAACCGCTCGAACATCAGGAACGCATGGGCGCGCCCGATGGTCTGTGGGTGCACGGTGAGGGCGAACACGCCACCCGGCACGCGCTGATACGCGAAGTCGAAGTGGTCGATCCAGCGGCGAAGCAGCGTGTCGGTGTCGCCCATCGCATTGCCCCCGGGCCGCATCTCCAGTGCCGGGAAGTCGTCGAGGAACCACGACACCGGGATCTCGATCACTGGGCTCGGCGCGCCGAACGTGTTGCCGTGCTCGCGGTCGATCGACACGACCGGTCGCGGGCGGTACGCCTCGAAGTCGCGGCCCATCAACGACGAGTCCCACACGAAGCCGTACTCCTCCAACAGGGTCAGCGTGACGTCACTGAAGTCCCATGCCGGCGACCGATAGCCCTTCGGCCGCACGCCCACGAACTGCTCGTGGTGTGCCAACTGCAGTTCCATCAGCCGTCGCTCCTCGGTGGGTGACAGCGTGGTGATCTGCTCGTGGTAGCAGCCGTGTGCGGCGATCTCGTGCCCCGCCTCGATCACGGCGGCGCTCTGCTCGGGGAACGTCTGCAGCGTGTGCGACGGGATGCACCAGGTGGTGCGCAACCCGAGCCGCCGGTACAGGGCCAGCAGTCGGGGCACGCCCACTTCCGCACCGAACTCGCCGCGCGACAGGTAGCTGGGCGAGGTGACGTCGAACGTGCCCATCCACAGGCAATGGGCATCGAAGTCGGCACCCAGCGCCACCGCGAGACGCTTGCCGCCGGGCAGGTGGAGCGCCATCAGGCGAGCTCGAGGGCGCGCAGCACGGCGCCCTGGTCGAAGTACGGGCGCTCGCACACGATCTTGTCGCTGCCCGGCGCGAATTCGAACGACGCGGCCATGCGCACACGGAAGCTGCGGCCGGTGGGCTCGACGGTACGGTCGGCGAGGCGGAGCGGGCCGAGGTGGGTGCCGGTGAGCCAGAACTCCACGAGCACCACGTCGTGCTCGTCGTCGGCGGCCAGCGAGATGATCTCGTTGGCCTGGTCGGGAAACGGGGTGCGGGAGGCCACGAAGTACCCGCGGACCGCCGCCTCGCCGTCGAACACCCTGCCGGTGCCGTACAGCTCGTAGCGCGGGTGCTCGAACGTGGCGATCACGGCGTCCCAGTCGCCCACGCACTCGAGCGCCATGTGGTCGCGAACGGTCTGCAGCCGTGCTGCGGCGAGGTCGGTCATGGCCAGGATCCGATCAGGCCTCGATCTGTTCGTCAAGACGGATGGTGCCGTGTTCCGTGCCCCGCCGTAGCCTCGTCGACCGTGCCCACCGCTCCCACCGCCGCCTTCTCCATCACCCTCGACTGCCGCCTCGACAACGTGCCCGGCACGCTCGGCCGTCTGTGCAGCGCCATCGGCGAGGCCGGCGGCAACATCGGCGCCCTCGACGGGTTCGACGTGCGCGGCTCCGAGCTGCGCCGCTGCCTGGTGGTGCACTGCCGCGACGAGGCACACCAGCAGAGGGTGGTGGCCGCGGTCAACGCGCTCAGCGGCGTCACCCTGATGGACTGGTGGGACCGCACCTTCCGCATGCACGAGGCCGGCAAGATCCAGACCGGCACGCTGGCACCGGTGAACGACCGCGACGACCTGTCGATGGCGTACACCCCGGGCGTGGCGCGCGTGTGCACCGCCATCCACGAGGATCCGTCGCTCTCGCACCGCTACACGATCCGCAAGAACACCGTCGCCATCGTCAGCAACGGCACTGCGGTGCTGGGCCTCGGCGACATCGGCCCCGAGGCCGCGATGCCGGTGATGGAGGGCAAGGCGCTGCTGTTCAAGGAGTTCGGCGGCGTCGACGGGTTCCCGGTGTGCATCAACGCCCGCACGGCCGACGAGGTGGTCGACTTCGTCCAGCGCATCGCCCCCACGTTCGGCGGTATCAACCTCGCGGACATCAAGGCACCCGAGTGCTTCGAGATCGA
>SXKB01000336.1 GCA_005778215.1 Actinomycetota bacterium | reverse complement strand
GTGGCGACCAGGCCGCCCATGCTGGCGATGGGCTTCGACTGCGGGCTGTGGCCGGTGGTGAGACCCTGTTCGCGGGCCTGGTCCTCCAGCACCTGCAGCGGCACGCCGCACTGCACGGTGGCCTGCATGTTGTAGGCGTCGATCGACACGATGGTGTCCATCCGCGACCCGTCGACCACGATCGACTGTTCGGCGCCACTCTCGAGGCCGCCCTCGGTGGCGGTGCCACCGGTGCGGGCCACCACGTTCACACCGTGTTCGTCGGCGAACGCCAGCACCTTGGCCACCTCGTCGGTGCTCTGCACGTACACCACGGCCAGCGGGGTGCGCATGGTGTGCACGTCGAAGATGTTCTGCAGCTTGCGGAAGTTGTCGACGCTGGCGCGCTGCAACTCGTCCGGGTCGGTGTGCACCTGCTCGGTCGACAGCAACTGCTGCAGGTGGGTGACGACGGCGTCGTTCGTGAGAGCCATGGTGGTCGGTGTCCTTCTCGGGTCAGTGGAAGATCGGGTAGGCGCGCTCGAACAGCGCGTCGGTGTGGTTGCGGATGTCGTGGTACACGGCCTCGGCCATGCGCACGTACACCGTGCGATTGGCCTCGATCGGCTCGAAGGTTTCGCGGCGGTGCGTCATGTGCGCGGCCGCCGTCTCGATGTCGGTGTGCAGCCCCGCCGCAGCGGCGGCACAGATGGCTGCGCCGAGCGCAGCACCCCCGCCGTCGACGCTGCGCGACGCCGGGATGCCGAAGACGTCGGCGAAGATCTGCATGAACAACGGGCTGTTCGAGCCGCCACCCGACACCACGATCTCGGTGAGTTCGATGCCCAACTCGGCCGACATCGCATCGACGTGGAACTTCATCGTCAGCGCGATGGCCTCGAGGATGCTGCGGTACACGTGCCCACGTGAGTGCCGGGCGTCGAAGCCCAGCATCATGCCCTTGCGGAACGGCTTGTCGGTGGTGGCCAGCCAGTCGAGCACGGTCATCAGCCCGTCGCTGCCGGCCGGCACCTGGGCGGCCTCGCGTTCGATGTACTCCTCGCGCGACTTGCCCAGCGACACCGCGCGCTCGGCCACCTCGTCACCGAGCAGGTCGAGGAACCACGTGAGGGTCCACATGCCGCGACGCACGCCGTTGCTCTCGTACAGGTAGCGGTGCGGGATGCACGCGAAGTTCGTCCAGAACGCCGTCGGGTCCTGGTGGTTCGTGTAGCCGTGCACCATCGCGGCGATGTAGGTGCCCAGGCTCACCAACGCCGTGGTCTCCCCCAGCGTGCCCGCGCCCAGCATCTCGACCGCCTTGTCGTTCGAGGTGTGCACCACGGGCACACCCTCGGGCAGGCCAGTGTGTGCCGCCGCCGCAGCGGTGAGCGGGCCGATCACGTCGCCCGGCATCTGCAGTTCGAACAACTGGTCGCGGCGTACGGCGAACTGCTCGTAGAGCGCTGGATCGTCGCTCCACTGCCAGGTGTCGGTGTCGATGGGCCACTGCAGCAGGATGTTGTTGCCGGCCGTGTCGCTGCGCACGCCGGTGCAGCGGTACCCGATGTAACCCGTCGTGGTGGTGGCGTAGCGGTACGCCGGATCGGCCGGCACGTACGGCTGGTAGGCACGATCGTCCATCCAGCTCACCACCGGCTCCAGAAGCGAACCGTCCTCCTGAAGGAACACCTTGCAGCAACGGATCGGGCAGATGCCCACCGCCACGATGTCGGCCGGGTCGCCGTCGAAGCGCGCCATCGCGCGCCGGCTGGCCTCACCGATCGCGTCCCACAGGTCGTCGTCGGGGTGCACCGCCACGCCGTGCTGCGGGCGGCTCATCGGGCGCAGCAACTGCTGCCCACGGGCCACCGCGTTGCCGGCCGCGTCGTACACGACGACCTTCGCGCTCTGCGTCCCGCAATCGACGCCGACGACGTAGGGACCGGCCATCAGCGGACCAGGTACCCGCCGTCCACCGCGAGGATGTGGCCGTTCACGTAGTCGCTCGCGCGGCTGGCGAGGAACACCACCGTGCCCATCAGGTCGGCGGGGTCACCCCAGCGGTCGGCGGGGATGTGCTCCAGCACACGCCGGTTCGAATCGGGGTTGCTGCGCGTGGCCGTGGTGATGGCCGTGGCGAAGTAGCCGGGCGCCAGGCCGTTCACCTGCACGTTGTGCATCGCGAGTTCGTCGGCGTAGGCCTTCGTGAACCCGGCGATGCCGTGCTTGGTGGCAGCGTAGGCCGACGAGTAGCGGCCGCCGAGGAACGAGAACATCGAGCAGATGTTGATGATCTTCCCGCTGCGCTGCGGCACGAAGTACTTCGCTGCTTCGAAGCTCATCTCGAACGCGGCGGTCAGGTTCACGGCCACCGTGGGGTCCCACTTGTCGCGGCCGAACTCCAACACCTCGCCGAGCGGGCAGATGCCGGCACTGTTCACCAGGATGTCGATCGATCCGAGACGGGCCACGCACTCGGCCACCACCTGGGCCGGCACACCCTCGGCAGTGATGTCGGCCTTCATGTACTCGTAGCGCACACCTTCGGCCTCCACCATCGGGCCGGTGGTGCCGTCGTCGTCCATGATGCTGGGCACGAACACGTTCGCCCCGCCCTTGGCGAGGGCCAGCGTGAACGCCTGGCCGAGTCCGGTGTTGCCACCGGTGACGATGGCGTTCTTGCCCTTCAGGCTGAAGAAGTCCATGCCGAAGTCGCTGATGTCCATGCGTGCCCTCCTGTGCCCCCGGGCACGGGCCGAATGCTAGTCGCGCCACCGCAGGTAGACGGAACAGTCGTACCCGAAAACACCGTCCGCTCAGGCCGAACGAATCCACTGCTCGGCCGCGAACCAGGCGGCCGCCGGCGACGACGCCGACACGGCGAACGCGGTGCCGTCGAGGTGCTCCAGCTCGGCCATCCACTGCGGCTGCACGCCCACCATCCGGCCGTCGGCATCACGCAGATGGTTCTCCTGGTAGCTCAACCACGTGCGCCAGCCGGCCGCTTCCAGCGCACGCCGACGTCGGTCGGGCACACGGGCGGTTCGGCGCAGCGCGATGGTCTCCATGTGGCCATCGTGCACCACCCGCCCTGTGGATCGTCAGTGCCGATTACCTGTGACTTGCCTGGGGACGACCTGGGCGCGACGTGCTCGCTCGCACCACGAGCTCGGTGGGCAGCAGCCGGTGATCGCTGCGCTGCGGACCGGGCCGACCGATGGCCTCCATCAGCAACGCCGTGGCCTCGGCGCCCTTGCGGTGCACGTCCTGACGCACGGTGGTGAGCGGCGGCCGGGTGTGCTCGGCGAAGAACGCGTCGTCGAAGCCCACCACCGACAGGTCGTTCGGCACGATCAGCTCGCGATCCTGCGCCGCCTGCATCACGCCCACCGCGATGCGGTCGGAGTACGCGAGCACGGCGGTCGGTCGCCGCTTGGTCGGCAGGTCGAGCAGTGCCTGCGCCGCGTCGTGCCCGGCGTCCTCGGTGCTGGCCGTGGCGTTCACCACGATCGGCTCCAGACCGGCTCCGTCGAGCACTGCGCGCCAGCCCTCCATGCGGCTCGTCACCGTGTACGACGACGCGACGCGCGGCTCGTCCATGCGAGTGACGAGCGCAATGCGACGATGCCCGAGTCGCACCAGGTGTTCGGCGGCGGCACGGGCACCGCCTCGGTCGTCGACGTTCAGGCACGGGTAGCCGCGCACCGGCTCCTGATCGACGAACACCAGCGGCAGCTTCCGCCGCCGCAGCCAGTCGACGGCCTCCGACTCGGCGCCGCAGTTGTAGACCAGGGCACCGTCCATGGGGATGTCACGCGTGGGCACCAGGTCGCCCTTCGATCGCGACGACAGCAGCGTCATACCCCGGCCGCTCGGCGCCAGTTCGCCGCTGATGGCCGACAGGAAACGTGCCGCGATCTCGTCGAGGAACGACTGCTCGAGGTGATCGGTGAACAACAGCCCGATGGTGCCCGACGAACCCTTCGCCAAGGCTCTCGCCGCCGGGTCGGGGCCGGTGTAGCCCAGACGCTCGGCGGTCTCGAGGATGCGGTCACGCAGATCCGCCGACAGCTGGTCGGGGCGGGAGAACGCGTTCGACACCGTCATCCGACTCACGCCGACGGCGTCGGCGATGGTCTGCAGCGTCACTCGGGTCACGACCCCATTCTGCTGGCTGCGCCAGCGGCGCGCACGCGCATGCGGCGGGTGCGCCGGGTCGGCACGTCGGGCAGCACGGGGGCGTCCGGCAGTGCGCTGAACGCCGTGATCGGTCCGAGGGTGCGCAGCGCGGTGCGGGTGAGGTGGTGATGGGCCTCCATGTCGATCTCCTTGTCGAGCGAATGGCTGTACCGGTACAGTACCGGAACCTCTGTACCGGTCAAGTGCGACGTTCGTCACGTCCCCTCTGCTCTGTTAGGAACATGCCATGAACTCGATCGACCTCCCCCACGACTTCGTGTGGGGCGCCGCCACGTCCTCGTACCAGATCGAAGGCGCCGTGCGCGCCGACGGACGCGGACCGTCCATCTGGGACACGTTCTGCCGCGTGCCGGGCAAGGTGCTGCACGGCGACCACGGCGACGTGGCGTGCGACCACTACCACCGACTCGACGACGACCTCGACCTGATGGCATCGCTCGGCCTGCAGGCCTACCGCTTCTCTGTGGCATGGCCGCGCATCCTGCCCGCCGGCACCGGCGAGGTGAACGAGGCCGGGCTCGCGTTCTACGAACGACTCGTCGACGGCCTGCTGGCCCGTGGCATCACGCCGTTCGTGACGCTGTACCACTGGGAACTGCCGCAAGCCCTCCAGGATCGCGGCGGCTGGGAGCACCGCGACACCGTGCAGGCATTCGTCGACTACGCCGGCATCGTCGCCGCGCGCCTCGGCGACCGGGTGCACCACTGGATCACCCACAACGAACCGTGGGTGGTCAGCTTCCTCGGCAACCTCGAGGGCGTCCACGCGCCGGGCAACACCGACCTCGCCACCGCGCTGCAGGTGGCTCACCACGTGTTGCTGTCGCACGGCCTCGCCGTACCGGCGATCCGCGCACACGCACCCGGCGCTGAGGTGGGCATCACCGTGAACCTCGGCCTCGGCCGCGCCCGCACCGACTCCCCCGCCGATCTCGACGCCGTCCGGTCGCTCGACGGCTACGCCAACCGCTGGTTCCTCGACCCCTTGTACGGCAACGGCTATCCCGCCGACATGGTCGCCCAGTTCGGCGACGCAATGCCGGTGGTCACCGACGACGACCTCGACGCCATCGCCACGCCCACCGACTTCCTCGGCATCAACTCGTACAACCCGTCGGTGGTGCGCCCCGCCGACGACCCGGCCAACCCGCTCGGGTTCGACCCACTCACTCCCGACGAGATGGTGGCCGAGGGCTACTCGCTCACCGCGATGGGGTGGCCCATCGTGCCCGAGGCGTTCGGGCAACTGCTCACCCGGGTCGCCCGCGAGTACGACGTGCCGGCCATCTACATCACCGAGAACGGTGCTGCGTTCGACGACGAACTCGTCGACGGCGCGGTCGACGACCAGCCCCGCGTTCGGTACCTGCAGGACCACCTCGCTGCGCTGTGCGTCGCGCTCGACGAAGGGGCGCCCGTACGCGGCTACTTCGCCTGGTCGTTGATGGACAACTTCGAATGGGCATGGGGTTACGAGAAGCGCTTCGGCCTCGTGCACGTCGACTACGCCACGTTGACCCGCACCCCCAAGGCCAGCGCCCTCTGGTACCGCGACACCATCGCCCGCAACGGGTTCAGCCGGTGACTCCCACCTGGCTCCACGGCTGCTGGCAGCGCGCCTGGATCCGCATGGCCGACGGCTCGGTCGACGACCGCTCGGCCGTGTTCTGGCTGCAGACCGAGACGGCCATGGCCGACGTGCGCATCGACGCGACTCGCCCCTCGTTCGCAGGGGTCGGCTCGCTACCCGAGTGCACCATCGAGCAACTCGCTGCGTTGGCCGCCGCGAACGCCAGCACCGGCCACACCACGGTCGAGAAGGTGGTCGACCATCCCGACGGGTCGCACACGTGCACCGCGCAGTGGCACACCTACGGCCACGGCGCGAACTTCCAACCGGTCGTCACCTATCCCGAACCCGGTCTGCTGCACGTCGATGCAACGGGCACGGTGATGACCGAACGCGCACCGAGCGGCGCCTACGTCGAGGAGTGGCACCTCGTGCCCGGCTCACGCGCACCGCTGCACCACGAGGTGCTCGCCGATGGCCGGGAGTGGTTCGTGGCCGGGCCGGTGCACGTCGTCGTGCGCGATCGAACGGACCAGCCGCCGAACGCCGCACCCCTCCAGCAACTGATCGCCGATCGTGGCCTCGCCCGTGCCACCATCGAGTCGTGGCTCGACACCGAGTACTCCGTGGCGTTCCTCGAGCCCGACGGCCGTACGGTGGTGCGGCACTCCACACTCCCCTGGCTCGAAGGAACCACGCTTGACGTCACTGCCTGAATCGCTCCGCACCGAACTGCGCCGCGCCGCCGAGGCACCGTTCCACGAGGCGCGCATGCTGCCGCTGGAGGTGTACCGCTCGCCGCAGGTGCTGGCGGCCGAGATGACGTCGGTGCTGGCCGACGCATGGCACTGCGTGGGCCGTACCGCCGACCTGCCGAACGTGGGCGACCACCTCGTGGCCGAACTCCCCGACCGGCAGGTGCTCGTGGCCCGCGGCGACGATGGCGAGCTGCGGGCGTTCGACAACGTGTGCATCCACCGCGGCGCACCGCTCGTGGCCGGTTGCGGCAACGAGGCCCGCTTCACCTGCCCGTACCACGCATGGGTGTTCCGGCTCGACGGGCAACTCATCGGCGCGCCGTACATGCACCGTGGGTTCGACCCGGGCCAACACCGCCTCGGCGAGCTCTCGCTGGAGGTGTGGGAGGGGTTCGTGTACGTCAATGCCGCACCTGCGCCTGCGCCGCTGGCACCGCGGCTCGAGGGCCTCACCGAGGCGGTCGGCCGGTTCCACATGGCCGACTACGTCCCCGTGCACCAGCAGGTCGACGTGTGGCAGACCAACTGGAAGCTGCTCGCCGAGAACTTCATGGACACGTACCACGTGTTCAAGGTGCACCGCGCCACGTTCGGCACCAACAGCGGCAGCCCGCTGAACACGACGATGTACCCGGGCACCGACGCGTGGGCGCACCACGTGGCACTCGACCGTGACGAGATGGCCCACCCCGACAACACCGCGCTGCAGGGTGACTGGCGTCGTGCCGTGGTGCTCGCCGCGGTGTTCCCCACGCACGTGATGCAACTACAACCCGACTACCTCTGGTACCTGCAGCTCACGCCGATCGACACCGACCGGGTGCGCATCCGCTGGGACGTGTCGGTGGCACCCGGCGTGCTGGCCGCACAACCCGATCGCGACGCGTACGTGGCGTCGATCCTGTCGCTCCTGCACGCCGTGAACGCCGAGGACCAGCCGGTCGCCGAGGGCGTACGGCGCAGTGCCGACGGCCCCCAGTTCGAGCGCGGTCCGCTCAGCCAGTACGAGCGCAACGTCTACGACTTCGATCGCCACATCGCGCGGCGGCTCGCCACCTGACGGGTCAGAAGTACCGGGCGCTCCTGGAGCGCACCGTGGTGGAGGCGGCGTTGCCGGCGAGGTCGGTGATGGAGGGCGCAGCCAGGTACGAGTACGTGCCGTTCGAGGTCTGCGTGGCGATGCCAGCGCAGCCGGTACCGCTGCAGGTGGCGCCCACGGTCACGCGGATCACCGTGTTGCTCGTCAGCAGCGCCACCGTGGACGCCGCGAACGACGCCACACCACCATCGGTGGTCACGTAGCCGGTGGCGCCCAGCGTTCGGGCACCATCGCTCACGCCGACCATCGTGAGCGTGTCGTTCCCCGTGCCGAGCGGGTCGGTGATCGACACCGTGGTCGACGACGGCACCGACGCCGGCGCCAGCGCTTCGCTGAAGGTGATCGAGATCGTGTCGCCCGCCTGGATGCGGCCGTTGATCGTGCCGTTCGTGTCGGCGATGGTCATCGGCACGGGTGCCGCCATGTCCTGGGGCGCTCGGGCGGCGAACGCCGCCTGGTTGCCGGCAGCGTCACGGATGCCGGTGGCGCCCGCAGCGAGCGCGACGGTCATGCCACCGACGGCCGTGTTGGCTGCACCTGCACCCTCGGCGATGGTGAGGGTGGCCGTGTTGGTGGCGACCGACACCGACGACAGCGTGCCGCTCGACGGCACGCTGGCCAGCGTCCACGGCGTGGTCCCAGCGGTGTAGGCGGCGAGGGACTCGCTGAACACGGCCGACACACGGTCGACCTTGCCGTTGCCGTTGGTGTCGAGCAGGCCGAGCGAGCTCACCACCGGTGCCGCCAGGTCGGTCGGCGCCGTGGCGGCGAACGACGACGGGTGCCCGTTGACGTCGCGCACACCACCCGGATGGGCGGCGAGTGCCACCGTGAACGCACCGACGGCGGTGTTGGCCGCGCCGGCGCCCTCGTTGATCGACAAGGTCGCGGTGTTCCCGCTCACCGTCACCCCTGCCAGCGTTCCGCCCGACGGAATGTTGGTGAGGGTCCACGGGGCGACCCCTGCGGTGTACGAGGAGAGGACGTCGTCGAACACCACGTCGACCCGGTCCACCTTGCCGTCGACATCGGTGTCGCGCATCGCCATCGACGTCATCGCCGGCGGCATCACGATGTTGACGGCCGCTGACGCCACCGTGCCGGCAGCGTCCATCACGACGATGCTGTGCGGCGCGTCGGTGGTGCCGGCCGGCAGCGTCACACTCACCGGCATCGTGCCGCCGGACGCCACGGTGGTCGGCGACCCCGCGAGCACGGTGCCGCTCGTCGAGTCGAGTCGGTAGGTGACCGCCGACCCAGCGACGAAGTTGCTGATGGTGCCGGTCACCGTGGCCGGCAGCGACGTGATCGTTGCGGTGCTCGACAACACGAAGGAGGCGTCGGCGACGGTGACGACCGAGCTCAGCTGGCTCTCCGGACCAGCCCAGTTGCCCACCAGCGGCTGCACGGTGTACTTCCAGCTACCGGCGGGCACCGAGTGCTCCACACAACTGGGCGACATCACCAGCGTGCACGCCGACAACACGGTCTGCGACACTCCGGCCAGGTCGTAGCGACGCACCACGTACCCGGTGGCCGGCTGGCCACCCGCCAACGTGATGCTCGACCACGACACCGTCACGTCGCGACCGCTGGCCACGGCGACGGGGGCCGTCGAAGCAGGCACCGACTGCGTGGCCGACGTCGCGACACCGACGGCCGTCACGTCGAACAGCGCCGAGACCGGCGTGGCCACGGACGCGACAAAGGCAGTGGCCGTCAACGACGCGACGACCACTGCCTTTGCGAACATGGTGAACTCAGGCCTGGGTACCGGCGAGCTGGAGCGGAATGGTGAAGCTCACGCCCTGGCAGCCGTTCGGCGCAGCGAGCACCATCGTCACGACGTCGGCGATCGACTGGGTCGAGCTCGTCGTGTTGGCCGGCACGGTGATGCTGAGGCCGGTGGCACCGGCCACCGAGATGTTCGCGGCCGGGCAGTTCACCGGATCGCTCGACACCACGGTGCCGGCGGTCATCGCGGTGAACTCCACCGGGAACGGGTTCGGGTTGGTGATCGTGAAGTACACGTCGCCGCCGGTGAAGCCGGGGTACAGATCGGCGGTGCCCGTCGCGGCCGTCACGGTGGCCGTCTGCACGGTGTCGGCCTTCGCCGAACCCGTACCGATGCCCGTCGTCGACCACAACGCCACTGCCACGCCGCCACCCAGCAGCAGCGCGGCGAGGATGCCGGCGATGCCGAACTTGTGCTTGCGAGTCATGGTGTTTCCCTTCAGATGTTCAGGTTCGGAGGTCGGTGCTGCACCGACATCTGATGAGTTGATCGGCTCTTGATCTTCGGATCTTGAGAGAAATCAGGCAGTTCGGGCATCACCCCAGGTCAGCGCCTCCTCGAGACGGGACGTGCCGGAACGTGTCCTTGATGTTGCGGATGATTCTTCGCGCCATCGATCAGGTTTGTGTCGGAACGGTCAGTTCGACGGGCCGCAGATCAAGACCGAGTGCCGATCCGGCGATGGCGGTCCGGCCGCTAGCGTCGCCGCATCGACACGCCGCACCTTCCCTCGTTCGACCTCACC
>SXKB01000043.1 GCA_005778215.1 Actinomycetota bacterium | reverse complement strand
CGCCAGTGAGCGCCCCGGTCACCGTCTGATGGAGCAGTGGCACCCGATGGGTCCGACGCTGGTGATCTCGGCGTTCAACTTCCCTGTCGCCGTCTGGAGCTGGAACGCGGCGCTGGCCATCGTGTGCGGCAACCCGGTGATCTGGAAGCCGAGCGAGCTCACGCCCCTCACCGCGCTCGCGGCGAACGGGTTGTTCCAGAAGGCCGCGGCGGGCATGGACGTGCCGGCCGACCTGAGCCAGGTGGTGCTGGGCGACGGTGCCGTGGGCGCCGAGCTCGTGGCGCACGAGGGCGTGGCCATCGTCAGCGCCACGGGCAGCACGGCGATGGGTCGCAAGGTGGGCCCGGTCGTGGCCGCACGCTTCGGTCGCAGCATCCTCGAACTCGGCGGCAACAATGCGGCCATCATCACGCCCAGCGCCGACATCGAGCTGGTGGCCCGTGGTGTCACCTTCTCCGCGGCCGGCACGGCCGGCCAGCGCTGCACCACGCTGCGCCGCCTCATCACCCATCGGTCGCGTCTCGACGAAGTGCTCGGCCGTCTGTCCACCGCCTACGCCAGCCTCCCGGTGGGCAGCCCGCTCGAGGCGAGCACGCTGGTCGGCCCGCTCGTCACCGTGTCATCGATGGACCGGATGATGGCCGCCATCGCCACCGCGCAGTCGGAGGGCGGCAGCGTGGTGGTGGGTGGCACGCGTGAGCTGGCCGACATCGCCCCCGATGCGGCGTACGTGCGCCCGGCCATCGTGTCGATGCCGGGTCAGAGCACCATCGTGGCGGAGGAGACGTTCGCGCCCATCCTGTACGTGCTCACGTACGACTCGTTCGACGAGGCGGTGGCGTTGCAGAACGGGGTGCCGCAGGGTCTGGCCAGCAGCATCTTCACCACCGACGTGCGTGAGGCGGAAGCGTTCATGAGCGCGGCCGGCAGCGACTGCGGCATCGCCAACGTGAACATCGGGCCCAGCGGCGCCGAGATCGGTGGTGCGTTCGGCGGCGAGAAGACCACCGGCGGCGGCCGCGAGAGCGGCAGTGATGCGTGGAAGGGCTACATGCGTCGGGCCACGAACACCATCAACTACTCGAACGCACTCCCCCTCGCCCAAGGCGTCCAGTTCGGCTGACCCCTCAGGGGCGGGTGAAGAGCCGGCCGGTGGGGGTGTCGAGGAAGGCGGCGAGCGGGATCTGCTCCTGCTTCAGGAAACCCTGACGCGGCAGCGTGCCGTTGCGCACCATCTCGATCACCGCCGCGGCCGAACCCGCCGTGGTCCACGCGATGGCCGTGCGCATCTGCCCGGCCACCTCGATCGGCCGGAACGCGCGCACGTACTCCTGGCGGCGCAGCTGGCCGTGCACCAGACCCTCGGCGGCGACGTGCACGTACACCACGTCGTCGTCGACGGGCGGCTTGGCGTGGGTGAGGATCTCGCCCGCCAAGGCGCGACGGTCGCGCATCAGCAGTTCGTGGAAGAAGAAATTCATCAGATCCATGTGCCCCGGGTACCGGATGGTCTTGTAGTCGATGTTCTCCACCACACCGTGGTACGTCTCGCACATCGAACCGAGGCCGCCCGACGTGGTGAACGCCTCGAGCTGACGCCCGTCGATGATGAGCGTCTCCTTCCACTCCATCGACGACACCGTCTTGCGCACACCGCCCTCGATGACCTCGCAGTCGTTGAGGTACTCGTTCACCACACCTTCGGGCGACCAGTTGAACGCGTAGCCCAGCAGGCCGGTGGGGTGCTGCGGCAGCGCACCCACGCGCAGCCGCACCGAGCGGCACACGTCGAAATGCTCGATGAGCGACGCGGCGACGATGCCCACGAAGCCCGGGGCGAGTCCGCACTGCGGGGCCATGATGCCCTTCGAGGTGGCGCTCATCTCGATGATGGCCTTCGTGGTGGGCACGTCCTCGGTGAGGTCGAAGTAGTGCAGACCGAGTTCGTGGGCCACCTCGGCGAGCGCGAGGTTGAGGTGGTACGGCAGGCACGACAGCACGGCCTGCACCTCACCGAGTGCGCCGCGCACCTCGTCGGCCGAGCCCATGTCGGCCACGCGGGTGGCGAACGGCGGCGTCACACGCGGCGGGCGGGTGTCGATGCCCACCACCTCGAACCCTGCCTCGTGCAGGAGTGTGGCGGCCAGCAGGCCCACCTTGCCGAGACCCAGTACTGCGACACGTTCGAACGCCATGCGCCCATTCTGGCACGTTCGTTCCAGCCCTCCGGCAGGGACGAACGTCCATTCCACCAGCAGGACGTTTCGCGCCCACGGGCGCGCAGTGACCCAACTTCGGGCGGTTCCGCGCCCATGGGCGAGCGATGACCCGAGTTCGGGAGCTTTCGCGCCCGAGGCGGGCGGGCCGCGCGACGGGTCAGTCGACGCGTTGGAGGACGCGGAGGCTGCCGGTGGCGCTCACCAGGCGGAACCGGCCGCTCTCGAGTGCCGGCACGAAGATCTGCTCGTACGGCGGGCGGCCGCCGTCGGCGGGGTCGGGGAACACGTCGTGGATGGCCAGCGTGCCACCCACCGCCACCAGCGGCGTCCAGCCCTCGTAGTCGAGCCGGGCCGGCTCCTCGCCGTGGCCGCCGTCGATGAACAGGAACGCGAGCGGGGTACGCAGGTTGGCGGCGACGCGCGGGGACAGGCCCACGACGGCGAACACCACGTCCTCGAGTCCGGCGTCGTGGATGGTGGCGCGGAAGAACGGCAGCGTGTCCATCTTCCCGATGCGCGGGTCGACCACCGTGGTGTCGTGGTGCTCCCAGCCGGCCTGGTTCTCCTCGCTGCCGCGATGGTGGTCGACGGCGAACAGCACGGTGCCGGCCTCGCGGGCAGCGCCGCCCAACCACACGGTGGAGCGACCGCAGTACGAGCCGACCTCCAGGAACGGCAGACCCGGCACGGCACGGCCGGCGGCGACGGCCGCGTCGTACAACGCATCGCCCTCGTCCTCGGGCATGAACCCCTTCGCTGCGAGCGCGTGGGCCCGCAACGCGGGATCGAGGCTCACCACTGGTCCCAGTGGATGATGGTGTCGGCGTCGGGGCGCTGCGCCGGCTTGAAGTCGGTGCCCTTCGTGAACGCGATGGGCGACAGGCACGCCTGCTGCACGGTGTCGAACGGGATGCCCAGCACGTCGGCCACCTGTTGTTCCATCACCAGGTGCAGCGTGGTCCAGCACGTGCCCAACCCGCGGGCGCGGGCGGCGAGCATGAAGCTCCACATCGCCGGCAGCACGTTGCCGAACATGTTGGCCGACATCAGCGCGGGCATGCCGTCGGCGCGGCCACCCTGGTTGCAGGCGATGATGAGCGCCGGCGCGTCGCCCATGCGCTCGCCCAGGTAGTCGGCCGACTGAGCACTGCGCGCCTGCTGCGCGTTCGCCGCCTCGTCGCCCTTGTCGATGCTGCCGATGTAGACACCGTCCCAGGTCTTGTACATGCCGAAGCACTGCCGGTAGATCTCGCCGATCGCTGCCTTCTTCGCCGGGTCGCGCACCACCACGAACTGCATCGTCGGATTGTTCGAACCGCTCGGCGACTGCATCGACAGTTCGATGCACTCGCGGATCAGTTCGTCGGGCACCGGCCGGTCGAAGTCGAGGCGCTTGCGCACCGCCCTCGTGGTGGACAGCAGTTCATCGGGATTGAGCGGCAGCAGCGACATTCGGCGCACCATAATCGTGATCGTGACGGATCACGAAGGGCAGGGCCGCTGGTTCGACCGGCCGATCGGGTTCGCCCAGCGGCACGCGGCGATGCTGCTGTTCCTGCCCATCGTTGCGTGGCTCGCGGTGCAGCAGCACCACACCGGCCACGCGTGGGGTGACGACTTCGCGCTGTACGTGCGCCAGGCCACCAGCATCTTCGACGGCAACATCGGCCAGGTGATCGCCGACAACACGTTCAACGTGCGCAACGCGGCGAAACCCGGGTTCAGCCCGTACGTGTACCCGTGGGGGTGGCCGCTGCTGCTCAGCCCGTTCGTGCGCCTGTTCGGGCTCGACTACTCGATGCTGAAGCTGATCGGCGTCGCCTGCCTGTGCGGGTTCCTGTGGGTGTTCCACGAGCTCATCCGGGCCCGGGCCTCGCGTTGGATCGCGTTCGGTGTGGTGGCGGTGATGGGCACGTCGCTGGCGTACCTGGTGCACACCGACCACCTGCTCAGCGAGCTGCCCTACATGCTCGCCGTGGTGGTCACGCTGTGGTGGCTCGATCGGTGCCGTCGGGTGCACCACCGCCTGCACATGGCCACCCAGCAACAGCTCGTGGTGCTCGGCCTGCTGGCCCTGATGGTGTTCAACATCCGTCGCGAGGGGCTGTCGATGATCGCCGCCATTGCCGTCGTGCAGCTCATCGATCTGCGCGGCCGCTGGCGGCTGGCCGACCGCCGACGAGTGGCCACCACCTACGTCACGTTCGTGGTGGGTGTGGTGGTGTTCCAGCTGCTGCTGCCCAGCGCGCTGGCACCCTCGTACGACGACGCGGGGTTGCACCAGGTGTGGCGGAAGCTGCAGGGCCCGTACCGGGTGAACTTCGCCGACCAGCTCGGCATCCCCGGGTTGCGCGGGGTGTGGCTGTTGCTGGTGGTGCTGCTCGTGGTGGTCGGCATCGTGGTGCGGCTGTGGCGGGCGCCGGCGTTGGATGCCCCGTTCGTGGTGGTGGCCGTCGGGTCGATGACCATCGCCGGCATGATCCCCGCGGTGTCGGGCCGGTACCTGATGACCGCGACGCCGTTCGCCGTGTACTTCGCCGCGCAGGCCCTGGCGGCCCTTCCACTCCCCCGCCATGCCGGCAAGTGGGTGGCAGTGGCCGCGCTCGCACTGCTGACCACGTACCACCTGCCGAAGGTGGCCGACGCCACCAGCCAGATGCGCGACCTGCGCGCCGCAGGTCTCGACCTGGCCGACGGCCCCGAGCAGCCGTACGCCCAGGCCGCGTGGGAAGCCGTCCGCACGTACACGCACCAGGACGATGTGATCGGGTTCTTCAAGGTGCGCGCCCTCACCCTGTACACGGATCGCCGTGGCGTGCAGTCGACCCCGCTCGACGTGGTGCAGCAGCGGGCCGACTTCCTGCTCATGCGACGCGGCATGGAGACCGGCCAACCGTTGATCACCCAACGCGAGGGCGAGGCGATGGGCTGGACCGTCGTGTGGAGCGATGACGACTGGGTGTTGTGGAAGGTCGGCACGCCGGCACCCTGACGAGCCTGCGAGAATGACAGGCGCATGACTGCTCTCGACGAACTCGTGGACCTGCTCGACCTGGAGAACATCGAGGTGAACATCTTCCGAGGTGTGTCACCCGATGAGAACCGTCAACGCGTGTTCGGCGGCCAGGTGGCCGGCCAGGCGCT
>SXKB01000335.1 GCA_005778215.1 Actinomycetota bacterium | reverse complement strand
CTCGACCACCCCGTCGAGGTGCCCACGCTCGGCACCGTGCTCGTCGATGTCGCCTACGGGGGGATGTTCTTCGCGATCGCCGACGCAGCCCAGTTCGGGCTGCGGCTCACGCCCGACGAAGGTGCCGACATCACCCGCATCACCGAGATGGTGAAGGCGGCGGCCGCCGAGCAGGTGCCGGTCGTGCACCCGTCGAATCCCGGGTTCGCCGGCATCACCATCGCGCAGCTCACCGGGCCGGCACACGATCCCGTCAACTCGATGCGCAACGCGGTGACCGTGTCCACCGGCACGCTCGACTGGGAACGACCGTCCACGTGGACCGGCGTGCTCGACCGGTCGCCCTGCGGCACGGGCACGTGTGCGCGCATGGCCACCCTGCATGCTCGCGGCCTGCTGGGTCTCGACCAGGACTTCCGCCACGAGAGCGTGCTCGGCACGGTGTTCACGGGACGATTGCTCGCCGAGACCACCGTCGGCGGCCGCCCGGCCGTGGTGCCCAGCATCTCGGGCACCGGATGGATCACCGGGTTCGCACAGTACGTCGTCGACCCCACCGACCCGTTCCCGAACGGGTGGACCGTCGGCGACATCTGGTGACGGTCCAGCCAGCGCGCAGGATCTTCTCCATCGCCTTGCCCTCGGTGAGCTGATCAGCTGCCCAGGAACGGGCGCAGCTCCACCCGGCGATTGCAGCAGCGCGAGGCCTCCAGGGCGAGCGCTCGCGCCGTCTCGAGGTCGGTCGCGGTGATGATCCAGCACCCGCTCAGGTAGTCGTCGCCCCCGGGGGCCAGCGTGCCGGCCTGCTCCGTCGGGTGGTCACCGCGACCGTCGAGCACAACCGCTTCGCCCGGCGCCGTGAGCCCGCCGGCGAACACCCAGTGGCCGTCCGCCACGAGGCGAGCGTTGAACGCATCGATGGCCGCCATCTCAGCGGGCGTGGCGCTGCCCGTCTCGTGATCGATGACGGAGATCAGGAACTGCACGACGAAGGTCCTTCCGGTCAGGCCGGCGCCGTGGCGCCCGGGTCGAGGGCGAAGCCCTGTGGCGGGCGGCGCACCAGCAGCACGACGCTGACCGCGGCGATCCACAGCGGCACGGTGTACACGGTGGGTGCGTCGATGCTGACGTTGACGAACTCGTACGCGCCGACGATGTAGGTGACCCAGATCAGCCACTTCGGGAGGGCGCCGGTGGCACGCCCGAGGCTGGCGGTGGAGAACATCAGCAGCGTCGCGATGCGTGGGGCGAACACCGAGAGCACGATCGCCGCGGCGGAACGTGTGAGCGCGACCGCGTCGGGATCGGGGATCCGGTCGCCGACGGTGAGCAGCATCGCCGGCGCGGCCAGCAGCGCAGTGCCGACGAACAGCAGGGCCGCGAGCAGCACGCTGGAGCCGAAGAACACGGTGCCGAACAGCCGCGGTTCGCGGTCGCCGATACGACCACGGACCACACCCACGAACCACAGGAATGCGATGGTGGCCACCACCAGCACCTGCAGCCAGATGATGGCCGCCGTGCCGTTCGAACGGTTCGAGTAGTACTCGAGCACTTCGTCGTCGGTGGCACCGATGCCGGGGGCCGACAGCAGGCCGCGCAGGGCGAGCGACCAGCCGATCGCGCACACGATGCCCGCGATGGCGGCCGCTTCGATGGAGAGCAGTCGGCGCCGGACGCTGCGTGAGCCGATCAGCGGATCGGGCGGTTGTACTGGTTGGCTCGGTTCCTCGGCGGTCACGGCGTCATTCTTGCCGCTGCGCGCGGGTCGCCCTGCCGTTCGGGCGCGTCTCCTACAGTGCGGCCATGGTGGCGCGATGAGCGAACGCATCCTCGTCCGCTCGCTGGGCGTGAGCGACGCAGTCATCATCGGCATGGGCTCGATGATCGGCGCCGGTGTGTTCGCGGCGTGGGGACCGGCCGCTGCTGCCGCGGGGAACGGTCTCGCCATCGGGTTGGTGATCGCTGCGGTGGTGGCCTTCTGCAATGCCACGTCGTCGGCGCAGTTGGCAGCCGTGCATCCGGCGTCGGGTGGCACGTATCTGTACGGACGCCGCCAACTCGGCCCGGTGTGGGGGTACCTCGCCGGCTGGGGCTTCGTGGTCGGCAAGACGGCGTCGTGCGCCGCGATGGCGCTCACCGTGGGTGCCTACCTGTGGCCCGCCCACGACCGCGCCGTCGCCGTGGTCGCGGTGGTCGCCATCACCGCGGTCAACATCGGTGGGCTGACCCGCACCGTGGCGGTGACCCGCCTGTTGCTCGTCGTCTCCCTCGGCGCGTTGACGGCCGTGGTGGTGGCGGGGTGGTCCAGCGGCTCGGCGGACCTGGGTCGGTTGATGCCGATCGAGTCCGACCTGCTCGGGGTGTTGGAGTCGGCAGGCTTCCTGTTCTTCGCGTTCGCCGGGTACGCGCGCATCGCGACGCTGGGGGAAGAGGTGCGCGACCCAGCCCGCACCATCACGCGTGCGATCCCGCTCGCGCTGGCGGCGGTGCTGGTGGTGTATGCCGTGGTGGGCGTGACGGCCCTTGCGGTCGTGCCGGTCGACCAACTCGCCGACAGTGCCGCACCACTCCGGTTGGTGGTGGAAGCAGGCCGGCTCGAGGGGTTGGCACCCGTGGTGCGCGTCGGTGCGGGTGTGGCGGCACTCGGCGTCTTGCTGAACCTCATCCCCGGCATCTCCCGCACGGCGATGGCGATGGCACGCGACCGCGAGCTTCCGGTGTGGTTCGCGCACGTCGATCACCGCCGACCGCTGCCACTGCGCGCCGAACTCACCGTTGCCGCGGTGGCGATCGCGCTCGTGGTGGTGCTCGACCTGCGCAGCGCCATCGGCGTGTCGGGCGTGGCGGTGCTGACGTACTACGCCGTCACGAACGCTGCGGCGCTCTCCCTCACGACGCAGCAGCGTCGATGGCCGCGGGCGTTCGCGATCGTCGGTTTCGTGGGCTGCTGCACGCTGGCGGTCGCGCTGCCGGCCGCCGTGGTGCTCACCGGTGGCGCAGCGCTGCTGGTGGGCCTCGTCGTGCGGTGGCTCGTTCGGTTGCGAGTCTGAACCCGCATCCGGTCAGCGGCGTGCGTGTGCGGCGGCAGCGGCGAACGCCTCGCGAACGCCGTTCCGGTCGATGGTCGTGTCGGCCTCCACGTGCACGGCGTCGAGCGCCCAGGCATCCATCACCTCGTCGATCGACGTGCCCAGCAACGCGGCAGCGGCCTGTACCGCCGCGCCTCTGGCCACCAGTTCCTGATCGCGGGGCACGATGACGTTCGTGCCGGTGAGATCGGCGACCGTCTGCCGGTAGGTGGCGCTGCGCGCACCGCCGCCCACCAGGAACACGCGGCCGTCGCACGGGCCGAGGTGATCGGCACCGGCGAGCAGGTTGCACACCACGCCGTCGAACGCAGCGCGAGCGAACTGCTCCCGCGAGATGTCGGACCGCATGCCCACCAAGGTGCCGGTGGCATCGGGCAGGTTCGGGGTGCGCTCGCCGTCGAGGTGCGGCACCAGCGTCACGCCGTCGGCGCCGCACGGCACCCTGGCGGCCAACTGGTCGAGCGTCGCTGCATCGACGCCGAGCAGTCGCGCCACTGCGTCGGTGACCTTCGTCGCGTTCAGGGTGCACACCAGGGGCAGGTGCCGACCGTTCGCGTCCGCGAAGCCCGCCACGATGCCGGTGGCATCGTTGCCGGGTTCGGCGCGCACAGCGAACGCCGTGCCGCTGGTGCCGAGGCTGATGGCCAGATCACCCGGGCGCAGCCCGAGGCCGAGCGCCGCGGCCATGTTGTCGCCAGTGCCCGGCGCCACCACGATGCCGTGCCACTCGCCAGCCGCCTGGGTGGGGCCGAGCACGGCGGGCAGCATGGGCAGCCAGTCGGTGTCGGGGTCGACGAGGCCGAGCAGGTCGAGGCGATAGCGCTCCTCCGCGGGCGACCACCAGCCCGTACCTGATACGTCGCCGCGATCGGTGGTGGAGCGGCCGGTGAGCCGCGCTGTCAGCCAGTCGTGCGGCAACTGCACGCGCGCGACCCGTGCGAAGACGTCCGGTTCGTTGCGGCGCAACCAGCGGAGTTTCGTGATGGTGAAGCTGGGCACCGGCACGCTGCCGCACGCCGCGGCCCATGCCGCCGCGCCGAGTTCGGCCACGAGCGCATCGGCGTCGGGTGCCGACTCGGTGTCGTTCCACAGCTTGGCCGCGCGCAGCGGGGTGCCGTCGGCGTCGCTCACCACCATGCCGTGCTGCTGGCCCGCGATGGCGATGGCTGCGGGTCGATTGGATCCGTCGGCGCCGGCCTCGGCCCATGCGGCGTCGAACGCCGCAGCCCATGCCGCCGGATCCTGCTCGCTGCGCGGCGGGGTGGTGGCGGGATGTGCCGCGCGGCCCGACGCCACCACCTCACCGGTGTCGGCGTCGCGGATCTCCACCTTGCACGCCGAGGTCGACGAGTCGACGCCGGCGACGAGCGGCATGGTCAGCGTGCGCCGAGCAGGTGCTCGAGCGCGAGTTGATCGAGGCGGACGGCGCCGTGCGAACGCGCCCCCTTCGCCTCCACGTCGAACGTCTCGAACGCGGTGGTGTCGGCCAGCAGATCGGCGTACGACTCGCCGGGCGCCAACGTGGGTGTGGCCAATTCGGGCACACCGGCTTCGGCGAGGGCCTCCTGCACCTCGGGGTCGGCGCGGAACGCGAGTGCGCGCTCCTTCAGCAACAGGTAGGTGCGCATGTTCGACGCCGCCGACGCCCACACGCCGTCGACGGCCTCGGTGCGCAGCGGCTTGTAGTCGAAGTGGCGTGGGCCGTCGTACCCGCTGCTCTCCAGCAGGTCGACCAGTGCGAAGGCGCTGAGCAGGTCGCCGTGCCCGAACACGAGGTCCTGGTCGAACTTCGGGCCGTGCTGGCCGTTGAGGTCGATGTGGAACAGCTTCCCGTGCCACAGCGCCTGGGCGATGGCGTG
>SXKB01000042.1 GCA_005778215.1 Actinomycetota bacterium | reverse complement strand
GGCTTCCTCATCACGTCGCTGCTGCTGCGTGAGCTGCGCACCACCGGCACCGTGTCGTTGTCGAACTTCTGGGCGCGTCGCGCTCGCCGTCTGCTGCCTGCATCGGGGCTGGTGCTCGTGTGCACATTGGTGGCCGGTCGGGCGATCCTCGATGGTCTGTCGCAGCAGGAGTTGGCCCGCGACGCCATTGCGGCGAGCGCGTTCGTGGCCAACATCCGTTTCTTCTCGGTCGGCCGCGACTACTTGACCTCGGAGTTGCCGCCGTCGCCATTGCTGCACTTCTGGTCCCTCGCGGTGGAGGAGCAGTTCTACCTGGTGTGGCCCGCCCTGCTGATGGTGCTCACGCGCGTCCTGCGGCTCGGCCGACGAGCGCTGGGCGGCGTGATCGGTGTGATGTGGCTGGTGTCGTTCGTGGCGTGCGTGGCCATCACCAGTCGCAACCAGCCTTGGGCGTTCTTCATGCTGCCGGCGCGAGCGTGGGAGTTGCTCACTGGTGCGGCATTGGCATTCATCGGCGGCACCGTGGTGGGCATGCGCGAGCGGCAGCGCGGTCTGTTCGGGTGGATCGGGCTCGCCACCATCGTCGCGGCGGCGTTGCTGCTCGACGGCTCGTACTCGTTCCCCGGTTGGATCGCCGTGGTCCCCGTGGTGGCCACCGCGATGGTCATCAACGCCGGTACGGCGGCGGGCGGGCCGGCGGCGCTGCTGTCGAACCCCGTGATGCAGTGGCTGGGCGGCCGCAGCTACGCGATCTACCTGTGGCACTTCCCGATCCTCATCCTCGCCGACCGCCAGTGGGGCCCGCTCCCGGCCGGCACGAGGGTGCTGCTGCTGGTGCTCTCGGTGGCACTCGCTGCGCTCAGCTACCACCTGCTCGAGAACCCGGTGCGCCATTCGAAGGCGCTCTCGGCGTCGCCAGCACGCAGCCTGGCGATGGGCGCCTGGATCGCGCTCATCGGTGTGGGCGGCGCGGCGCTGATGATCAACAACCCGCCCACGTTGGATGCCGGTGTGGAAGCGGTGGCGCCCACGCTGGTGGTCGACGCATCCACCACGGTGCCGTCCACGGTGCCGCCCAGCACGTTGCCGGGAGCGACGTCGACCACGGCGCTCGCCACCACGACGACCGCGCCGGCACCCGTGGCCGACGCATCGCACGACAACCCCGCCGCACTCGCCGCACTCATCGAAGCGAACCTGCCCACCCTGGAGGCAGGCGTGCAGACCAGCAAGGTGCCGAGCAACCTGTCACCCAGCCTGTCGAACGCTCGTGGCGATCTTCCACCGATCTACGACAACGGCTGCATCCTCGACGTGGGCGTGAACCAGCCGAAGCAGTGCATCTACGGTGACCCCAACGGTGCGATCACCGTCGTGCTGTTCGGCGACTCGCACGCGGCGCAGTGGATGCCCGCCATGCACCAGGTGGCGTCGCAGCGCGGCTGGCGTCTGCTGGTGCACGTGAAGAAGGCCTGCCCGACGGCCGAGATCCCCACCGACAAGGACCCGAACCGCACCGACTGCGTGCCGTGGCGTGAGGACGTGATCGCCCAGATCGGGCAGATCCGCCCTGCATTGGTGGTGATGTCGGCCTACCGGTACAAGCAGGTCGGTTCGGCCGCGGGTCGCGACCCCGACACCGTGTGGCGCGAGGGCATCGACCTCACGGTGTCGAAGGTGCGTCCGCTCACCGATCATCTGCTGTTGCTGGGCGACTCGGCCACGCCGCTCGACGACGTGCCGAGCTGTCTGGCGGGGAACCTGTCGAACGCGCAGGCGTGCATGAACTCCCGTGAGGGCGCGGTGCGTCCGAGCCGGCTGGGGGTGGAACGCGACGTGGCGGCGACGTACGACGCCGACTTCATCCCGACCAGCGACTGGATGTGCACCGACACCGCCTGCCCGGTCATCGTGGGCAACGTGTTGATGTACCGCGACAACAGCCACATCACCGCCACGGCATCGGTGTTCCTCGCGCCGTACATCGACGCTGCGCTGCAGTCGGTGTTGGCCGGCTGACGTTTCTCACCGAACTCTCGTGTTGCTCTCACCGACATCGGTGCGGGTCGCCGTTATGGTCGCCTCATGACGAACGCACTCAACTACGTGGCCGATCGAGGCATGGGAATGGACGGCTGGGGCCGTCACGATGGAGGGCCGTGGTTCGGGCTCATCGGGCTGATCCTGCTCGGTGTGGCCATCGGCCTGGTCGTGTGGCTGTTCACCCGCAACCGTTCGGCCGCAGCGGCTGTGCCGGCCGCGCCCGTGGCCGCACCGGTGTCGCCCACGGCGAACGCCGAGGCCATCCTCGCCGAGCGTTTGGCGCGTAGCGAGATCTCGCCCGACGACTACCGCACCCTGCTGGCCGCCCTGCGCGGATCGGACACGCCCGGCTGAGCGCCCCTAGTGTCGGGTCATGACTCGACCGCTGAAGATCGGTGTGCAGCTGCCCGAAGTGGAGCGGCGCGTGCCGTGGCCCGAACTCATCGCGATGACCCAGGCCGCCGAGCGGGTGGGGTTCGACTCCGCCTGGCTCGGTGACCATCTCATCTACGACCTGCCCGACGGCACACCCCGTGGGCCGTGGGAGGTGTACACCTCGGTGGCGGCGCTGTCCGCGGTGACCGAGCGGCTGCAGCTCGGCACGCTGGTGTCGTCGCTCGGCTTCCACGACCCGGCGATGATCGCCAAGATGTCGGCCACCATCGACGCCATCTCCGGCGGCCGGTTCGTGCTCGGCGTCGGGTCGGGCTGGAACGAGCGCGAGTACCGCGCCTACGGCCTGCCGTTCGACCGGCGTGTCGACCGGTTCGAGGAGGCGTTCGGCCTGCTGCGTCGGCTGTTGGCGGGGGAGACCGTCACCCATTCGGGCACCTACTACACGCTCGACCGCTGCGTCATCGACCCGCCGCCCACCCGTCCCGGCGGCCCGGTGCTGATGCTCGGCTCGAACAGCCCGCGCATGGCGTCCATCGCACTCCCGCACGTCGACTCGTGGAACGTGTGGTGGAGCATCTTCGGCAACACGCCCGAAGGCTTCGCCGAGGTGGTGGCCGACATGCGTGCCCGCACCGCCGCGGCCGGCCGCGACCCCGACGAGGCGGAGGCCACGGCGTGCGTGTACGTGCAGGTGCCCGGTGGTGTGGGTCGCACGATGGGCGATCCGTCGATGGCCCGCATCGCCCCGCTGCGTGGTTCGCCGCAGGAGTTGGCCGAACAACTCGCCGCCTTCGGCATGGCTGGTGCGAGCCACCTGATGCTGGTGGTCGACCCGATCACGCAGGACGCGATCGAGTGGCTCGGCCAGGTGCTCGACGTGCTCGACGCCTGAGGCGGTAACCCTGTCACACCCCTTCGGTTCAATGGGGGTATGACCTCGCCGGCCCATCTGGTGCAGCAGTTGCACGACATCGTGGAGCAACTGCTCGCGCTGCCTGATGCTGCATTCGAGGCGGACGAGGCCCAGGACTTCCTGGTCGCGATGCAGCGCGAGCGTGATCGGTTGGCGGTGGCTGCGGCCGATGCGTTGGCGCCGTGGGAGTCGTCGCGTGTGTGGGAGGCCGACGGCTCATTGCGGGCGTCGTTGGCGCTCGGGCGCGACGCCCACTGCGATCACCGGCAGGCAGCCAACGAGCTGCGCCGGGCACGCCTCCTCACACGGATGCCCCACACGCGTGCGGCGGTGGTGGTGGGGCGGTTGTCGATGGATCATGTCGATCTGTTCGTCCGCCACTGCGGCGGCGTGCGGTTCGAGCTGTTCCTGCAGCACGAGGCAACGCTGGTCGACACCTGTGCGGGCATGCCGCTGTTCGACGACGCTCGGCGAGCGGTCCTCTACTGGGCAGCGCTGGCCGACGACGAACTCGGTCGCGCTCCTCGCTCACCGAGGCCATCGGCGCTGTACCAGTCGCGCGACCACGACTCGGGCGAACTGACGCTGGTCGGGCGGTTGGAGGCGGTCGACGGCGAGATCGTGGCCAACGAACTCGCCCGGCTGATGCGCGACGTGGCGGCCGACGACCGCCGCGATGGAGTGCGGCGCACCACGGCCGAACGCCGCGCCGCGGCGCTGGTGCGCATGGCCACTCGATCGTCGGGGGCCACCGGCGTGCCGGCTCGGCCGCTCATCGAGGTCATCGTCGGTGTCGAGACCGCTGCCCGGCTGTGCCAGCTCGCCTCGGGCACCGTGGTCGCACCCGAGCAGCTCGCCGGGCTGCTCGACTCCGCGATGCTCGAGGCGTTCCTGTTCGACGGCACCCACACGGTGCTCGGTGTGTCACGCCGGCGCACGTTCACGGGCGCGCTCCGCCGGGCCATCAAGGTGCGCGATCGGCGCTGCCAGCACCCGTCGGTGTGCCCCACGCCCGCCGCCGAGTGCGACATCGACCATCGAACACCCGCGGCCCGGGGCGGGCAGACCAGCCAGTTCAACGGCAGGCCCGAGTGCACCCCGCACAACCGCCTGCCTCATCTCCACGACCACGACGCTCAGGGTCCACCCGAACGCGACATCACCTGGCTCGAAGGTCTGCGCGCCCGACTTCGGTTCATGCACCTCCGCGACCTCGAGATCGATGACGACGCGGCGTTCGAGCCGCCGATCAGCTGACGATGGCCGGCAGGGTGACGTCGAGCAGTTGCAGATCGGCCGACGGGTCGCTAAGGGTGTACGGCGTGTGCGCCGGCATCACGAACGAGTCGCCCTCGCCCAGTCGCAGCGGTTCGTCGTCGGCGCGCTGCAGGGTGATGGCGCCGTCGAGCACGAACGTGAACACGAACTCGGCGTCGTGCGACGTGGTGACCGGAGCGGGGGAGCCGACCGGGCGCACGACGCGGGCGGCGGCCACGCCGTCGGTGGCGGTGCCGATGCCCGTGTCGCGATGCTCATAGCCGGCCAGGCGCCAGGGCGACCAGGTGGCGTCGGCCGCGCGGTGGAACACGAAACGGTGGCCATCGTCGCCGTAGCCGCGGTCGGGCAGCACGGCTGCGGTGGGCAGCACGGTGTCGGGGTCGCCCCAGGTCTCGTGCTCGGCCGGGCAACCGATCTCCACGACCTGCATGCGATCGCTGGCCTCCAGCACCCGGTGGCGGATGGTGGACGGCTGCAGGAAGCAGTCGCCCTCGTGCATCATCATCGGCTCGCCCTGGTCCTCGTAGGCCACCTTCACCCAGCCGCGATGGCAGTAGATCATCTGGAACCGGATGTGGTGGTAGTGCACGTAGTCGGCCACCGGACCACCCTCGGGGATGAGGATGTGCGAGGCGATGAACCGCCCGCCCAGTCGGCCGGGGATGAGGTCGCGGTAGCGCATGCCGGCGCGACCCTCGCCGAACCCCGCGTCGTCGCCAGGGCGCGGCGCACGGCTCACCACGAACGCCTCCTCCAGTTCGGGGATGTGCAGGGGCGGGTGTGCAGGCGCGAACTCGACGACGGTGCCGTTCGGGCCGGTCATCTCGCCCGGCGCGTCGCCGGTGGTGAGCAGCCGCAGCCGCCCGGGGGGCAGCGCGCTGCCCGATTCCAGCCGCAGCGTGAGGCCGTGGCCGGCGAGCACGGCCATGCGCGGGTGGTCGGCCGGCACGATGGTGCGCACCTTGAACCCGAGCGACGTGAAGAAGTCGATGGTGGTGGAGATCGGTTCGGTGGCGGGCAGCACCACCTGTGCGGATTCCACGGCGCGCGGGTCGCTGGTCATGGCGCCAATTCTGGTGCGAGCACGCCGTGATCCACCACTACACGGTCGTCGAGCCGCACGGTGCAGTTGCGCATCGGCAGATCGAAGTGCCCGGCGGTGAATCGGCCCGCCGTCTCGTTCGCACCGGTGGAGTACAGGAAGTTGCCGGCGTAGGCGCGCGCCTCGGTGCCCCAGGTCTCGCGCTTGTCGAACAGTTGGGCCGAGTCCCAGCGGGCGAACTGGTTCATGCCCCAACCGACATGGCTGGTGGCGTAGCTCTCGCGATCGCCGAACGCCGACAGGTACGAACGGAACAGGATGGCGTCGACGCCGTCGCCCTCGATCTCCTCGATGTGGTCGTCGACGATGTGCAGCGTGACCGGTGACTCGACCAGCCGGTTGAACGTGAGGTTCATGTCGCCGGGGGCGAGCACCACGGTGCCCTGCACGGAGTGCGCCGCAGGGAAGGTGAGCACCAGACCGCCGGGCCAGTGGGCGATGGAGCCCGGGCCGTCGGTGAGACCGGTGGAGCCGGCACTGAACCCGCCGGCGAGCTGCACGGTGAGATCGGTGCCCGCGTCGCTGGATGCGTGCAACACGGAGGCGGCCTTCAGCCATTCGTGACCGAGCGCCACGCGGCGGGGCAGGTCGTCGTCCCAACCCAGGCGCTCCAGCACCTCGGGGTGCTCGTTGGAGATCATCAGCACGCGGGCGCTGCCACCGAGGATGCGGCCGAGTTCGGGGGAGTGCAGCAGGCCCTCCACCGTGCAGTCGATCACCAGGTCGCTGTGCACCAGGGCGGCGATGACGGCGTCGTGGTGGGCGATGGCCTGCGACGCACCGGTGGATCGGATGGGCACGGGATGCGCCGATGGCGGGGTGGGCACGACGATGTCGAACACTCGGCCGCCGAGCGACTGGGCAGCGAGGCGTGCGGTCTCCACCAGGGCGTGACGGCTCTGCGACTCGCTGAGCAGCGCCACCTTCTCGCCCTCGTGCAGTCCGCAGCGCGCGAAGTGCGCGGCGAACGCGCGGATGAAACGCCATTCGGTGGCGGGCTGGCTCATACGGACTCCACTCGGTCGAGATGGGCGAGGATCAGATCGTTGACGGCGTCGGGTGCTTCGGCATTGAGCAGGTGTCCTGCGTCGGGCACGACGAACAGGCTGGCATCGGGGATGTGATCGGCGAGTGCACGCGAGTAGGCCGGAGGCGTCTCGGCGTCGAGTGAACCGACGAGCACGAGCGTGGGTGCGTGGATGGTGGCCAGCAGCGGTCGGCTGTCGTGCGAGACGAGGCACTCGATGCTGCGGCGCAGCGCCTCGCTGCTCACGCGAGCCATCGCTGCTCGCTGTGCCTCGAGCGCCGACGGGGAGATGTGCGGGCCTGCGATGCTGCGCAGGACGCGGTCGGCGAAGTCGGCGGGCTGGAGGCCCTGGTCGAGTGGCGCGAGGCGGGCCGCCTGCCAGTCGGCGGGTCGGGTGCCGTCGAGCCCGAACGCCGGACTGGTGGACAGCAGCGTCAGCGACCGCACGGTGGCGGGGTGCCACGCCGCGAGATACTGGGCGACCATGCCGCCCATCGAGATGCCCACGACATGGGCGCGGGTGACGCTGAGTTCGGTGATCCATCGTGCCGCTGCATCGGCCAGTGAGCGGAACGTGAGTGGTTGCTCGGCGAGGGGAGCGGCGTCGCCGTAGCCGGGCAGGTCCCACGCCGCGGCGCGGCGAGCGCGGCCGACGACCTCGAGCTGCGGGTCCCACGAGATGCGGCTGCCGCCCAACCCGTGGAGGAACACCACGGCCTCGCCAGTGCCGTTCTCGCGCCAGGCGAAACCGCCGCGCTGCACATCGACGAGGTCGCTCATGCGCACAGTCTGACCAGCGGTGGGCTGGGTGTCAACGAATACGTCAACACCGTTGACAAACAGGGGAGCCTCTGGTCAGATGTCGCGCCATGGCGACTGCGATGACGCGTGACGAGATGGTCGGACTGGTGCGGGCGATGGGGCCGGCCATGAAGGAGCGGGCCGTGCAGTACGACCTGCAGGCCAGCTTCCCGTTCGAGAACTTCGCCGACTTCCGGGCGAATGGTCTGCTCGGCGTGAGCGTGCCGGTCGAGTACGGCGGCCTCGGTGCCCAGTACGCCGACTACATCCGTGTCAGCGAGGAGGTCGGCCGGCACTGCGGCGCCACAGGCCTCACGTTCAACATGCACAACGCCACCATGCTGTGGTGCGGGCAGGTGGCCGACCTGCTCGACATGACGCCCGAGCAGCGTGCTCGTCACGAACAGGTGCGTGCCCGCATGTACCGGGGTGTCATCGAAGAAGGGCACATCCACAGCCAGCCGTTCAGCGAAGGGCTCGCGCCCGGCGCGACGGCGGGCGTGGCCACCAAGGCCGTGCCGGTCGACGGCGGCTGGCTGGTCACCGGTCGCAAGATCTTCGCGTCGCTCTCCGGTGCGGCCACGTTCTACAACGTCACCTGCCAGGTGCCCGGCGAGGACGAGATCCGCCTGCTCGGTGTGCCGGCCGACGGCGAGGGCGTGGAGATCGTCGACGACTGGGATCCGCTGGGCATGC
>SXKB01000334.1 GCA_005778215.1 Actinomycetota bacterium | reverse complement strand
GCCTTCTTGGCCGGAGCGGCCTTCTTGGCGGGCGCGGCCTTCTTCGCCGGAGCCGCCTTCTTGGCCGGAGCGGCCTTCTTGGCGGGCGCGGCCTTCTTCGCCGGAGCCGCCTTCTTGGCCGGAGCGGCCTTCTTGGCGGGCGCGGCCTTCTTGGCGGGGGCCGCCGTCTTGGCCGGAGCGGCCTTCTTGGCCGGAGCCTTCTTCGCCGGAGCTGCCTTCTTGGCCGGAGCCTTCTTCGCTGCCACTGATCTTCCTTCCTGGTTGGTGTTGGGGTTGCTTACTTCTTCTTCGGGTTGAGCACAGCCTTCAGCGTGGAGCTGGAGGTGAACTTCATGCGGGTCGAGGCCGCGATCTTCACCGCTTCACCCGTCTGCGGGTTGCGGCCGGTGCGGGCCTTCGACTTCGACGTGCTGAACGAGCCGAAGCCCGGCCACGCGACCTTGTCGCCCTTCTTGGCGGCCTTCGTCACGATGTCGAAGAACGCGCCGACGGTCTTCTCGGCGTCAGCCTTGCTGACACCGGCTTCCTTGGCCACTGCGTCGATCAGCTCTGCTTTGGTCATTTTGACTTGATACCTCCGGGTATCGGATTCGGTTGTGTAACTGCGTGTTACGCCCGCGTATCGAACCCGTTTCGCGCGCCAATTACAAGCATTCTCATCGTTGCAAATGCAACGAGTGTCGCGCGCCACTCGCGCGCACGTTCACTCTGCGCGCAGTGCGTCGCGCACACGTGCCGCGAACGTCGCCACATCGTCGGCGTCGTCGTACTTCACTCGAGGCCAGAAGAATCCGCGCAGGCCGTCCTTGCGACGGCGCGGCACCACGTGCGCATGCAGATGCGGCACACTCTGACTGACGACGTTGTTGATCGCGACGAACGTGCCGTGCGCGTCGAGCGCCTCGGGCAACGCCGCAGCAACGCGCTGCACGACGGTGAAGAACGTCGCGACGGAGTCGGTCGGCAGCGCGGGCAAGGTCTCGACGTGTGCCCGCGGCACCACGAGCACGTGTCCCTTGAACACCGGAGACCGATCGAGGAAGGCCACGACCGCATGGTCCTCCCACACGATGGACGCATCGACCCGCCGCTCCACGATCGCGCAGAACACGCACTCGGTCATGGCCACAGTCTGTTGGTTCGGCGACGGGAATGTGAACACCTCGTGCCATCCACCACCGACGCGATCGCCTGCGCTACAACTGACCCGTCCGCCCGATCGGACCCACCATCTCACCGGAACTGGAGTCGCATTGACCGACCTCGTGCCCACCCGTGCTGATCTCGATCCGCAGGAGGGAGGTGTGCGTACGAGAGTGGTGCTCGACACGTCGGTGCTCGTCGGCGATCCCGGCTGCCTCGACGGATTCGCCGGTTGCGACGTGGTCATCCCGTTCACGGTGATCGAGGACCTCGACAGCCTGAAGACCCGCCCCGACGACGTGGGCCGTGCCGCACGCACCGCGCTGCGCACCATCGAGGAGCACCGCATCCGCGCCGGCGGTTCGTTGGCCACCCCGTTCACCATCGGCGATCCGGCCGCGGCCGGCACGCTGCAGGTGGAGATCAACGGCGTGCAGAAGCACCTGTTGGTCGAACACGGCCTCGACCCCAACGTGCCCGACAACCGCATCATCGGCGCGGCGCTGGGCCAGGCGATGCACGCCCCCACGCGGATGGTCTCGAACGACGCGGCCCTGCGCATCAAAGCCGCGCACCTCGGCCTCGAGGCCACCGAGCACCACCCCGCCGGTCGGCGTGCCGTCACCCGTCACGCCGGGTGGATGACGCTCGAGACCGATCACGACACCATCGACACGCTCTACACCACAGGCGGTGTCGATGCGGGCCGCATGCCCGACGCCGCCCTCCTGCACGAGAACGGGTTCGCGGTGCTGCGCGCCGGATCGCAGTCGGCGCTCGCCCGGCGAGTCGACGACGAGTTGCAACTGCTGCCACACGCCGCGCCCGAGGCATGGGGCCTGCGGTCGCGGTCGAAGGAGCAGCGGTTCGCACTGGAACTACTGCTCGACCCCGACGTGAGCGTGGTCGCACTCGACGGACGCGCCGGCACCGGTAAGACCCTGCTCGCCATCGCCGCCGGCCTCGAGCAGGTGGTCGAGCAACGGCGGTACGAGCGCCTCGCGGTGTACCGGCCGCTGGTGCCGGTCGGTCGCGCCGACGTCGGCTTCCTGCCGGGAGGGCTCGACGAGAAGCTCGATCCGTGGATGTCGGCCATCCACGACGCGATCGTCGCACTCACCGACCAGCGCAGTGCACAGGATGCGCACCGCCTGGTCGACGAGCTCGTCGGCCGCAACCAGCTGTCTCTCGAGTCGGTCACGTTCCTGCGCGGTCGCAGCCTGCACCGCCAGATCGTGGTGGTCGACGAGGCGCAGAACCTCGAACCCACCACGCTCAAGACGGTGCTCACTCGTGTGGGCGAGGGCACCAAGGTGATCTTCACCGGTGACACCAGCCAGATCGATGCGCCGTACCTCGGCGAGTCGAACAACGCGCTGGCGGTGCTCATCCAGGCATTCGGCGGTCAGTCGTGCTTCGGGCACGTCACGCTCACGGCCTGCGAGCGCAGCACCGTGGCCAGCCTCGCCGCCGAACTGCTCTGATCCCGGCACCGCGCCCCACCCATCCGCCGGGGCGACGACAACGAAGTGCTTGACAACGGCGCATTCGCATTTAGTATGAAAAACACATTTAGTGCTAAACACTGATGTGCCGTCCCACACCACGTCGATCAGCCCGGAGGTCACCACCATGGCTGCAGTGCACACGCTCGTCTCTCTCGCCCCCGTCCCCGACATCGACTGGATGGAGCAGGCCGCGTGCAAGGGCCACACGAATCTGTTCTTCCCTCCGAAGGCAGAGCGGCCTCAGGCCCGGGCCCGACGTGAGGCGAAGGCCCGTCGCCTGTGCATGAAGTGTGAGGTGCTCGACACCTGCCGCACGTTCGCTCGTGAGCACCACGAGTACGGCTTCTGGGCCGGCGAGAGCGAGGAGGACCGGCACCTCGCCGGCTACACGGTGTCGGCGCCCATCGGCGTGCGCGCCCGCAGCCACCAGGGCTGACCGCGACTACGGTGGGCTGCATGCCCACCGACGTCGTCACCAGCTTCATCCGGGCGATCGAGCAGTTCGATCTCGATCACGCCCTGTCGCACCTCACCGACGACGTGGAGTACGACAACGTGCCGATGGGTGCGGTCACCGGTCGTGAAGCCGTGCGAGCCACGCTGGCACCGTTCATGGCGATGTTCGACCGGGTGGAATGGGTGGTGCATCACCAGGTGGCGTCGGGCAACCTCGACCAGGGTGTGGTGCTCAACGAACGGCTCGATCGCTTCGGCAAGGGCGAACGCTGGCTCGACCTGCCGGTGGCCGGCTTGTTCGTCGTGCGCCACGGGCAGATCGCCCTGTGGCGCGACTACTTCGACAAGGAGACGCTCCTCACCGGCATGGCCGCGTTCGGATGAGTTGTCACACCCCCGCTCTAGGGTGACCCACATGTCCGCCCCGGTCAGCACACAACGATTCGCCGTCGTCGATGTCGAGACGTCGGGCCTGTCGCTGCGCCGCGACCACGTGCTGCAGGTGGGCATCGTCGTCGTCGACGGCGACGGGGTGGTGCTCGATCGCTGGAGCAGTCTGTTGGCGCCACGCTCCCGATGGTTCTTCCGGGTCGGCCCCACGAAGCTGCACGGCATCCGCCGCCGCGATGTGCGGCACGCACCACCGGGGCCACAGGTGCTGCACGAACTGGCGCTGCGCATGCACGGCGCTCGGTTCGTCGCACACAACGCCTCGTTCGACACCCGCTTCCTGCAGAAGGCCGCGACCGAGCACGGCGTGTCGCTCCCCATCGAGAACCCCCTGTGCACGTTGCGCATGTCGCGTGCGCTCGATCCGCAGCGCACCCAGTCGCACCGCCTGGGCGACCTGTGCACGCGCTACGGCATCGAACTCGTGCGACCGCACGATGCGCTCGCCGATGCCGATGCCACCGCTGCGGTGCTGCCGCACCTGCTGCGTGCGCACGGCATCACCACGGTGGATCAACTGGCGGCGTTGCCGTCGCCTTCGTAGCGGGCCAGCAGCGCCGCCGCAGCGTCACGCCCGAGATGCCGCCACTCGTCGGGCTCCAGCACGGTGGCCCCGCTGCCGAGGCGGAGCAGCAGTTCCTGCAGCCAGCGTGTGTCGGTGACCGCCAGCTCCACCACCAGGCCGGCACCGTCAGCCTCCACGGCACGCACCGGGTAGCGCTCGACCACCCAACCTGCGGTGGCCGGCAGCGCCAGCCGCGCAGTGCGCAGGTCGTCGTCGAGGAACCACTCGTCGGCAGCAGGGGCCGCCACGTCGCGAGGTTCGTCGATCCGGCCCGTCGGTGCCCATTGCTCGATGCGGTCGATGCGGAACGTGCGCTCCTCACCGCTGCGGTGGTCGTCGGCGATCACGTACCACCGCCCACGATCGAGGAACACCCGACGTGGGGTGATGTCGCGCTCGCTGGCCGCGTCGGCGGTGGCCGACCAGTAGGTGATGCGCACCCGTTCACCGCGGTCGGCAGCGGCGGAGATGTCGGCGGTGGCCGGTGGCTGGGGTTGGTCGACCACCACCACGTCACCGAGTGCCGCGGCGAGCTTCTCGAGCGCACGGGCCAGCGCGCCGTCGGGCTCGGCGCCGGGCATCTGCATCGCCACGCGGGCGGCGGCCAACAGCGCGAAGCCCTCGGGTGCCGTGAGGCGCAACGGCTTGGTGAACACACGCGGAATGCCGGTGGACACCACACCCTCGTCGATCCACACGTCGATGAGCTCGTCGAGATACGGCGGCAGGCCGCACATCGACACCAGTTCGATGTCGCTCACCAACTGCGCCTCGGTGAGACCGAACCGCTGGGCCATCTCGGCCACCGGCACCTCACCGCGCTCCATCAACCACGGCAGCATCACCAGCAGTCGACGCAGCCGGTCGGCGGTGGGTCGCGGCCCTCGACGCACGTTCATCGCACACCCACCATCTCGCGCAGCCACGACACCACGGCAGCTCGCACCTCGGGCGGCCCGACCACCTCGGCGTGCCCGCCGAGGCCGAACAGCCATGACCGGAACGCGTCGAGATTGGCGCACGGCACCTCCACCTCGACCGCTCCGTCGGGCAGCGTGCGTTGCACCGCCGTCTCCCCCATCGCCGCCGCCACCCAACGAGCACGCGTTGCGTCGACTCGCACCACGGCACGAGACGCAGGTTCGTCGCCCAACAGCTTGGGATCCGTGGGGAACACTGCACGCACGTCGAAGTCGGCGGGGCGTTGGAACACCCCGGTCGCACCCACGGTGACGTCGCCCTCGATGCGATCGACCCGGTAGGTGCGCACCGTGAGGTACTCGAGGTCGTGACCGATGACGTACCAGGCACCGTCGCGCAGCAGCACCGCATACGGATGCAGGGCACGCGGACGGCCGCGGTAGCCGAACGACACCTCCGCGTGCTGCGCCGCTGCTTCGCGCAACGCCGGGAGCGCCGGATCGTCGGGCACATTGGCGACGACGGCGCTCGACGCCACACCGTCGGCACCGAGCTTCAGCAGCCCGAAGTCGCCTTCGCTCAGGCGCGCCGCTGCCACTGCCATCTGCAGGGCGCGACGTTCGTCGTCGGCCAGCTCCAGCTCGGCGAGCTCGTACCGCCGGCGATCGATTCGATACGCCGTCTTGCCGGCGTCGTTGCCGCCGAGCACCTCGCTGTCGATGGGTACGCCGATCTCGCGCAGCATCGCCTTGTCGCGTTCGAACGCGCCCCGCAGTGCCGACTCGCCGGGCGGGTACTGACCACGGAGTTCGTTGGCGATCTGGTCGAGCGTGAGCGGCGCTCTGGTCTCCAGCAGCAGTGCCACCAGGTTCGTGATGCGCTCCAGTGCGTCGGCCATGACGGAAGTCTGCCGTACGGACACCGCACCGCGGTCACACCGAATCAGGCAATACCCTGCAGACGTGCCTTCCGTCGATCGACTCCCCCGCCCCAACGCGAAACGGCTCGCGGTGCGTGTCACGCCCGATGCGCTGCGCCACATCCGCAGCGGCCACCCGTGGGTGTACGACCACTCCGTCGCGTCCACCAGCCACACCGGCGGGATGGGCGACCTTGCCGTGGTGTTCGACAGCGAGCGGAAGTTCGCAGCGATCGGCCTGTGGGATCCGTCGAGCCCGATCCGGTTGAAGGTGCTGCACCACGGCCGACCGGTCACCGTCGACCGTGCGTTCTGGACCGCACGCCTCGCTGCCGCGCTCGCCCGGCGCGAGCCGCTGATCGCCCGAGGCGACACCGACGGCTACCGCATTCTGAACGGCGAGAACGACGGCATGCCGGGCATGGTGCTCGACCGCTACGACCGCACGCTGGTGATGAAGCTGTACACCGCGGCGTGGGTGCCGCACCTGGCCGACGTGCTGGCCGCCGTCGACGAACTCCTGCACCCCGAGGCCGTGGTGCTGCGCCTCGCCCGCAACATTCCTGCCGACGCACTGCACGGTCTGGAGGAGGGCGACGCCCTGCTCGGTGTGCCGCCCACCGATCCAGTGCTGTTCCGCGAGTGCGGCCTCACGTTCGAGGCCGATGTGGTGCACGGCCAGAAGACCGGCCACTTCCTCGACCAGCGCGACAACCGCACGCTGGTGGGCCGCGAGGCCGACGGAGCGAAGGTGCTCGACGTGTTCGCCAGCACCGGCGGGTTCACGGTGCATGCTGCGGCGGGCGGTGCTGCGTCCATCACCGCCATCGACCTCAGCGCACCCACCCTCGAGGTGGCAGCGCGCAACCTGGCGCACAACGCCCACCTGCCGAACGTGGCGGCGTGCACCTACACGGCCGTGGTGGCCGATGCGTTCCGCGAGATGGAGACCTACGTCAAGCAGGGTCGCAAGTACGACATCGTGATCATCGACCCACCCTCGTTCGCCCAACGGCAGCACGAGGTCACACGCGCGCTCGCCGCCTACGCCAAGCTCACCGATCTCGGCGTCCGCCTCGTGCAGCGCGGTGGCCTGTTGGTGCAGTGCTCGTGCAGCAGCCGCGTCACCACCGAGGACTTCCAGGTCACCGTGGCGCACGCCGCAGCTCGCGCTGACCGGCCGATCGAGATCGTGCGCACCACGGCACACGCGATCGATCACCCGGTCACGTTCCCCGAGGGCGCGTACCTGAAGGCCGTCTTCGCCCGGCTCGCCTAACCGCGGCGGTTCGCCCGATACCAGCGGATGAGCGCGCTGGTGCTCGAGTCGTGCTGCGGTTCGTGGTCGGCGGTCAGCTCGGGCGTGATGCGATTGGCCAGCGCCTTGCCCAACTCCACACCCCACTGATCGAAGCTGTTCACGCCCCACACCACACCCTGCACGAACACGATGTGCTCGTAGAGGGCGATCAGCTCGCCCAGCACCTTCGGGGTGAGCTGCGGCGCGAGCACGGTGGTGCTCGGCCGGTTGCCGGGGAACACGCGGTGGGCCTGCTGATGGGGCGGGATGCCCTCGGCGATCACCTCGTCGAGTGTCTTGCCGAACGCCAACGCCTCACCCTGCGCGAACAGGTTGGCCAT
>SXKB01000333.1 GCA_005778215.1 Actinomycetota bacterium | reverse complement strand
CCGCACCACTCGGCCCAGAAGTCGACCACCACGGGGACCGTGGAATCGATGACTTCCGACTGGAAGCGGTAGACGTCGTCGGCGTGGGTGACGGACATGGGGAACTCCTTCGTGGATCGGCGTCGTGCCGTTGCAGTGCGGTCCAACCGATACCCCCCGGGGTGTATTCCCGATGTCGAGGAAAAGCTCGCGCGAGCCGGGTGGCAGGATGCCGGGCATGGAGTCGGCAGTGGTGAACGGTGGCGTCTCGTTCTGGTTGCAGCAGTTGCCCGCGGTGCCGGCGCGGCCCACGTTGCGCGGCGCGGTCACGGCCGACGTGGCCATCGTGGGCGGTGGCCTCTCCGGCCTGTGGGCGGCGTACCACCTCACGGCCGAACGGCCCGACCTGCGCGTGGTGGTGCTGGAGGCCGAACGTGTGGGGTGGGGTGCATCGGGCCGCAACGGCGGATGGCTGTCGCAGCTGATCGCCGGCAACCGCGCCAGGTACGCCGCCGGCCGCGAGGGCGAGGCAGGGGTGGCTCGTCTGCAACGCGAGTACCTCGACGGCATCGCCGAAGTGGTGGCCGTGGCCGACCAGCACGGGCTGCAGATCGACGCGCACCGCGGCGGCAACCTGGTGGTGGCCACCACGAAGGCCGGGCTGGCGCGACTGCGTGCCCGTGCCGCCGCCGACCTGCACCACGGTCTCCCGGCCGGCAACGTGCAGCATCTCGACCCCGCCGGCGTGGCTGCGCACATCGACGTGCACGGCGCCGTCGGTGGCCTGCACTACCCCGACGTCACCCGCATCGATCCGGCGAAGCTGGTGCGCGGCCTCGCCGACGTGCTCGAGGCGCGCGGCGTCGTCATCCACGAACGGTCTCGCGCCACCAGCGTGCTGCCGGGCTGGGTCACCACGGCCGGCGGCACCGTGCAGGCGCCGCACATCCTGCTCGCCACCGAGGGCTACAGCGGCCCGCTGCTCGGCAAGCGCAGCATCATCCCGGTGAACAGCTCGATGGTCGCGACGCGGGTGCTCACCGACGAAGAGTGGGCGCGTGTCGGCTGGGCCGGTCTCGACTGTCTCAGCGACGCCGCGCACACGTTCATCTATGCGCAGCGCACCGCCGACGGCCGCATCGCCATCGGCGGCCGCGGCAACCCGTATCGCTTCGGCTCGGGCACCGGCGGCGACGGCCACACTCCACAAGCCACCATCGATCTGCTGTCGGCCCGGCTGCGTGCCTACTTCCCGTCGGTCGACACGCGCATCGAGTACGCGTGGAGCGGCGTACTGGGCGTCACCCGCGACTGGTGCACGTCGGTGTCGTTCGACCGCGCCACCGGCATCGGCCACACGCTCGGCTATGCCGGTCACGGCGTCACCACCGCGTACCTCGCCGCCCGTTCGCTCGCGCACCTCTCGCTCGGGCTCGACACCCCGCACACCACCTTGCCGTGGGTGGACTACCGGTCGCGGTCGTGGGAACCCGAGCCGTTGCGGTGGACCGGCGTGCACACGATGTACCGGTTGTTCCGCGTGGCCGACTGGTGGGAGGAGCGGCAGGGCAGCGAGCAGACGTGCTGGATCGGCCGCACCGCTGGCCACCTGGCTGGTCTGCACGACTAGAAACACCGTCATCGAGTCGACCATCCTCCCCGAACCGCCTGCACCGGCACCGAGTGCTCGTCGCCATGGCGTGCGCCTGGCGATCATCGCCGTTGCGGTTGCCGCGGTCGTGGTGGTGGCGGTCAGCGCGGTTCGTGTGTGGTTCCCGTTGTCGTCGGCGCGGGATCCCGAGTTGCGCCACGTGGTGGCCGGACTGCCCGCCGACTGGATCGCCGTCGCTGCGAAGGACGCGGGTGTGCACACCGGTCCGCCCTTCCCCGGTGCGCACGTGCAGGCGTTCGGCACCTCGAACGACCCCACGCGACCGGCGATGGAGTTCGTGTGGCGCACCGACGACCAGGTGCCGCCGTTCGAGTCGCTCGCCTCGAGCTCGGGCATGACGCCCTTCGTGGTGGCCGGCCGTCGCGTGGCGTGCGCGCCACAGTCCGATGGCACGGTGCTGTGCTACGTGGAGGAGGGGGCGCACTCGATGCAGGTGCGTGCCAACGGCGTCACGGTCGACGAGGTGGTGGCGGTGTTCGAAGGGCTCACGTTCGTGGACGGGCTGCCGGTGGAGGACCCGGCCTCGTTGCCCGGCGGGATGCAGCGCCTGGGCGACGGCAGCCGCCGACCGATCGGGTTGGTCGCCAACGGCAATGCCGACCACCGCGACGTGGCCAGCCTGCTGTACCTGGCACCGAACCTCACCGACACCGTGCTGCTCGTGGTGGGTCACGCCGACGAGCAGGACCTGGCGTACGGCGGCGTCACGCAGCAATGGCGGCGCCTCGAGCAGGGCGGACGCACCTGGTTCGTCACCGAGAACGATGCCAGCACGATGGTGATGTGGCGCGACGACGACCGGGTGTTCTGGCTGCGATCCAGCGACCTCGACGCGCTCGAGTTGGCCGCCACCGTGCGCCCGGCCACCGGCGACGAGTGGACCGCCGTCCCCGACCGCCCGCAGTACGACGGCGACCCCATCCTCCCCGGCTGACCTGCGGGTTTCTGGGCGTGATTCGTCCCACTTCGGCATCTGGGCGCGATTCGTCCCGGAAACCGGGACGAATCGGCGCCAGAAACCCGGAAAACGGTGTTGATCACCAGACCGAACGGTGCCGATGAACCACTGACGGCCGACGACGAAGGCGGTGATCCGTCATGAGCGAGCTACCCCCTGCACCATCCCCGCGTCCTCGCCGGACGCGCTGGATCCTCCTGGGCATCGTGGCTGCGATGTGGGCTGCTGCCGCAGGCACCGTCATCGTGGCGACCCGACACGACGATGCCGAGGCCACTGGCTCGTTCACGCCGTCGACGCACGCCGACCTCACCCAGCTGCGCTACGTGATCGGCGACCTCCCCGAGGGCTTCCGCCAACTCGATGCAGTCGGCGCCGACGAAGCCGTCGCGCCCACACCACCCGATGACGCAGTGTGGATGGGGTGGTCGTTCTACGGCACGAGCGACGACCCGAGTGCGCCGCACGTCATGGTCACCGCCGGTGACGACGCACTGGCGCCCGACTTCGAGCACCTCGGTCAGACCACCGGCGTGGTGGAGTCGAAGGTCGACGGCCGCCGGGCCGCGTGCGGCAACTGGGTGATGGCCGCCGAGGCAGATGCCGGGCCCGAACAGGTGTGGTGCTACATCGATGCCGAGCCGCAGATGGTGTCGGTGCAGACCGAACGCATCGGTCTGGCGGCCACCGTCGCGATGTTGCAGGGCCTGCGGTTCGAGGACGACCTGCCGGCGCTCGACCCGACCGTGTTGCCCGCCGACATGGCGCTGCTCTCGGCTGGCACGGCGGACGACGCGCCGATCTACGCGACCGCCGTCGCGCAGTACCAGGGTGCATGCGGACCGCGGGTGCGACTCGAGATCGGCTGGGACGACGAGCAGGAGTTGGCGATGACCTCGTTGGCCTCGCCCGAATGGTCGGTGGTGCAGATCGGTGATGCCATCGGGTACTTCACCGACGGAGCATCCGCGACGCAACTGCTGGTGTGGGAGGCCGACGGACGTTCGTTCACGCTCTCGGCCATCACTGCCGGTGACGTCGATCTGGTTGCGTTGGCGCGTTCGGTGCGGGTGGCATCGGCCGAGGAGTGGGCGGCGCAGAGCGATGCCGTCCCCGTGTCCGGCGACTGCTGACAGGGCTGATCTGGCGCTGATCCGTCCCGGTTTCCGGGACGGATCACGCCCAGAAGCCGAAGTGGGACGGATCACGCCCAGATACCCGACGGCACCTCAGCCGGGGTAGATGGTGTGGCGCTTGGCCACGTGGTCGCGGTCGGCCGGGTCGGCGGTGGCGAAGCGCACGATGAGCTCACGACGCAGTTCGGCGAAGGGCACCACGGCGTCGACCACCATCTCGCTCGCGAGGCGGTACAGGTCGACGTCCTCCTCGTACTCGGCGCGCCGTTCGGCCACGTAGGCGGCGCGCTCGTCAGGGTCGTCGATCGCCTGGATCTTGTTCGCGTACACCGCGTTCACCGCGGCCTCCGGGCCCATCACCGCGATCTTCGCGGTGGGCAACGCCAGCGTGGCCAGCGGGTCGAACGCCGGGCCGGCCATGGCGTACAGGCCGGCGCCGTACGCCTTGCGCACCACCACGCAGATCTTCGGCACGGTGGCCTCGGTGACCGCGGTGATCATCTTCGCCCCGTGGCGGATGATGCCGGCGCGCTCGACCTGGGTGCCGATCATGAACCCCGGCACGTCGGCGAGGAACACGAGCGGGATGTTGTACGCGTCGCACATGAAGATGAACCGCGCCGCCTTGTCGGCCGAGTCGCCGAACAGCACGCCGCCCTTGTGCATCGGGTTGTTGGCCACGATGCCCACGACGTGCCCGTCGAGGCGGGCGAGACCGGTGGTGAGCTCGGGCGCGAACAGCGGTTTCAGCTCGAACCACGAGTCGGCGTCGACGAGGCAGTCGATGACGCGGTGCATGTCGTACCCCGCTGCCTCCACCGCGGGCAGCTCGGCACGCGACAAGGTACGCACGGGCGCGTCGGCCTCGGCGATCGGTGGGCGCTCGCGCCACCGCTCGGGCAGATAGCTGAACAGTTGGCGTGCCTGCTCGATCGCGTGCTCGTCGTCGACGGCCAGGTTGTCGCCACAGCCGCTGACGGTGGCGTGCATGCGAGCGCCGCCCATCTCCTCGAGCGTCACCTTCTCGCCGATGACCTCCTCGGCCATGCGCGGCGAACCGAGGTACATGGAGGCGTTGCCCTCCACCATGATCACCACGTCGCAGAACGCCGGGATGTACGCCCCGCCCGCGGCCGACGGACCGAACAGGCAGCAGATCTGCGGCACCTTGCCGCTCAGCTTCACCTGGTTGCTGAAGATGCGACCCGCGCCGCGGCGACCCGGGAACAGCTCGACCTGATCGGTGATGCGCGCGCCAGCCGAATCGATGAACCAGAAGATCGGCAGCTCGTGCCGCAGCGCGTACTCGGTGACGCGCACGATCTTCTCCACGGTGCGCGCACCCCACGAGCCGGCCTTCACCGTCGGGTCGTTCGCCACCACCCACGCGGGGCGCCCGTCGACCCTGCCCTGGCCGGTGACCACACCGTCGGCCGGCAGGTCGGTGGCCATCGTGTTGGCCAGCAGGCCGTCCTCCACGAACGTGCCCTCGTCGAACAGCAGCGCCAGTCGGTCGCGCACGAACAGCTTGTGCTGTTTGGCGAGCTTCTCGCCCTCCTTGTGCAGGTTGCCCGACCGCGCCCGATCGACGCGCGCCTCCAGATCTTCGTGCTCGTTCAACTCGCAGCCTCCAGGCCCAAGCCTCGCGCGATGACCAGGCGCTGGATCTCACTGGTGCCCTCGCCGATCTCCAGGATCTTCGCGTCGCGGTAGAAGCGGGCCACCGGGTTGTCCTCCATGAACCCGCTGCCGCCGAACACCTGCGTGGCCACCCGCGTCGCGTGCACGGCCGTCTCGGTGCTGTACAGCTTGGCCATCGCCGCCGCCTGCTTGAAGGGCTGCCCACGATCCTTGAGGGCCGCCGCCGTGTAGGTGAGGTTGCGGCTGTTCTCCACGGCCACCGCGAGGTCGGCCAGCTGGAACGCGAGCCCCTGGAATCGGCCGATGGGGCCACCGAACGCCTGGCGCTCCTTCGCATACGCGACGGCGAGGTCGAGGCATGCCTGCGCGCATCCCACGGCGAGCGCGCTGATGGCGATGCGGCCGTCGTCGAGGATGGCCAGGAAGTTGCGCAGGCCGCTGCCGCGCGGGCCGAGCATGTGGTCGGCGGGTACGCGGCAGTCGTGCAGCCCGATGCCGTGCGTGTCGCTGGCGTGCCAGCCGAGCTTGCGGTACGCCGGCTCGATCACCAGACCCGGCGTGCCAGCGGGCACCACGAACGACGAGATCTCGCCCGGCCCCGTGAGCGCGGTGACCGTGACGATGGACGTGATGTCGGTGCCCGAGTTGGTGATGAACGCCTTGCTGCCGTCGATGACCCACTCACCGGTGGACTCGTCGAGCACGGCGCGCGTACGCGTGCCACCGGCGTCGCTGCCGGCGTCGGGCTCGGTGAGGCCGAACGCGCCGAGGCGTCGGCCGTGCACCAGGTCGGGCAGCCACTGCGCCTTCTGCTCGTCGGTGCCGAACGAGTGGATCGGGTTCGCACCGAGGCCCACGGCGGCCGACAGGGTGATGCCCAGGCTCTGGCTCACCGCGCCGATCTCCTCGATGGCGATGCACAGCGAGGTGAAGTCACCGCCGCTGCCACCCCACTCCTCGGGGAACACGATGCCGAACAGACCCAGCTCGGCCATCGCCGCCACCGCGTCGAGCGGCAGTTCACCGGCGGCCTCCCATCGGTCGACGTGTGGCGCGAGCTCGCGGCGGGCGAAGTCGCGCACCACCGACCGGAACGCCTCGTGCTGGTCGTCGAACCACGTCATCGCCTGTGCCCCCTCGGCCATCCGGTGGGTCCACCCTACGCCTCGCCTGAACGATCGTTCAAGGGGTTGCACCTTGCTACGTTGAGGTCGTGCTCAACCCCATCACGAAGTGGCGGCATGCCGTCGTCGGTGTCGCCGCCCTCGGCACGCCGTTGCTGGTGCTCCTGGGTTTCGCCGGCGATGGCATGTGGCCGGAACGGTTCGATGCCAAGCAGGTGGTGGTCACGCCGCTGGGTGACGGCCTGCGCATTCGCGAGGTGGTGGACCAGGACTTCGGCAGCGCCCAGCGCCACGGGTACGAGCGCATCATCCCGAACGACTTCGGTGCCCCCATCGACGTGACGGTCACATCGCCCGACGCGCCCGACGACCTGAGCGTGGAGAACTTCGGCATCGAGACTCGCATCCGTGTGGGTGACCCGAACACCACCATCTCCGGTCAACACCGGTACGTGCTCGAGTACACGCTGCCCGCCGCGCAGCTCGACAACGGACTGTTCAACCTCGACATCATCGGTGCCGGTGAGGTGCTGGAGACCGGCCGGTTCGAGGTGATCGTCACCGGCGTCGAGCTCGAGAACACGCGTTGCGCCACCGGTGCGCTGGGTGCCACCGACGGCTGCTCGCTCGACGACGACGGCGAGGTGTACCGCACCGTGTTCGAGCCGCTGCCGGCGGGTGCCGGCATCACGGTGAGCGGCGGCGTGGTGGGCACCCGTGACGTGGTGGAGATTCCCGAGCCCGATCTGCCGCTGCGTCGCGACACGCCACGCATTCCCATGGCCGCCGGCTGTGCCGCCCTCGGGCTGCTCGGTGCGATGGGTTCGTACCAGCTGATGCGCAACCGTGGCCGCAACGTGGTGGGCGGCTCGTCGGCCGTGGACGCGGCGTTCATGGCCGGCAACCCGGGCAGCACCCGGCTGGTCAGCGACCGCGAACTCGAAGCCATGGCCACCACCGAGTTCGAGCCACCGCGCGGCATGCGACCCTGGCAGGGAGCGATCCTGCTGCGCGAGCGCATCGATGCCGACACGGTGTCGGCCTGGTTCTCCGACCAGATGGCGCAAGGGGTGCTCGACCTGTCGGCCGACGGCACGCGGCTGTCGCGCGGCGCGAACGCCGACGAGGCGCCGCCGATCACGAAGCAACGCCTCGACAAGCTGTTCGGCAACGAACCGTGGCTGGATCTCGGTGACTACGAGCCGAAGCTGGTCGAGCTGTGGGCCGACGTCCAGCGCGAGCAAGTGATCGCGGCACGCGAGACCGGATGGTGGGAACGGGGTGCGCCGGGGAGCCCGCGCGGTGCGAATCCAGGCCTGTGGGTACTGGCCATCGTGGTGTTCCTCATCTCGGGCATCTCGTGGCTCGCCGGTCTGCGCCACTCCATCCCCGTCACGTTGGCCTCGTCGTTGCTGGTGCCCGGCGTCGTCGGCTGGTTCGCCTACCGACCGCTGCTCCCGCGTCGCAGCGCCGCCGGCAGCGCCGCCGCGCTGCAGGCCGAGAGCTTCCGCCGGTTCCTGGAGGCCAGCGAGGGTCGTCATGTGGAATGGGCGTGGCAGCACGGGATGCTGCGCGAGTACAGCGCGTGGGCCGTCGCGCTCGGCGCTGCGCCGGCATGGGGTCGTGCCGTCGCGGCCAGCGCCGTGCCGCCGCCCGTGGTCGCCGCCGACACCTCGCCGCTGATGCTGTTCTACGCGTCCACCCTGTGGCGGAACTCGTACACCGCACCGCAACGAGTGAGTGGTGCCAGCGGCGGCAGCGGCGGCAGCGGGTTCGGTGGCTACGGCGGCGGCTTCAGCGGCGGTGGCTTCAGCGGTGTCGGTGGAGGTGGCGGTGGTGGCAGCTCCGGCAGCTGGTGACCAGGCCGGTGGTGCTTCGCGCGCCGAGATGATCGTGGAGGTGGCGGCCCGCCTGTTCGCCGAGCGGGGCTACGGCGCCACCAGCATCGACGACATCGGCACCGCGGCCGGGGTGAGTGGTCCCGCGGTGTACTGGCACTTCAAGGGCAAGCGCGCCGTGCTGGCCGCAATGCTCGGCGATGTGAGCGAACGACTGCTCGCACAGGGCCGAGAATGCGTGTCCGCCGCCGCTGACCCGTCGGCTGCGCTGCAGGCGTTGGTGCGCGAACAGGTCGTGTTCGCGCTCGACCACCCCGACCTCATCGTGGTGCACGCCCGCGAACTCCGCCACCTCGACACCGAGCAGGCGCACCGCGTACGACTGCTGCAGCGGCAGTACGTCGACGTGTGGGTGGGCGTGATGCGGCGCCTCCACCCGAACGTGCGCCGCCCGAAGCTGGTGGCCGCCGTGCAGGCAGCGATCGGTCTCATCAACTCCACCCCGTACGTGGGCACGGCGTCGCGGCGCACGTTGCAGCCGCTGCTCACCGACATGGCGCTCGCGGCACTGCGAGCGGTCGACGACTCCGCCCTGCGTTTGAACCGATCATCGGCTCGGTTCTTGCCCCTGACATCGCAGTTGTGACCATCGGCCCTGACGGAAGGACCTTGCGCGCCGGACGATCGAACCACAGCATTCCGTCAGCTGGGAGGTACTTCGATGAAGGCGCTTCTGTACAGGTGTGTGGCTGGAGCTGCGGTGATGGTGGTGCTCGCTGCATGCGGCAGCACCAGCTCGCCGAGCGACAATCTCGGCACGACCACCGTGGCGGGTGGGAGCGAGACATCGGTGGATGTGACGTCGGGTGGTGGCGACGCAGGAAGTGTGAACGACAAGGCCGAGGTGGTGCACGCCACCGTGCGCATCGTCGCCAGCGGCAGTTTCCGCGACATCTCCGAAGGCACGCAGGCCGCCGACTGGTCGGGCAGTGGCTTCATCATCTCGCCCGACGGCCTGGTGGTCACCAACCAGCACGTCGTCGAGGGCGCCGGCAGCCTCGAGGTGTATCTCGACGGCGTGGAGCGGCCGGTGAACGCCCGCATTCTCGGCGTGTCCGAGTGCAACGACCTCGCCGTCATCGACCTCGACGGCGAGGGCTACTCGTACCTCGACTGGTACGAGGGCGAGACCGACCCCGGGCTCGACGTGTGGGTGGCGGGCTTCCCGCTCGGTGACCCCGAGTACACCCTCACCCGAGGTTCGGTCAGCAAGGCGGAGGCGAACGGTGAGACCGGTTGGGCATCGCTCGACTACACCCTCGAACACGACGCGCGGCAGGAACCCGGCAACTCCGGTGGCCCGCTCGTCGACGAGACCGGCCACGTGGTCGGCGTCAACTACGCCGGCGGCGACATCGGCGGCACGGGCGTGGAGCACTTCTACTCCATTCCCGCCGAGCTGGCGATCCCGATCATCGACGTGCTGAAGACCGGGAGTGATCAGGACAGCGTGGGCATCAACGGCCGCGCGTTCTACGACCCCGACAGCGGCCTCGCCGGTCTGTGGGTCAGTGGTGTTCGCGCCGGCAGCCCGGCGAGTGATCTGAACATCAAGCCCGGTGACATCGTCACCGACCTCGGCGGTCGCCAGATCGTCACCCCTGCCGACCTCGAGCGCGACGGCTACGCCACCAAGGCGGGCTACTGCGACGTGCTGCGCACACAGGGCAGCGAACGAGCGATCTCCATCCGCGTGATGCGGTTCGACACCAACGAGATCCTGTCCGGCGAACTGAACAACCCCGACCGTCCGCTGGAGCTCGAGGCGTCCATCGCGAACGAGGTCACCGGCGGCGACGACCCGACCAGCGGTGGTGAGGAGTTCAGCTACATGTCGGTCTCCGACGACTCGGGCACCGTGTGGGTGGACGTTCCCAGCAACTGGACCGACGTCGACGGCAGCGGCGTGACGGTCGATGCGGAGACCTGGCCCGCTGTCACGGCGTCGCCCGATCTGGCTGGCTTCAACCAGACGTGGGACGTGCCGGGCATCATGGTGGCGCTCGCACCGGGCTACACCGAGGCCGACATCGACGGCACCCTCGATGCGATCGCCCCGGAGTCGTGCACCTTCGCCTCGCGGAACGACTACGCGACCGACTACATGAGCGGCAAGTTCGACGTGTTCGAGAACTGCGGCGGCACGGACACCATCGCCGTGTACGGCGCGTTCATCGACACGTACTCCGGCACGTTGGTGATCATCGCCGCGGCGGCGGTGGAGGAGAGCGATCTGCAGGCCATCGACAACGCACTGCTCACGGTGTACATCGCGAGCTGAGCCGTCCGGCTCGGCCCCACGGGTCTGCTACTGCAGCCCTGCATATGCGCCGCCATCCACGGGGATGGCGGCGCCCGTGATGAACTGCGCCGAGTCGCTGCACAGGAACGCGGTGATGCGGCCGAAGTCGTCGGGGTCGCCGAGCTTCTTCGCCGGGATGCCCTGCGCCACTGCGTCGGGGTCGTCGTACAGCCCGACGAGGCGATCGGTGCGATGCAGCCCGGGCTGCACGGAGTTCACCGTCACGCCGTTCGGCGCCACCTCCAGTGCGAGTGTCTTCAGGAAGCCCGTCAGCCCGGCGCGAGCGGTGTTCGACAGGATGAGGTGTGGGATCGGCTGTCGCACCGACACCGAGGTGATGGCCACCACGCGGCCCCAGCCGCGCTCGCACATCGCCGGCACCGTGGCTTTGCACATCGCCACGGTGGACAACAGGTTGAGGTGCAGCGCCGGCAGATAGGCATCGAGGTCGGTCGACGAGAACGTGCCGGCCGGCGGACCTCCTGCGTTCGCGACGAGGATGTCGATGCCACCGAGCAACTCGTTCGCGGTGGCCACCATGTCGGCCACGTGATCGGTGTCGCTGACGTCGGCCACCAGGGTGTGCACGTCGCCCTCCACCGCGGCGGCCGCGGCGTCGAGGCGTTCCTGTGACCGCGCCACCAGCACCACCTGCGCACCGGCCGCAGCCAGCGCCCGCGCCGTGCCGAGGCCCAAGCCACTCGATGCGCCGGTGACCAGCGCCCTGCGTCCACGAAGTCCCAGATCCATGCCGTGCACGGTAACCGGCTGCATCGGCATGACTAGCGTGCGTGCCGTGCCCGCACTGCCCGACCGCATCACCATCCGCGAGGTGGGCGCGCGCGATGGCCTGCAGGCCGAGTCGCCGCTCACGGTCGACCAGCGCGTCGACCTCATCGACGCGCTGCTCACTGCCGGCGTCACGCACCTGGAGGTGGCCGCGTTCGTCAGCCCCACCGCCGTGCCGTCGATGGCCGGCGCCGCCGACGTGGTGGCCGCGGTGGGCCGGCCCGAGGGTGTGGTGCGCACGGCGCTGGTGCCCAACGTGCGCGGCGCCGAGATGGCGTTGGCAGCCGGCATCGACGAGCTCACCGTCACCATCAGCGCGTCGGCCACCTACAACCAGCGCAACGTGAAGATGACCATCGACGAGTCGGTGGAGCAGATCGGCGCCATGGCGGCGCTGGCTGCTGCTGCGGGCGTGCCGGTGGACGCGGTGGTGTCGTGCGCGTTCGGCTCCCCCTACGAGGGCGACGTGCAGCCCGCCGACCTCGCACTGTTGGCGGAGCGACTCCGAGCTGAGGGCGCCACTGCCATCACACTCGCCGACACCACCGGCATGGCCACGCCTCGGCGTCTGCGCGACGTGTTCGACGTGCTGGGCACCGACCTGGGCCTGCACCTGCACGAGACCCGCGGCACCGGACTGGTGAACGTGTACGCCGGGCTGCTGGCTGGGGTGCGTCGTTTCGACACGTCGGTGGGCGGGCTGGGCGGCTCACCGTTCGCTGCCGGTGCTGCCGGCAACGTGGCCACCGAGGAAGTGGTGGCGCTCTGCGACGACCTGGGCATCAGCACCGGCCTGGGTGTGGAGGCGCTGATCGACGCGGCGTTGCTGGTGGAGGGCTTCATCGGCCACCCTGTACCGAGCCGCGTGGCGCACGCGGGGCCGCGCACCCGGCGGTCGTGAAGGGGGAAGAAGTGGCATCGAAGCCGTTGTGGACACCGTCGGCCGAACAGGTGGCGCGCACGCGCATGCACCAGTTCCGCACCGAGGTCGCGGCCGATCACCCGGAAGTGGTGGATGCCGCGCGACTTCACGAGTTCTCCGTGCGTCACCCCGACGAGTTCTGGCGTCGGGTGTGGGACTTCACGGGCATCGTCGGCGACCCGGGCGACGTGGTGTTCGAGCCCGGCGAGGGGGTCCGTGACGGGCGCTTCTTCCCGCATGCGTCGGTGAGCGTGGCCGAGAACCTGCTGCAGTTGCGGGTGGGTGCCGGCGACGAGGCCATCGTGGCCATCACGGAGGCGGGCGACCATCGCAGCTACACGTGGACGCAACTGCGCGCCGAGGTCGCGGCGCTCGCCGCCGCCCTTGCGGCCGACGGTGTGCAGCCCGGCGATCGCGTCGCGGCCTACATGCCGCACGTGGCCGAGACGGTCATCACGTTCCTCGCCGCCAACGCCATCGGCGCCACGTTCACCTCCACCTCCAGCGACTTCGGTGTGGCCGGCGTGGTCGACCGCTTCGGCCAGACCCAGCCCACCGTGCTGGTGGCCGCCGACGGCTACCGCTACGGCGGCAAGGAGTTCAGCTGCCTCGACCGCATCGCCGATGCCGTGGCGCAACTGCCGTCGGTGCGCCGCACCGTGGTGGTGGGCGTGCTGTCGTCGCAGCCGCGCCTCACCGGCATCCCCAACGCCGTCGGCTGGAACGACTATCTCGAGCCCAGCCGTGGTGTGCCGCTGGAGTTCCTGCGCATGCCGGCCGACCACCCGCTCTACATCCTCTACTCGTCGGGTACCACCGGGAAGCCGAAGTGCATCACCCACCGGTCGCTCGGCGTACTGCTGATGCACGCCAAGGAACACCAACTGCACACCGACATCCACGTCGGCGACCGCTGCCTCTACTTCACGACGTGCGGGTGGATGATGTGGAACTGGCTCGTCGGCATCCTGGGCACCGGTGCCACCATCGTGCTGTTCGACGGCAACCCGTTCCACCCGTCGCCGTCCATCCTGTTCGACGTCGCACAGCAGGAGCGGCTCACGATGCTTGGCGTGTCGGCGAAGTACGTCGACTCGCTGCTGAAGGCCGGCGTGCGGCCGCGCGACACGCACGACCTGTCCGCACTGCGCACCATCTGCAGCACGGGTTCGCCGCTCAGCGACGAAGGTTTCGCCTACGTGTACGACGCCGTCGCCCCCGACGTGCACCTCGCCTCCATCAGCGGTGGCACCGACCTGTGCGGCTGTTTCGTGGGCGGTGATCCGACGCTGCCCGTGTACGCCGGCGAGATCCAGGGACCGATGCTCGGCATGGACATGGCCGTGTACACCGCCGATGGCGAGCCGATCGACGAGCCCGACGCGAAGGGCGAACTCGTGTGCCGTGGCGCGTTCCCCAGCGTGCCTGTCGGCTTCTGGGGCGACACCGACGGCAGCAAGTTCCACGGCGCGTACTTCGACCGGTTCTCCGGCGTGTGGGCGCACGGCGACTTCGCCTCGCGCACCGAGCGCGGCGGGTGGATCATCCACGGTCGCAGCGACGCCACGTTGAACGCGGGCGGCGTGCGCATCGGCACCGCCGAGATCTACGCGCAGGTCGAGCAGTTGCCCGAGGTGGTCGAGGCCGTGGCGGTGGGGCAGGAGTTCGACGACGACACACGCATCGTGCTGTTCGTGAAGCTGGCCGAGGGCGCCACCCTCACCGACGAGCTGCAGGCTGCCATCCGGCAGCGGCTGCGGGTGAACGCGTCACCGCGGCACGTGCCGGCGCGCATCGCCCAGGTCACCGACGTGCCGCGCACCCGCAGCAACAAGATCAGCGAGCTCGCCGTGGCCGACGTGGTGAACGGTCGCCCAGTGCGCAACACCGAAGCCCTTGCCAACCCCGAAGCTCTCGACCAGTACCGCGATCGCCCCGAACTCCAGTCCTGACCGGCGAGCCGGCGTCAGGGCCGGGGGAGGGCGGCGAGGCCGTCGTACACGTCGACGAAGCGGGTGGTGAGCGGGCTGCAGCCGGCGCGGATGATGTTCGGCTCGCGGAAGTCGAACAGGATGTCGCTCGCCGCGAGCTCCTTGACCACGGCCTTCGCCTGCGGGTGCTCGATGGCCACGTGATTGCCGCGCCGAGCGGGATCGCGCGGCGTGGGCGTGGCGAGGCCGAGCTGATCGCACAGGTCGATGGCGAACCCGGTGAGCGCGCTGCCCTTGGTGTGGATGGCCCGCATGCCGGCCTCGGCCGACAGGGCGATGCCCACCTCCGCTGCTGCCAGGGCCATGATCGTGGGGGTACCCAGCAGCATGCGGGCGATGTCGGCACGCGGCCGGAACTCCGGCCCCATCGCGAACTGATCCTCGGTGGCGAACCAGCCCCAGATCGGCTGACGGATCGACGCCTGCAACTCCTTCGCCACGTACGTCCATGCCGGCGCGCCCGGGCCGCCGTTCAGGAACTTGTAGCTGCAGCCGATGGCGAGTTGCGCGCCGCAGTCGTGCAGGTCGATCTCGATGGCACCCACCGCGTGCGACAGGTCCCACACCACCAACGCACCCGCCGCGTGGGCTCGAGCGGTCTCGGCCTTCACGTCGACGAGTTCGGCCGTGCGGTAGTCGATGACACTGCGCACCACCACCGCCACGTCGTCGAGCCGGTCGAAGCCGTGCCGCACGGTGTAGCCGAGCGCCTCGGCGATGCCGTCGACCACGTAGCGGTCGGTGGGGAAGTCGTGCTCGCTGATCGCGATGACCGTGCGGCCCGGGTTGAGGCCGATGGCACCGTGGACGAGTTGGTACACGTTCAGCGTGGTGGTGTCGTGCACCACCACTTCACCTGGATGCGCGCCGATGAGCGGCGCGAGCACGTCGCCCACGCGCTGCGGCATGTCGACCCAGTGGTCCCACGAACGGATCAGATCGGTGGCCCAGTCGTGGTGGTAGATCTCGCTGATGCGCTCGAGCGTGCGCTTCGGGGGCATGCCCAGCGAGTTGCCGTCGAGGTACACGACCGACGGGTTCGGGATGTGGAAGCGATCGCGGAACGAGGCCAGCGGATCGGCGGCATCGAGCGCGAGTGCGTCGTCGCGGGTGATCACGTCGCGACTCTACGGCCCGGTCAGCGGCGGGGCAGCCTGCTGGTGAGCACGCCTGTCGACTCGAGCCGGTCGAGTTCGTCGTCGGCGATGCCGAGCAGCGACGAGAGCACGACGCGGTTGTCCTCGCCGCGGTAGCGAGGCGACCCACCGGTGCGCACGTCGGAGCCGGCGAACCGCCACGGTGCGTTGGGGATGCGGATGGTGCCGTCGCCCCGGTCGGTCACCTCCACCACGGCCTCACGATCGGCGGCCCACTCGGTGCCGCACACCTCGTGCACCGAGCGCAGCTTGCCCACGGCCAGCTTGTTGGCCGACATCGCCACCTCGATGGCGTCGGCGTCGGGCATCGTGCTGGCCCATTCGTCGAGCGCCGCGAAGATGGTGTTGAGGTGCTCGAGCCGACCTGCCGAGTCGGTGAACCGCTCGTCGGCGATGAGGTCCTCGCGTCCGATGGACATCATGTAGAAGTCGAACGTCTTGTTCTCGGCCGGGTGACCGCTGATGACCACGCTCTCGCCGTTCGCGGCGGTGAGCACCGGGTAGTCCATCGGCCGGAAGCTGCGGATGACACCGGCGGGCACCGGGTCGTCCCACAGGTGGTCGTGCGCGTGCTCGTTCACGTACAGCATGGTCTGCGCCATCGCCACGTCGATGCGGTCGCCGCGCCCGGTGCGCTCGCGTTGGAACAGCGCGGCCAGCACCGCGGCGCCCAGTTCGAGCGCGGTGTACACGTCGGCATGGCTGTGCGCGTCGTTCGCGTAGTGGCCGCCGCGGGCATCGCCCTGGGCCATCGTGAACCCGCTCTCCGCGCCCACCACCGGTGCATACGCGCGTCGATGCACCCACGGCCCGGTCTGTCCGTAGCCGCTGGCGCTGGCGAAGATGATGCGCGGGTTGCGAGAGCGCAAGGCGTCGTACCCGAGGCCGAGGCGGTCCATCACGCCGGGCCGGAAGGTCTCGAGCACCACGTCGCACTGGTCGGCCAGACGGCGCACCAGCTCGCGGCCCTCCTCGTGGTCCATGTCGATCGACACGCACTGCTTGCCGGCGTTCTGCTGGGCGAAGTAGCTGGAGATGCTGTTCACCCGCGGCCAGGTGGTGCGGGTGATGTCGCCCTCGGGCGGCTCCACCTGGATGACCTCGGCGCCCAGGTCGCACAGCATGCGGCCGGCGTGCGGACCGGCGAGCACCCGGGTGAGGTCGAGCACGCGGATGCCGCTCAGCGGTCGGGTGTCGGGGGCAGCGTCCATGCGGCGACGTTAGAGGGCGCGCCGATGCCCCGGTGAGTCCGGCCGCGGCTGGTGGCATCTGGCGCCGATTCGTCCCGGTTTCCGGGACGAATCACGCCCAGAAGCCGAAGTGGGACGAATCACGCCCAGAAGCCAAGCGGCACCGTCAGGGGGCGAGGAGGGCGTGGGCGTCGGTGAGGTGCAGGGCGACCAGGTCCCAGTCGACCGGCCCGGTGTCGAGGTACATGCCCACCCATCCCTTCGCCCCCACGTAGGGCGGACGGAAGTAGCGCAGGGGTTCGGCCGCCACGAGCGCCTCCTGCGCGCCGGGCGGCGCGGCGAACAGCACCGCGTTGCGGTCGTCGTGGTGGTGGTCCCACGTGGTGGCGAACTGGCGAGCCTTCGACTTCGTGCCCACGCTCCAGGCGAGTTCGCCGTGGCTGAGCTTCGACGTCACCGCGGGCAGTGCATCGCAGATGGCTCGCAACTGCTCCCACAGGGCAGGGTCGGAGGGGCGTTCGGACGGTCCCATGCGCGCACCGTAGCCTCTGGCCATGCACGACGATTCGGTGTTGGTGGAGCGACGCATCCGACGGGAACTGTCGGAGCGGCTGCTGCCGGCGATGTACTCGGCGTCGGTGCCGATGCACGTGGAGGCCTGGGACACACCGGGCGAACCCGTGTCGTACCCCGAGGCGATGGCGGGCCTCGCGGCCGACGCTCGGCCCTTCGCCGTCGGTTCGTCGTGGAGCCGGCCGTGGGGCACCACGTGGTTCCGCTTCACCGCCGAGGTGCCGGCCGAGTGGGTGGGCGCGCAGCTCGAGGCGGTCATCGACCTCGGCTTCCACCCCGACTCGGCCGGGTTCCAGAGCGAAGGCCTGGTGTGGGTGCCGGGCGCCGACGGCCGTGGCCATCCGGTGCAGGGCATCCACCCGCGTCGCACCGGGCTGCCGTTGCCCGAGGCACCCGCCGGCCCTCTGGAGATCGTGGTGGAAGCCGCGTCGAACCCGGCGTTCCCCATGGTGGGTGGCCGCGGCGGCAACCTCGGCTCGCTGCGCACCGCGGGCGACGCCCCGCTGTACCGACTGCGCCACGCGTTCCTGGCCGTGCGCGACGACGAGGTGTTCCACCTGTTGCTCGACGTGGAGGTGCTGCTCGGTCTGATGACGGCGCTGCCCGCCACCGACAAACGCCGCCAACGTGTGCTGCGCGAGCTCGAGGCCGCGTTCAACGCCATCGACTTCGACGACGTCGCCGGCTCGGCCGCACACGCTCGCGCGCTGCTGCAGCCCGCGCTGCAGGTGCACGCCCGCGACGGCGCGCACCACGTGATCGGTGTCGGCCATGCGCACATCGACAGCGCGTGGCTGTGGCCCGTGCGCGAGACCGTCCGCAAGTGCGCGCGCACGTTCGCCTCCGCGACGCAGATGATGGACCGTTATCCCGATTACCGGTTCGTGTGCTCGCAGGCCGTGCAGTACCACTGGATGGAGACGCAGTACCCCAGCCTGTTCGAACGCATCACCGAGCGGGTGCAGTGCGGCCAGTTCGTGCCGGTCGGCGGCATGTGGGTGGAAGCCGACATGAACCTGCCGAGCGGCGAGAGCATCGTGCGCCAGCTGGTGCACGGCCAGCGCTACTTCGAGAGCCGGTTCGGCATCCGCTGCAAGGAGGTGTGGATCCCCGATGTGTTCGGCTACCCGGCCTCGCTGCCGCAGATCTTCCGCGCCGGCGGCTGCGACCGATTCATCACCCAGAAGCTCAGTTGGAACAAGCAGAACCGCTTCCCGCACAGCACGTTCGTGTGGCAGGGCCTCGACGGCTCGGAGGTGCTCACCCACTTCCCACCGGTCGACACGTACAACGCCACCGTGTCGGGCGAGGAGATGGTGTTCAGCGAGCGCAACTTCAAGGAGCACGGCTGGAGCGACTGGTCGCTCATGCCGTACGGCCACGGCAACGGCGGCGGCGGCCCGACCCGCGAGATGATCGAACGAGCGGCACGCCTGGCCGATCTCGACGGCGCGCCGCGGCTGACGCTCGGCACCACCGACGAGTTCTTCGATCACGTCGAGGCCGAGATCGCCGCCGGCGGTCGCGTGCCGCGCTGGAGCGGCGAGCTCTACTTCGAGATGCACCGCGGCACGCTCACCAGCCAGGCCGCGACCAAGGTGGGCAACCGGCGGTGCGAGGCGCTGCTGCGCGAGGCCGAGCTGTGGTGGGCGTCGGCCGCCGATGCCGGCGTGGCCATCCCGGCCGAGGTGACCGCCGAGCTCGATGCACTGTGGAAGGACGTGCTGCTGCAGCAGTTCCACGACATCATCCCGGGCTCCAGCATCACCTGGGTGTACGAGGACACCGAGCGCGAGTACGCGCGCATCATCCCGCGACTCGAGGCCATCATCGAGCAGGCGCTCGGTCACCTCGCGTGCGAGCGACCGTCGGTGGCCAACGCCGCCACGCACCCGCGTCACGAGGTGGTGGTGTGCGAGCTGCCACCGCCCGGCCGCAGCATCACCCAGGAACTGCACGACGGCCGCCACGCCTGCATGGCCGAGGCGCCAGGGCTGGGCCTCGGCAACCTGTGGGCGCAGCCCATCGACGACGCCGTGGCGGTCACCGAGCACTCGTTCACGAACCGCCACGTCGCCGTCACCTGGGACCTCGAGGGTTCGATCACGTCGATCATCGACGTGCGCGCCGGCCGCGAGCTGCTGCCCGACGGCCAGCGGGTCGCGGTCGAAGTCGCGCCAGATCGACCGGTCGAGTACGACGCGTGGGACGTCGAGGCCTGGACCCGTGGTCTCGGCGCGCCCATCGGTGGCGTCGAGTCGGTGCGCGTGCTCGACGACGGCCCGTTGGTGGCCACGCTCGAGGTGGTGCGTCGGTTCGGTCGCTCGGCGATGACGCAGTGGATCACCGTGCGCGCCGACAGCCCGCGCGTCGACATCACGTTCGACATCGACTGGCACGAGGACGAGCAGTTGCTGTCGCTGATGGTGCCGCTGGCCGTGCACGCTCGCGAGGCAGCATGCGACATCCAGTTCGGTCACGTGATGCGTCCCACCCACGCCAGCAACTCGTGGGATGCGGCGAAGTTCGAGGTGTGCGCGCACCGCTACGTCGACCTCAGCGAACCGTCGTGGGGTGTGGCCGTGCTGAACGACGGCCGCTACGGCCACGGCGTGCAGGACGGCGGCATCCGCGTGTCGCTGCTGCGTGCGGCGAAGTATCCCGACCCCGAGCAGGACCACGGCCGCCACCGCGTCACGGTCAGCGTGCTGCCCCACGGCCCGGGTCTGCACCAGGTGCTGCGCGAGGCGGAGGCGTTGAACCTGCCGCTGCGGGTGGTGTCACCCGGTGCACGTGAAGAGCTGCCCTCGCCGCTGGTGAGCATCACCGGCGACGGGGTGGAGGTGAGCGCCGTGAAGCGTGCCGACGACGGCAGCGGCGACGTGATCGTGCGCCTCTACGAGGCGTGCGGCGATCGGGCCGCCACCACGGTGACGCTGCCGTTCCGCATCACCGATGCACAGCGCTGCAACCTGCTGGAGGAGCCGCACGATCCGATCGACACCGCCGACGGCATCGTCGCGATCGTGCTCCAGCCCTTCGAACTCGTCACCCTTCGACTCCGATAGGCCGCCTCCGCTGACCGCGACGGTCAGGTGGGGTTGCCGGCGAGGTGGCGGATGGCCATCGCCGAGTACACCGACATGCCCTGCACCATCGCGGCCTCGTCGAAGTAGACGCGGTTCGAGTGGTTCGGCGCGGCCTTCGACAGGTCGCGGTCCATCGGCGTGCCGCCCAGGAACATCATTGCCCCGGGCACTCGGTTGAGCACGTAGCTGAAGTCCTCGGCGCCCATCACCGGGTTGGGCATCTCGATGACCGAGTTCTTGCCCAGCAGCTCGCGGGCAACGCCCAGCGAGAAGTCGGCCGAGCCGGGGTTGTTCACGGTGACCGGGTAGCCATCGCGGAACTCCACGGCGACCTGCGCGTCGTGCGCTGCCGCCACACCCTCGGCCACGCGGCGAATGCCGTCGCGCACCTTCGAGCGGGTTCGCTCGCTGACCGCACGGATGGTGCCCTCGATGAACGCGGTCTCGGGGATGACGTTGTTGGTGGTGCCGGCGGTGATGCGGCCCACCGTCACGACCGACGGGTCGAACACGTCGATGGTGCGCGTGACCATGGTCTGCAGCGCCTGCACGATCTCGCACGCGACCGGGATGGGGTCGAGCGCAGCGTGCGGCTGGCTGGCGTGACCGCCGCGGCCCGTGATGGTGATGTGCATGGTGTCGGCCGAGGCCATGATGCTGCCGCCCTTCGCGGCGATCCACCCGCTGGGCAGGTTCGAGGTGATGTGCAACGCGTAGGCGCCGGTGACCGGCGACTCGCTGCCGTCGGCCAGCGGCGGCAGTTCGAGCAGGCCTTCGTCGAGCATGAACTCGGCGCCGCCGAAGCCCTCCTCGCCGGGCTGGAACATGAACAGCACGCGGCCGGGCAGGTCGGCGCGGCGGGCACTCAGCAGCTTGGCGGCGCCCACCAGCATCGCGGTGTGGGTGTCGTGGCCGCAGGCGTGCATCGCGCCGTCGATCCGCGACTGGAAGTCGAGGCCGGTGTCCTCGGGCATCGGCAGCGCGTCCCTGTCGCCGCGCAGCAGCACGGTGGGACCGGGCTTGCCGCCGTCGAGCAGCGCTGCGATACCGCTGGTGGTCTCGTGGAGCGTGATGTCGAGCGGCAGCCCGTCGAGCGCCGCGAGCACGTTCTCGCGGGTGACCGGCAGGTCGTTCCCCAGCTCGGGCCACTGGTGCAGCGTGCGCCGCAGTGCGACGGTCTCGTCGAGCAGGTCGCGGGCTTCCTCTTGCAGCGTGCTGATCTCCATACGCGCATGCTAGGCAGGATCCCATGGCCGGGTCACCAGGCGACGCACGAGCGGAGATGGTCGACGTCGTCGACGACGACGATCGCGTGATCGCCACCGTCACCCGGGCCGAGATGCGGGCCCGTCGCCTGCAACACCGGGCCGTGTCGATCGCGGTGCTCGGCGGTGACGGCCGCCTGCTGGTGCACCGCCGCGCCGACACCAAGGACGTGTGGCCTGGCATGTGGGACCTGGCGGCCGGCGGCGTGGTGGCGGCCGGCGAGTCGTACGAGGACGCCGCCCGACGCGAACTGGCCGAGGAGCTCGGCGTGCACGTCGACTCGATGGAGTGTTTGGGCGAGGGCCGCTTCGCCGACGACGCGGTCGCGCTCATCGGCCGCGGCTACCGCTGTGTGCACGACGGGCCGTTCACGTTCACCGACGGCGAGATCGCGGAGGTGCGCTGGGTGGACCGTGCCGCGCTCGACGCGCTGATGGCCGCCGAGCGGTTCGTGCCCGACAACGTGGCGCTGCTGCTGCCGTTGTTGCATCTGCCCTGACGGATTCTGCCGATCCCGTCGCGTCGCCGTACCCAGTGTGGGTGAGCGCCGCACCGGGCGGCGCGACCCGAAAGGACTTCCCATGACCATGTACGGCGCCAACCCCGAGCAACTCGCGTCGCTCGGCCGCTCGCTCCAGCAGCAGATCCACAGCATCGACAGCGTGCTCAGCACCGTCAGCTCGGCACTCGGCGGCACCACCTGGGTGGGCCCGGCGCGCGACCAGTTCGAGGAGGCGTGGAACACGTCGTTCCGTACCGCGCTGCACAAGCTGAACCAGGCGTTCGACGCAGCGGGCAGCGACTGCATCGCGCGCAGTGCCGACCTGCAGCGGGTGATGGGCCGCTGATCGATCGGGATCTGGCGCCGATCCGTCCCGGCTTCCGCGACGAATCACGCCCAGAAGCCGAAGCGGGACGAATCACGCCCAGAAGCCGATGCGGGCGGATCTACGCTCGCCACATGTACGAGACCGACGACGACCTGGCGGCACTGCAGGACCTCATCGAACGCAGCGCCGCAGCCGGCGGGCGACATCTGAAGGACGTGCTCACCAAGGACCACCGCCTCTCGGCCGAGGCCGTGTGTTCGGCGCTGCCGGGCATGAGCCTGCTCGTGCTGGCCACCGTCAGCTCCGACGGCCGACCCATCGCTGCCCCCGTCGACGGCATCTTCTACCGCGGTGCCTTCCACTTCGGGTCGGCACCCGACTCGTTGCGGTTCCGGCACATCCGCCGCAACCCGCACGTCAGCGCCTCGCACCTGCCGGGGGAGCACCTGCAGGTCACCGTGCACGGCACGGCGATGCTCATCGACGTGTTGTCCGACGAGCACGCCGGGTTCCGCGAGCACCTGCTGAGCATCTACGTGCCGCGCTACGGCGAGGGTTGGGCGTCGATGCTGGAGAGCGGTGCCCAGTACGCCCGCATCGATGCCGAACGGATGTTCACGTTCTGGATGCCCGAGGGCGCCTGACCGGGCACGCCCGTCACCTCGCTACCATCGCAGCCGTGCTGCTGCTGGAGTTCACCATCGAGCCCTTCACCGAGGGCAACCCCGGGCCGCACGTGCGCGCCGCCGTGGCTGCCGCCGAGGCACTGGGCGCCGTGGTGGAGTTCGGGCCGTTCGGCTCGTCGTGCACCGTGTCGGCCGACCAGGTGGGTCAGGTGTCGGGTGCCGTGCTGGCTGCAGCGTTCGCGAACGGTGCCACCCACGTGAGCCTGCACGCCGAACAGCTCGGGGATCCTGCGTGAGCAGCAAGCTGCCGCGCCATCCGCTGGTGCTGGCGGTGAAGCCCATCGTGGAAGCACTCGGGGCATCGCTGGTGGCCGCCGACGAGCGTGAACCGGGCGACCTGCCGTTGAAGTGGGAGGGTGCGGTCATCGCCGCTGTTCGACCCGCGCCGCTGCACGGCGCGCTCGACCGGCTCATCGAGTCGGTGGAACGCGAGCTCGGTGCACCCCTTCCCACGCTCAGCCGCGAGGACAAGCAACGCGCCATCCGCCTGCTCGACGAGCGGGGCGCGTTCACGCTGCGCCGCGCCGTGGAGGACGTGGCCGACGCGATGGGCGTCAGCCGCATCACCGTCTACAACTATCTCAACGCACTGCACCGCTGAGGCTGTGATGAAACCGTTCGACGTGATCGGCCTCGACGCCGACGACACCCTGTGGCACAGCGAGGACTCGTTCCACGCCGGCGAGATGAAGTTCGTGGAGCTGGTGTCGCCGTACGTGTCGGAAGGCATCGACGTGAAGGCAGCGCTCACCGCTGTGGAGCGCAAGAACCTGCACACGTTCGGCTACGGCGTGAAAGCGTTCGGACTGTCGGCCGTGGAGGCAGCCATCACCATCAGCGAGGGTCGCGTGCCCACGTCGGTGATCGGGCAGTTGGTCGAGATGATCCGCGCCACGCTCACCGAACCGGTGCGCCTGCTGCCGCACGTGCCCGAAGTGCTGGCCGAGATCGGCCGCCACTATCGCCTGGTGCTCATCACCAAGGGCGACCTCATCCACCAGACGTTCAAGGTGGAGACCAGCGGTCTGGCGCACCACTTCGAGCACGTCGAGATCCTGCTCGAGAAGGACCCGCGTGCGTACCAGCGCGTCCTCGACGACCGCGGCATCGACCCCACCACCTTCTGCATGGTGGGCAACAGCGTGCGCAGCGACATCCTCCCGGTGATGGCCATCGGTGGCACGGCGGTGCACGTGCCGTACCCGCTGCTGTGGGAGCTGGAGCATGTCGACCACGACGAGCACTTCGCCGAGCTCGGGTCGATCACCGAGCTGCCTGCATGGCTCGGCCTCTGACGCCCGGTCAGGGCATCCAGATCTGCTGGACGCCGGTCACGTTGCCGGCCAGCACCGTCACCAGGAACGGGTACGGCTGGTAGGCGAACCCCTCGGGTGCGTCGGCCGACGGTGCCTCGCCCGCCACCAACCGCACGAACTCCTCCGCCGGTACGGCGAAGTTCTCGCGCTGCTCGTTCACCACGGTGAGCGGGTCCACCCTGACGAGCACGACGCTGATGTCGCGGCTCGGGAGGTACTGCACGCCCATCTCACCGTCGCACGCGTCGGCACCGAGTTCGTCCTCGCACGTGGGTCCGAAGAACGCCTGCGTGATCTCGAACTGCACGGCCTCGCCGTCGACGCCGTTGGCCGTGGCCCAGTACTGGCCGTCGGCCAAGGCTGCGCTGGCGTCGGGCACCGGCATGGTGCGGTCGGGCACGGCCGGCACGGGCACCTTGTCGTACGGCGACACCTTCTGCTCGTCGTCGCCGCACGCGGCCAACAGCATCGACGCCGCGACCATCACCAGCGCTGCGAGTGCACGGCGTCGCATCACAACCGCCGCAGCGACACGTCGGTGACGCGGTGGTCGGGGCCCTTGCGCAGCAGCAGGCCGGCGCGCCCCTTCGTGGGAGCGATGTTCTCGCGCAGGTTCTTGCCGTTGATCTCGCGCCAGATGAACCGTGCGGTCTCGATGGCCTCGTCGCGCGTGAGGTGCGCGTAGTGCTGGAAGAAGCTGTCGGGGTTCTGGAACACCGTCTCGCACAGCGTGAGGAACCGCTGCACGTAGAACGCCTCGATGTCGGACTCCTCGGCATCGATGTAGATGGAGAAGTCGAAGTAGTCGCTCACGAACTCGGGGTTCGCCGCGTCGCCAGTGCCACCCACCTGCAGTACGTTCAACCCTTCGAGGATGAGGATGTCGGGCTGGCGCACCGTGACCTCTTCACCGTCGACGATGTCGTACACCACGTGGCTGTACACCGGGGCGCTCACCTCGGCGGCGCCGCTCTTCACCTCGCGCAGGAACTGCAGCAGGCGACGCGTGTCGTAGCTCTCGGGGAAGCCCTTGCGGTTCATGATGCCCCGCTCCTCCAACACGTGGTTGGGGTGCAGGAACCCGTCGGTGGTGACGAGGTCGACCTTCGGGTGGTCGGGCCAGCGAGCGAGCAACGCCTGCAGGATGCGGGCGAACGTGCTCTTGCCCACGGCCACGCTGCCGGCGACACCGATGACGTACGGCACCTTCGGCGCGAGCGTGCCCAGGAATGCAGCCGACGCCTTGTGCAGGTTCTGCGTGGCCGCCACGTACAGGTTGAGCAGACGGGTGAGCGGCAGGTACACCGCCGCCACCTCGTCGAGATCGATGCGCTCGTTGATGCCGCGCAGCTCGTCGAGATCGGCCTGCTCGAGGGTGAGCGGCGTGCTGGCACGCAGGGCCGCCCAGTCGGGCCGGGCGAAATGGAGGTAGCGCTCGTTGGTGCCGAGCGGGTCCGGTGCGGTCACGGGGGCAAACCCTACGCTGGCGACGTGAGCGAACCCCAACGTGAGCCGCAACGGCGCAAGCAGTTGGGGGCGTGGTACACCCCGCCCGAGCTGGTCGATGCCGTGGTGCGCGAGGCCGTGTTCCCCGGCGCAGCCAGCGTGCTCGACCCTGCGTGCGGCGACGGGCGATTCCTGCGGGCCACCGGGTTGCCACACCAGACCGGGCTCGACATCGATCCCGACACGGCGTTCGAGCACGGCGACGCGCTGCAGCGCGACTGGGGCGACCGTCGCTTCGACGTGGTGGTGGGCAACCCGCCGTACCTGAACCAGCTGTCGACACTCACCAGTCGCGGCGGCCGATCCCGATTCGGCGGCGGCCCGTACGCCGACGCGGCGGCCGAGTTCCTGATGCTGGCGATGCGCCTCGCCCGTCCCGGTGGCCGGGTGGGGCTGGTGCTGCCGCAGTCGCTGCTGTCGACGCGCGACGCGGCGGCCATCCGCGCGCAGGTCGACTCGGTGGCCGCGCTGCGGTGGATGTGGTGGACCGACACCCACATGTTCGACGCTGCCGTGCGCGTGTGGGCCGGCGTGTGGGAGGTGGGCGGCGAACCCGGCGAGGTGCGCCGCGCCTTCGGCCCTGCGTTCGAACCGCGGCCGCCGATGCCGATGCCGCGCACGTGGGCCGGCCTGCTCACCGGTGGCTCGATCGAACCGCACGACGGGCCCGTGCTGGGTGACATCGCGTCGTTCACCGCCGACTTCCGTGACCAGTACTACGGGCTGGTGGGCGCCGTGAGCGACGACGTCGATGGTCCGCCGTTGGTGACCAGTGGTCTCATCGACCCCGGGGTGTGCCACTGGGGTACGCGGCCGGTGCGGTTCGCGAAGCAGCGCTACCTCGCGCCGAGGGTGGCACTCGACCTTCTCTCGCCGGCGTTGCAGCGGTGGGCTGCACAACGACTGGTACCGAAGATCCTGATCGCCAACCAGACGGCCGTGGTGGAGGCCGTGCACGACGTGCGCGGTGAATGGCTGCCGGGCGTGCCGGTCATCACGTGCACCACCGCCGACCCCGAGCGGGTGATGGCGGTGCTGTCGTCGCCCGCCACCACCGAATGGATCCACCACCACGCGGCCGGCAGCGGGTTGGGCAAGGGCACGGTGCGGCTGAACGCGCGGCTGCTCGCCGGTGTGCCGTTGCGCTGATCGACCTCAGCTCCAGGGCGACTGCGGGCGGGGCTGGGCCACGCCGTCGACCACGATGTCGACCTTCTCGTTGTAGAAGCACAGCAACTGCTCGATCTTCGGGATCTCCGGGATGGGCGCGGGGTAGTACCAGACGATGTCGGTGGCCACCCGGTCGGGCAGCGCCACCGAGTGGTAGTGCGCCGTGCCCTTGTACGGGCACACGCTCGCGGTGTCCGACGGACGCAGCAGGTCGGCCCGCACGTCGAGCCGCGGGATGTAGTAGCGGGTGGGCAGCCCGGTCTCGAACAGCAGCCGCGGCCGGGTGGTGTCGGCCACCTTCACCCCGTCGATGAACACCTCGACGTGCCGCGACGACTGCAGCACGTCGATGCGCTTGTAGGGGTCGCGGGCGTGCTTGAACACCTCCTCGTCCTCCTCGAACCAGGCATCGACGCGGTCCCACCAGAACGCCACGAGGTCGCCCAACTCGGGCACGCTCGGCAGCGGCGTCGGGTACGCCCACACGGCGTCGTCGCGACGCTCGTCGCCCACCACCACGCTCCAGTACACGGCGTCACCCTTGCGTGGGCAGTGCGAACTGGTCGCCGTCGACTGGAGCAGGTCGAAGCGCACGTCCTTGCGCGGGAAGTAGTACACCGGCAGGTGCCCCTTCTCGAACAGGTACACCGCCTCGGTGCTGTCGGCCACGAACTGGCCCGCCACCATCACGCGGATGCGGCGCGGGCACGGCTCGAGCCGCACGTCGGCGGTGGCGCCGGTGGCCATGGCCTGCAGATCGGGAATCGACATCGGGGGCTCCCTTCGTTCACCTCGATGATGTCACGTCGCGGCGGCCACGTTGCCCGGCACGAGTCCGAAGTCGCGCGCGCTCAGCACCGTCCATCGCCGACGGTTCACCACGGCACGCGTCACCATCCAGCACAGCTGCGCGCCCCACAGCCCGGCGAGGCCGAGCCGCGGCCAGATCACCGTGGCCACGGCCAGCGGTACGAACGCCGCGATGTTGCGGATGGCCTGACGACCCAGCCATGCCATGTCGTGCGCCCCGATCAGCGCGCCGTCGAGCGCGAACGCCACGGCGCCGGGGAACTGCATCAGTGCCAGCACCAACAGCGCGCCGATCAGCCGCGACCGCACTGCCGGGTCGTTGCTGAACACGAACGGGATGAACGGGGTGAGCACCACCACGATCACGCACAGGATGCCGGCGGCCCACAGCGACAGGCGCACGCTGATCCGCCCGATGCGATCGGCCTCGCGTGGTCGGCCAGCGCCGAGCTCACCCGCGACCAACGAGTGCAACGGCACCGCCAATGCGTCGAGCAACAGTGCGAGGAACATGAAGAGCTGCGTCACCACCTGGTTGGCCGCGAGTGTGGGTGCGTCGAGATGCGCGGCGATCACCGTCGACACGTTCCACACCGTGTACATCGCCACCGACCGCACCGCCATGTGCGCGCTGTTGCGCAACAGCGGCTGGTAGTGCTGCCAACCCGGCCGCACACTGGCGAGGTGCGGCCGCATCGCCACGAGGAACGCGCCCGCCGCCACCGCCTGCACCAGCACCGTGCTGCCGGCCGACCCGGCGATGCCCATGTCGAGCACGTACACCGCGACGATCTCGAGCACCAGGTTCGCGATGTTGGCCACCACCACGATCTTCAACGGTGTCTTCAGGTCGTTGTACCCGCGCAGCACGCCGTGTCCCAGGAACGCGATCAGCACGAACGGCAGTCCGAGTGCCGAGATCGACAGGTAGGTGGTGGCGTGGTCGAGCACCTCGCCGCGGCCACCGATGAGCCAGCAGATCGGCCGGGCCACCAGTGCCAGCAGCACGCCCGCCGGCACGCCGATGAGCACCGACAGCCACAGTCCGTGCGCCGCCACCTCGCGGGCCGCTTCGGGGCGACCTGCACCGATGGCGTGTGCGATGTCGGGCGTCACGTACTCCAGCACCGACAGCACGGCCACCATGTTCAGCAGCACGATGCCGGCGATGGCCATGCCGGCCAGTTGCGGAGTGCCCAACCGCCCGACGATGGCCGTGTCGACCAGCACGTACACCGGCTCGACGGCGAGCGTGCCGAGTGCAGGGATGGCGAGGCGGACGATGCGTCGTTCGAGGTCGTCGCGCAGGATGGGCACACGCCATGTTGGCACCCGTCGTGGTGGCGACGGCCGGTTGAGTACCGTCGGCCGCATGGCCGACTCGCCCCGCTCGTTCATCCGCCACCACGTCGACGGCAAGGTCGGTGTGATCACCATCGATCGTCCCGAGAAGCGCAATGCGATGACGTACGCGATGCTCGCCGAGTTCATCGAGACCGTCGGCCGTGCCGACGACGACCCCTCCACCGTGGCGTTGGTGGTCACCGGTGTGCCGGGCGCGTTCTGTGCCGGTACCGACCTGGCCGACCTGGCCACGGTGCCCGGCGAGACCCGCGGCCTGCGCGGCTCGGCCGAGGAACGTCACAAGTGGTGGCCCATCGCCCAGACCCGCAAGCCCACCGTGTGCGCCATCGACGGCCCGGCCGTGGGCATGGGCGCCGAGTTCACCTCGCAGTGCGACCTGCGCCTCGCGAGCCCGAACGCCCGGTTCGCCTGGAACTTCGTGCACCGCGGACTCGTGCCCGACACGGGTGCCGGTACCTGGCTGCTGCCGCGGATCGTGGGGCTGCAGCCGGCGCTGCGCCTGCTGTACACCGGCGCGATGATCGACGCCGACGAGGCACAGCGGCTCGGCTACGTGCTCGACGTGGTGCCGAGCGACGACCTGTTGCCCGCGGCAATGGAGCTGGCGGCCACCATCGCCGCCGGGTCACCGCACAGCCTGGGCCTGATCAAGTCGCTCGTCCACCAGGGCCTCACCGCGCCCGTGGGTGAACACATGGAGCGCCACACCGCGGCGATGTCGGCGTGCTTCAAGAGCGACGACCACCGCGAGGGCGTGGCGTCGTTCCTCGAACGCCGCCCCGCCAACTTCACCGGCCACTGACCCGCTGCATCTGGCAGTGATTCGTCCCGGAATCCGGGACGAATCAGCGCCAGAAGCGATTTCGGAACAGATCGCGCCCAGAAACCGGGGGGCGCGGGACGCCCTGGGGTCAGGCCCAGGGGGCCTTGGGGCTGACGCTGCCGGGGGCGGTGAGCACGTCGACGCCGTCGTCGGTGACCAGCAGGGTGTGCTCGAACTGTGCCGTGCGCTTGCCGTCGGCGGTGATGGCGGTCCAGTCGTCGTCGAATGCCATCTTGTGCTGCCAGGTGCCGAGGGTGATCATCGGCTCGACCGTGAAGGTCATGCCCCGACGCATGATCATGTTGGCCCGCTCGTCGTAGTAGTGCAGCACCTGGATGTCGGTGTGGAACTGCTCGCCGATGCCGTGGCCGATGAACGCCCGCACCACTCCCAGCTTGTGCTTCTTCGCGTGCTGCTCGATGGCGCGGCCGATGTCGCTGAGCGGTCGACCGGGCTGCACGGCTTCGATGCCGTACCACATGCACTCCTCGGTGACCTTCACGAGGTCGCGGCTCACCGGGTCGACGTTGCCGACCAGGAACGTCGCATTGGTGTCGCCGTGCACGCCGCCCACGAAGCAGGTGACGTCGAGGTTCACGATGTCGCCGTCCTGCAACGCCCGACTGTCGGGGATGCCGTGGCAGATGACCTCGTTGACGCTGGTGCACACGCTCTTCGGATAGCCGTGGTAGTTGAGCGGGCTGGGGTACGCGCCGCGCTCGATGGTGGCCTCGTGCACGAACACGTCGATCTCGTCGGTGGTGATGCCGGGGCGAACCAGTTCGCCGGCCAGACGCAGGATCTCCGCGGCCATCGCGCCGGCGTGGCGCATGCGCTCGATGATCTCGGGCGACTTCACACGCGGTTCGGCCCACCGCGGGGCCTCGCCGGTGACGGCGTATGGTGGCAGCTCGATGTGCGGCGGCACCGTGCGCATCGGGCTGATGACGCCCGGCAGCACACGCCCTTCCAGCGGCTTGTGGCAGCGCTTGTACTTGCGGCCGCTGCCGCACCAGCAGGCGTCGTTGGCCTGGGGAAGGGTGGCGGGAGGCGTGGTCTGCAGCACGGCGGCGATTCTAGAACGAATGCCACAGTTTGTGACCTTGTGACAATGTGACGAAGGTCCCTGACAGCGATGGGTCCCATGTGATTGCCTGGGTGCCCTATGGATGAGTCTCCCAAGCCCATCACCGTGTTCCTGCTCGACGATCACGAGATCGTTCGGCGTGGTGTGCGCGAGCTCATCGAGGCCGAGCCCGGTCTCTCGGTCGTCGGTGAGGCCTCCACGGCCGCCGAGGCGATGCAGCGCATCCCTGCCGTGCGTCCCGACGTGGCGGTGCTCGACGTGCGCCTGCCCGACGGCAGCGGTGTGGAGGTGTGCCGCGAGGTGCGCAGCCAGCTGCCCGGTCTTGCGTGCCTGATGCTCACGTCGTTCAGCGACGACGACGCACTGTTCGAGGCCATCATGGCGGGTGCCTCCGGCTACGTGCTGAAGCAGATCCGCGGCAACGACCTCATCACCGCCATTCGCCGCGTCGCTCGAGGTGAGTCGCTGCTCGACCCCACGGTCACCAGCAAGGTGCTGCACCGCCTGCGCCACCCCTCGGAGGAGGACGAGCGTCTTGCGAAGCTCACCCCGCAGGAGCGCAAGATCCTCGACCTCATCGCCGAGGGCGCCACCAACCGGCAGATCGGCACCGAGCTGCACCTGGCCGAGAAGACCGTGAAGAACTACGTGTCGAACATGCTGATGAAGCTCGGCATGAGTCGTCGCACCGAGGCTGCCGTGTTCGCAGTGAAGGCCGGCGCAGGTCGGAACCCGTCGCAGCAGCAGTGACCCAGGCCCGTCGGGGCGTCAGTCGCCGATGGGGATCTGCCAGCGCACCGTCGTGCCGGCGTGCTCGGCCGAGGTGACGCTGCAGCTCCCGCCGAGCCGTTCGGCGCGGTCGTGCATGTTCAACAGCCCGCTGCCCAACCGGTGGCTGCCCGGAATGCCCTCGCCGTCGTCGCTCACCGTGAGCAGCAGTTCCTCGTCGGCGTGCTTCAGCGTGACCTCCACCTTGCGGGCGCGAGCGTGGCGGGCCACGTTGCTGAGCGCCTCGCGCACCACGGCGGCCACCTCGGCGGTGGACTCCTCGTCGATGGTGTCGAGCACGCCCGAGAAGTGCAGCGTGGGACGGAAACCCAGCACCCGGGCCGACTCGTCGACCAGATCGTTCACCACGACGCGCACCGTGCGGCCGGCGCTGCGCTTGCTGGCGAGGCCGAAGATGGCGGTGCGCAGTTCGCGGATGGCGTCGTCCTGGTCGTCGAGGATGCGCTCGATCTTCACCTTGGCCGTCTCGGGCACCGTGGGCAGCACGCTCTGCAACGAGAGGCCCGAGGCGAACAGCCGCTGGATGACCGTGTCGTGCAGGTCGCGGGCGATGCGCTCGTGGTCCTCGGCCAGCAGCACCCGCTCGCGGGCGGCGGCCAGGTCGGCATCGGCCTGACGGTTGGCGGTGACGTCGCGCACGGTGGCGATGACCACGCGCTCACCGGCCACCTCGGCCGGCGCCAGCGAGATCTCCACGGGGAACACCGAGCCGTCCTTGCGCTGGGCCGACAGGTCGAGCCCGGCACCCATGGCACGGCGGTGCGGGTTGGCGTTGAATCCGTCGCGGTGTTCGTGGTGGGTACTGCGCACCTCCACCGGCAGCAGCATCTCGACCGGCTGGCCGAGCATCTCGTCGCGGCGGTAGCCGAGCAGCCGTTCCATCTCGCGGTTCACCAATGTCATCGTGCCGCGCTGATCGACGATGACCACGCCGTCGGGCATGGCCTCGACCACCTCGAGCAGCCAATGGTCGTCGTTCGGGTCCCCCACCTCGGACAGTTTCGCAGGTACGGGCGACGCTTCTCGCTTCCTGTGCATGTCGTCGGCGTTCCTCAGGTGAGTGCCTTCCCGAAGTCGAAGGTGCGCCAGTGTTCGGGACGCAGCTGCGCGATCACCGAATCGGGGCCCACCGGGTTGTGGTCGGCGTACCAGCGGCCCAGCTCGGGCCCGAGGTAGCGGGTGGCCATCTCGAGGTTGTCACCCGTGGGTGCCACCAGCTCGACCGGACCCTCCACCGACACGTACTGGTACGGCGGGGTCTCGGTCTGCACGGTCATCGTGGCCCGGCCGGCGGCGCGGAGCAGCCGGGCCTTCAAGGAATCCCCGTCCATGCTGATGTGCACGAGCCCGTCCCGGTACAGGTACCAGATGGGCATCGCGAGCGGGCCACGGCCCGGCTCGTCGATCGCCAACACACCGACGTGCACATCGGTGAGGAAGGCCTCGCGTTCCGTTCTGGTCATCGCGCCGCTCGCCATGGCGGCAGATCGTAGGCCAGGTCAGGCGGCGCCGATGTGCGGGAGGCCCGGCGTCACACGCAGCGCACCCTCGTAGGCGTGTGCCAGGCACAGCAGGTCGACGTCGGCGCGGGGTGCTCCGATGAGCTGCATGCCCATCGGCAAGCCGCGTTCGTCGAACCCCACCGGCACGCTCACGGCCGGCAGTCCGGCGAACGTGGCGTACGCGGTGACCTCCATCCAGCGGTGGTAGGTGTCCATCTCGCGTTCGCCGATGTGGGTGGGCCATCGCTGCTCGATCGGGAACGGCCACACCTGCGCGGTGGGGATGGCGAGCACGTCGAACTGGGTGAACAACGACACGATCGAGGTGTGGAACGCGCTGCGGGTCGACCCGGCGCGAGCGACCTCGGTGGCCGAGAGTGCGAGGCCCCGGTCGAGTTCCCATTGCGCCTCGGGCTTCAGCAACGCGCGTCGCGTCGGGTCGGCGGCCAGCGGCGCCAGCCCACCGGCGACCAGGAAGTGGCGCCACACCAGCCATGCGTCCCACACCTGGTCGGGCGGCATCGAGAACGCGGTCGGTTCCACCGTGCAGCCGAGCGACTCGAGGCGGTGCAGCCCGTCGATGCACCGGTCGAGGATGCCGGGCTCCATGGCGAGGTGGCCGTCGAGGTCGCCCAACCAGCCGACGCGCAGGCCCGACGGATCGTCGTCGAGCGTGGCGCGTGCGTCGGCCACGGTGCCGAACTCGGGCAGCCCACCCGACAGGCACAGCGGGTCGCGGCGATCGAACCCGGCCTGCGTGCCGAGCAGCATCGCCATGTCGAGCACACTGCGCCCCATCGGGCCCTCGGTGCCGAGTTGGGCGAGGTAGTGGTCGCGGGCCGGGAAGCTGGGCACTCGACCCTGGCTGGGCCGGAACCCGAACACGTGGTTCCACGCCGCCGGGTTGCGCAGCGAACCCATGTAGTCGCTGCCGTCGGCCACCGGCACCATGCGTGTGGCCAGCGCGACCGCGGCGCCGCCGCTGCTGCCGCCGGCCGACCGCGTGGTGTCGTACGGGTTGCGGGTGGGGCCGAACACCTCGTTGAACGTGTGCGAACCGAGACCGAACTCGGGCACGTTGGTCTTGCCGATCACGATGGCACCGGCCGACTTCATACGGCTCACCACCAGCGCGTCGAAGTCGGGCACGAAGTCGGCGAGCAACGGCGAACCCGAAGTGGTGCGAATGCCGCGCGTCTCGGCCAGATCCTTCACCGCCAGTGGCAGCCCGTGCATCCAGCCACGCGAGAACTCGGCCGCCAGTTCGTCGTCACACACGGCGGCCTCCGCCAGCAGCGTGTCGCGGTCGCGGCGGCTGACGATGGCGTTCAGCGCGGGGTTGCGCTCGTCGATGCGATCGAGGAATGCGGCCATCACCTCCCGGCACGACACCTCGAGCCGATGGATGCGTTCGGAGAGTTCGGCGGCACCGAGTTCGGTCAGGTCCACGCCGTGCACTGTGGCACGTTCAGCCGCCGCACGTCGCACGAGCGGTGGCAAGTGCGGCGTCGACCTGTGCCTGTTGCTGCGGCGACCGCAGCACCGTGAGCAACGGTGCGATGTTCGGGTCGTCGATCACCGTGCGAGCGGCGCACAGATGCGGTGCGGCGGTGGTGAGGTCGTTCGCCGTCGGCGGCACCGCCGAGTTCTCGAGCAGCATCGCGGTGGTGGGCTGCACCAGCGGCGGCGGGGGGTTGGTGCCCGTGGCACCGCGCGCACACACCTCGAACGTCACCATGCCGTCGCGTTCGAACGGACGAGTGGGCGACCCGATGGTGGCGGCCCACCACGTGACGGCGGCGACGAACGCGTCGGTGTCGCCCTCGAGCGCGGTGGTGACCGACACGCACAGCGGGCCACCGGGCACCTTGCGGTACGACGTGTACGCGGCCGACTGCCAGTGGTCGAGTGCGCTGCGGGCGAGGGTCCACGGCAGCCATGCGTCGAGCATCACCACCATCTCCAGCATCGACATCGGCGTGCTGTCCTCCAGCACCTCGGCACCCTGCGGTGCGACGGCAGTGATGCCGACGACCGGATCGGTGCCGTCGGGGCGCCACTGCCAGGTGGCGATCAGTTGCTCCTCGGTGGGCGGATGGGCGAGCAGGTCGTCGACGCCCGCGTTGCCGCGGCGGTCGAACACCGAACGCACCAGCGCCGGCCCCAGCACGTACGGCGCGTACTGGAACTCCACCACGGGCCATGGCAGGGCGGCCAGTTGCCCCATCGCGTCGGCCGACATCGTGTCGGCAGCCCGTGCGGCGGCCTGCTCCTCGGGGGGCAGGCTGGCGAGGTAGGCCTCCTCCACGCGCATCGCGTCGGCCTCGGCGATGCTGCGCATCGGCACGTCGTCGGCCTTGCCGCGCAGGTCGAAGTGCTGCGCCTGCAGCGCATGGGTGAGCTCGTGCACCACCGTGGCGCGCACGCCCGGGGTCAGTTCGTTGCCGCGCACGGTGATGCGGTCGGTCTCGGTGGAGTAGGAGCCGAGCGTCGTGGTGGCGTTCAGCGTCGACTGCCCCACGCCGGGGTCGTACGCGGTGGCCAGCCCGAACGCGTCGAACAGCTCGGAGGTGTACCGCACCTGCGCTTCGTCCTCCACCGAGATGGCGGCCGCATCGGCGCGCCCTTGGGCGAGGAACTGCTCCTCGGTGAGGAAGTCGATCGCGATCGGGTGCTCGAAGGTGAGTCCTCGTGTCTGCTCGACGAACGACACCAGCTCCTGCACCCGTGGGTCCCAGGCATCGGGATGCGGCGGGTCGAACGGCCGGAGCCGCTGGTACAGCAGCACGCCGCCCGCGGCGAGTCCGAGCACCACGAGCAGCCCGAGGAACCTCTTTCCGGCTCGGCCCCGCTTCCGCTTGGGGGGCGGCATCGCGTCGTTCGACGCGAACAACAGGTGCATCGGTACACCCTGCACCTTGGGTGCCGCGGGCGTACCCGGTGGTGCGCCCGGCAGCCCCGGTGAGGGCATGGTGGCCACCGACGTCAGCTTCACCTGGGGCGGGAGCTTCGGCACGAACGGCGGGGGCAGGGTGGCGACGCGCGCGTCGCGAGGCGGTGCCTCGAACGTGTTCACGGGTGCATCCCGGGCGCGTGCATGTACGTCTCATCGGCACGTCACGCTGTGAACTTGACGAAACCGTGAGCCTGCTTCGACGGTGCGACGCAGGTCAGGGCATGCAACGGCCGCGCGCCGTGGCCGATCGCGGGGTGTCAGTGTGGATCGGCCACGTGCACCTGCACGCGTTCGTACCGATCCATGCGGCGGGGGTCGTGACGCACCTCGCCGTCGGCCAGCGCCAGGACGGGGCACCGCCGGAGCAGGTGCTCGATGGCCACCTGGGTCTGCATGCGAGCCAGCGGCGCCCCGATGCAGTAGTGGATGCCCTGGCCGAACCCGAGCGACACCAGCTCCGGTCGGGTGATGTCGAACGACTCGGGATCCTGCCAGCGTTCGGGGTCGCGGTTCGCGGCGCCCAGGGCGACGCGCACGGTGCTGCCGGCGGGGATGACCGTGCCACGGATGTCGACGTCGTCGAGTGCGAGGCGCGGTGTGGTGGTCTGCTGGTTGGGGTGGTGGTAGCGGAGGATCTCGGTGACCGCGCCGCTCACGAGGTCGGGTCGGGCGCGCAGCAGCGCCAACTGCTCGGGGTGTCGCAGCAACAGCAACATGCCGCTGGAGATCATCCGCTCCGTGGTGGTGCCGCCTGCCGTGTAGATGGTGAGCAGCGCCGCGAGGATCTCGTCGGTCGTGAGCGTCTCGCCCCGGTCCTCCGCCTGCACCAGCGCCGACACCAGGTCGTCCTGTGGCGTGTGGCGCCGTTCGTCGACCACGTCGGCGATCACATCGAGCTGCCACACCAGCGCGTCGCGGGCGGCCTGGCGCTGCTCGTCGGTGGCGGTGGGGTCGCCCAGGCGCTCGGTGTCCTCGAACGACGACCGGAACCGGTCGCGGGTGTGGGTGGGGATGCCGATCATCTCCGATGCGACGGTGATGGTGAGTGGGAACGCCAACTCGGTGACCAGGTCGAGCGAGCCGGTGGCGAGCCCATGGTCGATGCACTCGTCGACCAGCTCGGCCACCCGCCCACGTTGGTGGTCGACCGCCGCACGGGTGAAGGCCTGCTGCACCAGCTGTCGCACCCGCGTGTGGTCGGGCGGGTCCTTCATGTTGAACGAGTGCAGCACCACCTGCTGGGCGCGCACGAACGGGTCGTCGAGGTCGGGCGCGGCGCGATGGCGAGCGCTCACCCCGGGCAGCGAACCCTTCTTCGTCCACTCGCTCGACAATCGCGGGTCGCGCAGCGCGGCCGCCACGTCGTCGTGGCGGGTCAGCAGCCAGTAGCCGTGCGGGCTGCGGTGCACCGGATCGTGTTCGCGCAACCACGCGAGCGTGGGAGCAGGGTCCTCGAGGAACTCGCGCGAATGCAGGTCGAGCGGTGTGATGGTGGGGCTCCTCCGGACGGCGGCGGTGCCCCGGACACTACAGGCCGAGCAGTTTGGCCTTCGCTGCCGAGAACTCCTCGTCGCTGAGGATGCCCTGGGCCTTCATGTCGGCCAGCTGCTGCAGCTTCGCCATGGTGTCGTCACCACCGGTCGGTGCAGCGGCAGGCGGCGGCGGGGGAGGAGCAGCCTGCTGCGCGGCCATCTGCGCGGCCACCTGGGCCTGCACCTGTGCCTCCAGCGCGGCTTGCTCCTGCTGCTGGCGGTAGGCGGCGGCTTCGGCCTCGGTCTGTGCCTGCGCCGCCTGCTTGTTGTGCATGCCGCCGACCACCGCGCTGGCGGTGCCGGCGACGACCGCAGTGCGGGCCGCGGTGCCGATGAGGGTGGGGCGACCGATTCGCCCGATGCCACGTCGTCTCATGGTGGTGTGCTCCTGGTGAGTGTTCGGGTGGGTCAGAGGGTGTCGGCGGCCAGCTGGGCCAGCTCGTGCGGAATGCGACCACCGGCGATGAGTTCGCCACCGGCGTTGCGGATGGCGGCAGCGAACGGGGCCGCCCACAGGTCCTCCCACACCAGCAGTGCGGCACTGGAGTTGGGGTCCATCACCTCGGCGGCGGTGAGGATGTCGTCCTCGTTCAGCAGGCCGGCCTCACCGTCGAGGTGGGCGAACCCGAAACCGTCGCCGTTCTCGCCGGCGTCGTATTCGTCCCACACCACGTTGCCGTCGGCGTCCTTCAGGATGAACACGAGGTCGACGATGCGCACGGTCTTGCTCTCGATGAGGTCGGCCAGTGCCGGCGCGATCTCACCCTTGAACTGGTTGCCGGGGAACTGGATGATGATGTACTCGACCGGTCCGATGGTCATGGGAGGCGTCCTCTCTGCAGGTCCACGCGGCGGCCTGGAGGCCCGCGACAGCCCATTCAGTCTGTCACCTCCCCGTCGGGCGGGCATCACCCCCACAGGGTGAAGTGGGCTTCATCCCGCCCGGGTGACGTGCGAGCGTGCGGGCAACGCCTACCGTTCTGTGCCATGACCGACGCGTCCGACACCACTTCGGCCCCCGCGGCACCTGCCGCCTCCAGCACGCGCCGACCGCGACGCATCGGCGCCGTGGTGGCCACGGTGCTCGCGGTGGTGCTGTTTCTGGTGGCCACCACCGGCATCTGGGCCAAGCGCACCGTGCTGAGCACCGACCGCGTCGTGGCCGCCGTCGATGCGGCAGCGGAGGATCCGGCCGTCATCGACGCACTGTCGGCACGCATCACCACCGAGATCGTTGCCCTGGTCGACATCGACGGCATCGTGCAGTCGCTCGTGCCCGACGGCCTCGACCGTCTCGGTCCGGTCATCGAGGCCGCCGTCGCCAACCTGATCAAGGAGCAGGTGGCGAACGTGGTCGGCAGCGAGCAGGGCCGCGACCTCATCGAGAGTGCGGTGCGCGTCGCGCACGCGAAGGCGCTCGAGATCCTGGAAGGCGGT
>SXKB01000332.1 GCA_005778215.1 Actinomycetota bacterium | reverse complement strand
GGCAACACCATCACCAGCATCGGCGGCCGCAAGACCCGCGACTTCGATGCCATCTGCGCCGAGATCGACGGCTTCGTGCGGGCCCACAAGGCCGAAGGCACGTGGCCGGGCGGCATCCACGTCGAACTCACCGGCGACAACGTCACCGAGTGCATCGGCGGCGCCGACAAGATCCTCGACAGCCAGCTCGACGACCGGTACCAGACCGTGTGCGACCCGCGGCTCAACGGCCGCCAGAGCCTCGACCTCGCGTTCCACGTGGCCGAGGGCCTGCGCACCACCGGCCTCGCCTGACCGTCGCCGTGGAGGCCCTCCGCCTCACCGCCGAGTGGCCGGTGGCCCGCGTGGCCGCCGCAGTGGTCACCCCCGACGGGGTGGCCCACACCGTGGGCGACATCGACGCATCGTTCCGCATCGCGTCGATCGCGAAGATGCTCGTGGGATGGACGGCGCTCGTGGCGTGCGAAGAGGGCACCGTGGCCCTCGACCAGCCGTACGGTCAGGAGGGCTGCACGCTGCGGCACCTGCTCGCCCACGCGGGCGGCTACGCCTTCGACGGCGACGCACCGATCGCGAAGCCCGGCACTCGCCGCACGTACAGCAACACCGGCATCGAGCTGGCAGCGCGGTGCATCGCCGAGGCCGCCGACATGCCGTTCGAGCAGTACCAGCGCGAAGCGGTGTTGGAACCGCTCGGCATGGCGACCACCACGTTGCGCGGGTCGCCGGCCCACGCGGTGCGCAGCTCCGTACGCGATCTGCTGCGCTTCGTCGCCGAACTGCGAGCGCCGCAACTCGTGTCGGCCGCATCGGCGCTCGCGTTCCGGACGGTGCAGTTCCCCGAGCTCGCCGGCATCGTGCCCGGCGTCGGGCGGTACGACCCATGCCCGTGGGGGCTCGGCACCGAGATCCGTGGCGCCAAGTCGCCGCACTGGACCGGCCCGCACAACAGCACGTCCACGTACGGTCACTTCGGCGGAGCCGGTACCCTCCTGTGGGTGGATCCGGGGGTGGAGGTAGCCGTGGTCGCGCTCACCGATCGGCCGTTCGACGAATGGTCGACCGAAGCGCTCCAGCAGTGGCCCCGCTTTGCCGACGCCGTGCTCGCCGAGGTGTACGCATGACGTTCAGTCCCGGCGACCGCATCCGCTACGAGTGCACCGGCGACGACGGTCTGCCGCTCGTGCGGTACGGGTTCGTGGGCGGCTTGGCCGGCAGCGACGGCCCGGTGGTGGTGTTGCTCGACGGTGAACTCGGTGGCGACGTGGTGAACCTCTCGGAGGTGCAGCCGGTCACGGTCACCACCGTCGAACTCATCCTGCACGGCACCGACCTGGTCGACGAGCCCGAACTCCGCCGCGGCCTGGTGTCGCTGTGGCATGCCGAGGCCGACACCGCGGGACTCGACATCGATTCGCTGCGCGCGTTGGGCGACGGCGAGTGCGACTCGCCCGGGTGCTGGTGTCTCGCCGAACTGCACGCCGGCGACGAGCGCTACCTGTTGCGTGCGGTCCAACTCGACCACGAGACCGACACGGTGCGCGTGCGCGCCGAACGGCCGTGGTGACGGGCACGCGCGCCACCGGCTGGTATCCCCTCCTGCTCGCCACGGCGAGCATCGGGATCGCCAACAGCGTGGTGTTCACCCTCCTCAGCGACCTCCAGGACGAGTACGGCTTCAGCGACGCCGGGCTGGGCCTCATCGCCGGATCGGGCTTTCTGGTCGGCCTGATCGGTCAGCTGCTGCTGGCGCCGTTCGCCGACCGCGGTCACTCGAAGCTGTTGCTCCTGGCCGGTCTCGGCATGGCCGTGGTGGGCAGCGTGATGTTCGCCCTCTCGAGCACGCTGATCATGCTGGTCGTGTCGCGAGCCGTTGTCGGCTTCTCGAACAGCCTCTTCCTTCCCGCCTCACGCGCCATCACCATCAGCATCAGCGACGACGACGTGGCGAAACGACTGGGCACCATCAGTGGCGTGGAGTTGGCCGGCTTCGTCACCGGCCCGGTGATCGGCGGGCTGTTGGTCGACCCATTCGGGCTGAAGGTGCCGTTCCTGGTGACCGGCGCATTCGCATTGGTGGGGCTGTTGATGCTCGCGCCGCGGGAGCTGCCCGAGCCGCCCGTGGGTGAACACCACCAGATGGCGTTCGATCTGTTGCGCATCCCGCGCGTCCGTTCCGGCGTGCTGTTGAGCATCGCGCTGTTCATGCCGGTGGGCTTCTACGACGCCACCCTCGACCGCTATCTCACCGACATGGGGGCGAGCAACCAACTGATCAGCATCGCCTTCCTCGCCTACGGCATCCCGTTCGCGCTGCTGGCCACCACCGGTGGCCGCCTGGCCGACCGCCGCGGGCCGCTGCGCGTCGGCTTCCTGGCCGTGCTGCTCGTCGGTCCGCTCACCGCCGCCTACGGCTTCATCGAGGTGGCCATCTTCGTGGTCGTGCTGTCGGCCGTCGAAGGCTGCATCCAGGCGCTGGGCGTCCCCGCGGCGCAGGCCGTGGTGGCCGAGGGCGCACCGAGGGGCCGGGCCGCGGCCGCACAGGGCCTCGCCGGGTCGGGCAACCTGCTCGTGGGCGCCGCCACCGGCTACCTCGCCGGACCGATGTACCAGGCACTCGGCGCACGGTGGATGTTCCCCGTGGCCGGCGCCGGTGTGGTGCTGTTCGGGGTGGCGGCGCTGGCCCAGGGCCGGCGCCGCACCCCGACGGCGATCAGCTGAGGCGCTCGACGATCATGGCCATGCCCTGGCCACCGCCGACGCACATGCTCTCGAGACCGTACTGCTTGTCCTCCCACTGGAGGCCGTTGATGAGCGTGGTCATGATGCGGGCGCCGGTCATGCCGAACGGGTGACCGAGGGCGATGGCGCCGCCGTGGATGTTCATCTGCTTGTCGAGGTCGATGCCGAGGTGACGGGCCGAGCCGATGACCTGACAGGCGAACGCCTCGTTGATCTCGACGAGGTCGATCTGGTCGATGGTCATGTTGGCGCGGCCGAGCGTCTGACGGATGGCCTCGATGGGGCCGAGGCCCATGATCTCGGGGTTCAGACCGGACACACCCGACGCCACGATGCGGGCCAGGGGCGTGAGTCCGAGCGCCTTCGCCGTGGTGTCGCTCATCACCATCACGGCGGCGGCGCCGTCGTTGAGCGGGCAGGCGTTGCCGGCCGTGACCGAGCCGTCGGGGCGGAACACCGGCTTCAGCTGACTCACGGCCTCGTAGGTGGTGCCGGGGCGGGGGCCGTCGTCCTTCGACACGACGGTGCCGTCGGGCAGGGTGAGCGGCGTGATCTCACGCTCGAAGAAACCGTTGTCGACGTGCTCGCACGCCAGGTTCTGGCTGCGCACGCCGAAGCGGTCCATGTCCTCGCGGCTGATGTTCTCGACCTCGACCACGTTCTCGGCCGTCTGGCCCATGGCGATGTACATGTCGGGCAGACCCTCGGGCGGTGTCCAGGTGCCCTGGCCGCCCTGGGCGCGCAGCTTGGTGCGCTCGCCCGGGCCTTTGAAGATGGGGTTCGGGGCCATGTCGCTGGCACCGCTCGCGTAGCGACTGACGGTCTCGACGCCGGCGGCGATGAAGCAGTCGCCCTCGCCCGCCTTGATGGCATGGAACGCCATCCGGATGGTCTGCAGGCTGGACGAGCAGTAGCGGTTGACGGTGACGCCGGGGACGTCGCCGAGGCCGGCGAGCGAGGCGACCACGCGGCCGATGTTGAACCCGCCTTCACCGGCCGGCTGGCCGATGCCCATCATCAGGTCCTGGACGTCGGAGCCCTTCACCTGGGGCACCTTCTCCATCAGCGCCTTCACGATCTGGGCGGACATGTCGTCGGGCCGGAGATCGACCAGCGATCCCTTGTTGGCACGGCCGATGGGGCTGCGGGCGGTTGCGACGATCACTGCTTCGGTCATGCCGGCAGCGTAGTCAGCGCTATGCGGCGCGGACGACCCGGTACGACTCGGCCGACCGGCCCTCCGGGAGGCCGAGGGCGGCCGCGGTGCGCACCATCCACTCACGCACCCGCACCTGCATGCCGGCCGGATCGGGGTGCTGGCTCACGTGGCACAGCAACGCCTCGAACTTCTGGTCGACGTAGTCGGTGACGTCGACCGGATGCGTGGGCGTGGGGTGACCCGACACCCAGATCTCCTCCACCTCCCACGGCTCGAGTCCGGCCGCGAGCAACTCGGGGTGGGCGAACGGGTTGCGGGCGTCGGGATACACCGCACACATCGCCGCCTCACCGGCAGCGAGGTGATCGGGATGGCTGGCGAAGATGCGGTCGAGGTTGCGTTCGGGCGACTGGCACAGCACCACGTTGGGACGTACCTCGCGGATGACACGGCTGATGTCGGCACGCAACGCGATGGAGCTCTCGACCCGGCCGTCGGGGTGCCCGAGGAACACCAGGTCCTTCACACCGACGGCGGCGGCCGCAGCCGTCTGCTCGCGACGGCGGATGGCGGCCATCTCGCTGCGCGGCATCGATCGGTCGCTGCCACCCGCGTCGCCGTCGGTGACCAGGCAATAGGTGATGTGCACGCCGTGGTCGACCAGCATGGCCATCGTGCCGGCCGAGCCGAAGTCGACGTCGTCGGGATGGGCCATCACCACGAGGAGGCGTTCGATCTGATCAGGTTGCAGCACGTCACGAGCCTAGGGGCCGGGACTGGATACCATCCGACCATGCAACCCGCGACTGTCGCCCTCGGTTCGTTCAACCTCTCCGATCCGGAGTTCTGGCTCGCCCCACGCGACGTCCGCGAGGGCGCGTTCCTCACGCTGCGCGAACAGCAGCCGGTGAGCTGGTGGGACGAATGGGACTTCCCCGACGCCCAGTTCCCGAAGGGTCCCGGTTACTGGTCGCTCACCACGCACGAGGACGTGTGGCACGTGAGCCGCAACCCGCAGCTGTTCTGCAGCGGCCAGGGCGTGAACATCGGCGACATGCCGCTGGAGATCGGCGAGTTCTTCGGCTCGATGATCATGATGGACGACCCGAAGCACTTCCGTCTGCGCTCCATCGTCTCCAAGGGCTTCACGCCGAAGGAGATCGCCCGCGTCGAGGAGTACGTGAAGCTGAAGGCCACCAGCGTGGTCGACCGCCTGCTCGAGGAGTTCCCGGGCCGGGAAGCCGACTTCGTGCACGAGGTGGCCGCTCCCCTGCCGCTGCAGATCATCTGCGAGATGATGGGCATCCCCGCCGAGGACGAGGCCCAGATGTTCGCGTGGACCAACGTCATCCTCGGCGTCGGCGACCCTGAGTTCGCCTCGACGTTCGAGGAGCTCATCGCTGCCGCGATGGGGCTGTTCCAGTACGCGCAGGCACTCGGCGAGGACCGCCTGAAGAACCCCCGCGAAGATCTCACCACCGTGATGATGCACGCCGACGTCGACGGCGAACGCCTCACCGCGCAGGAGTTCGGCTCGTTCTTCATCCTGCTCGTGGTGGCCGGCAACGAGACCACCCGCAACGCCATCAGCCACGGCATGAAGCTGCTCACCGACCACCGCGACCAGCGCGACCTGTGGTGGAACGACTTCGATCGCCACACCAAGACCGCTGTCGACGAGATCGTGCGCTACGCCACGCCCGTGGTGCACTTCCGCCGCACCGCCACCGAGGACACGGTGATCCACGGACAGAAGATCGAGGCCGGCCAGAAGTTGATCATGTGGTACAACTCCGCGAACCGCGACGCCTCGGTGTACGCCGACCCCTACCGGTTCGACGTCACCCGCCAGCCGCAGCCGGCCCAGGTGGGCTTCGGCGCCGGTGGCCCGCACTTCTGCCTCGGTGCGAACCTGGCCCGTCGCGAGATCGCGGTGATGTTCGACGAGCTGCGTCGGCGCATGCCCACCATCGAGATCGTGGGCGAGCCCGACTACCTGCAGAGCAACTTCATCAACGGCATCAAGCGCCTTCGCTGCGCCTGGTGAGCTAGAGCGTGCGAGCGTCGCGGGGCAGGTGCTCCACGTCGCTGAGACGCGTGAGCGCGAACGTGTGGCCGTCGCCCAGCTCCATGCTCTGGAGCCGGGTGATGGACGCGTGGTGGGTGACGAACCGGTCCCACTCCCACGGCACCGGGTCGAGGCCCAGCAGTTGGCACAGCAGCACGCCGTTGGTGCCGGCGTGCGCCACCACCGCAATGCGATGATCGGGTCGGTCGAGGTGCCACACCGGAAGGGTCTGCTTCGAGCGATACATGCCGCGCAAGGCCCAGAACTCGGTGGCGCCGGTGCGCACGCGCTCGACGAAGTCGCGCGGTGGCTCGCCGCCGCCCGACAGACCGTTCCAACGATCCTCCGCCGCGCGTTGCCGGTCCTCGGCATAGGCCGCGCTCGCGAGCTCGGCAGGCGTGCCGTGCCAGTTCGGTTCGCGGATCTCCTCGAGGAACGGTTCGATGGCTTCGGCATGGCCCAGCGCGGTGCGCAACGGCTCCGCGGTCTGCCGAGCGCGACGCAGCGGCGAGACGATGATCTCGTCGAACGTGGCGCCTCCCAACTCACGGCCGACGCACTCGACTTGCATCAGGCCCCGCTCGGTGAGGGGCGGGTCGACGACGTTGAGGCCATCGCGCACCCATTCGGGTTCGCCGTGGCGGATGAGGACGATCTCCATAGCGTCTCCGATGGTAGAGGGGACCGACCGGTATCGTCGGGTTC
>SXKB01000331.1 GCA_005778215.1 Actinomycetota bacterium | reverse complement strand
TCTGCGCGACGTGGTCGCGGCCGTAGGTCTCGGCGGCGTAGCGGATCATCTCGTCGCGGTACCGGGAGTCGAAGTCCATGTCGATGTCGGGCATCGAGATGCGGCTCGGGTTCAGGAACCGTTCGAACAGCAGGTCGTACTTGATGGGGTCGAGGTCGGTGATGCGCAGGCAGTAGGCCACCGCGCAACCGGCCGCCGAGCCACGACCCGGACCGACTCGGATGCCGGTGTTCTTCGCGTGCGCGATGAGGTCGCCGACGATGAGGACGTAGCTGGCGAACCCCATGTTCTTGATGACCTGCAACTCGTACGCGACGCGCTCGACCACCTCGTTGGGCAGCACCTCGCCCCACCGCTGCTTCGCACCCTCCCAGGTGAGGTGGTCGAGGTATGCAGCGTCGTCCTCGTACTCGAGAGGACGCTTGGGGAAGTTCGGCAGCAGGGGCTTGCCGAACTCGATGTTCACGTCGGCACGCTCGGCGATCCACAACGTGTTGTCGCACGCTTCGGGGAAGTCGCGGAACAGGTACCGCATCTCGGCGGCACTCTTCAGGTAGTGCTCCTGACCCTCGAACTTGAAGCGCTTCGGGTCGGACAGCGTGGCACCGGTCTGCACGCACAGCAGTGCGTCGTGCGACTCGTGGTCGTCGCGGTGCACGTAGTGCGAGTCGTTGGTGGCGATGATGGGCGCGTTGATCTTGCGCGCGAGCTCGATGAGCTGCGGGTTGGTGTCGCGCTGGGCCTGCAGACCGTGGTCCTGCAGCTCGACGAAGAGGTTGTCGCGGCCGAAGATCTCCTGCAGCCGTCCGGCCTTCTCCATCGCCCCCTTCTCGTCGCCCTGGAGCAATGCCTGTAGCACGTGCCCGCCGAGGCATCCGGTGGTGGCGATGAGCCCGTGGTGGTACTTCTCGAGCAGCTCCCAGTCCATGCGCGGCTTGTAGTAGTAGCCCTCGAGGAACGCCAGGCTGGCCAGCTGGATGAGGTTGCGGTAGCCCTGGTCGGTCTCGGCGAGCAGGGTGAGGTGGTAGTAGAGCTTCTTGCCGCCCTCGGTGTCGCCGCCCGAGTCGTCGACCCGGCCACGGCGAGCGGGACGCTCGAGACGCGAGTCGTATGCCATGTAGGCCTCGGTGCCGATGACCGGCTTCACGCCCTGCTTGCGGCACTCCTTGAAGAACTCGAGGACACCGTACATGTTGCCGTGGTCGGTGATGCCGAGCGCCGGCTGCCCGTCCTGCACGGCCTTCGCGACCAGCTCGTCGAGGCGCGCTGCGCCGTCCAGCATCGAGAACTCGGTGTGGACGTGCAGGTGGGTGAACGAGTCGCCCACGGCGTCGACCTCCTCGGGGAACGAGAAATCACACGGCTGTGATTCAGTGCGTCGACCCTACCCCGCGCGCGTCGGCGCGCGAAACAGCGAGTCGGTCAGAGATAGGTGCCAGGACGCTCGGCCGCCTCGATGGGCTGGCCGGGCTGCTGCATCATCCCAGGTGGCAGCTGCCGCATCTGCTCGAGCTGCTGCCGAGCAGCCAACTGCTGCGCGAAGAGCGTCGCCTGGATGCCGTGGAACAGGCCTTCGAGCCACCCCACCAACTGGGCCTTCGCCACCCGCAGCTCGGCCTCCGACGGCACCTCGCCATCCTTGAACGGCAGCGCCAGCATGGCGAGCTCGTGCTGCAGGTCGGGCGACAGGGCCTGGCTGACCTCCACGATGGACCGTTCGTAGATCTCGGCGAGGCGTTCACGGCTGGCCTCGTCGAGCGAGCTGCCGCGCACCTCCTCGAGGAGTTGCTTGACCATCGAACCGATGCGCATCACCTTCGCCGGCTCGGTGACCGTCTCGCTGGGCACCTCCTCGTGGGGCACGACCTCGGGGAGCGTGGTGGGATCGGGGGCATCCGTCATCGGGTGGGACCTTTCATCGGGCCGCTGCGAGCAGCGGGACCAGCATCTCAGCAGAGGTGAGCGAGCCGTGTCGACACACGAGCGCGAACGGGCCGCTGTCGGCGGGGTCGTGGAAGCTGATCGGCTCGAACGGCACCAGCGCCACGTCGCCGTAGCGCGCCGCGACGGGCGGGCTGACCACCGGACCGAACCATCCCGCCTCCAGCAGCTCCGCACGACTGTGCACCCACGCGTGATGGCCGTGGTGCTCGCGTGCGGCCGCCAGCAGGTCGGCCGCTGCGCCGGGCCGGGCGTGCAGCCACCGGAAGCGACCCTCGCCGCTCTGGTGCCGGCAGCGCTGCAGCAGGTCGGCGTGCGGCTCCACGAGGCGCTCGCCCACCTCCACCTGACCGTGATCGGCCGTCACCAGCAACGCCGCCCCGTCGGGCAACTGCTCGAGCACGGCACCGACGATGGCGTCGGCGGCGCGCACCTCGGCGTCGTAGTACGGGCCGAAGCCGCGTTCGTGGGCGATTTTGTCGACGCCGTCGTAGTAGGCGTACACGAACTGCTCACCGGCTCGCAGCAACTCGCCCACCGTGACGGCCAGGCTGCTCGGGGCGCGCCAGCCACGCGGTCGGCTACCGCGCAGGTGTGCCTCGGTGAACGCCGAGCCCTCGAGTTCGGCCTTGCTGACCACGGGGACCGACTCGCCCATGAACGGCGCGAACGGCTGGGTGCTGCGCGGCTCGATCTGGCGACGCGCGTCGCCACTGCCGCCGTACCAGCGGAGCACGTTGAGCACCTCGCCCGCGATGTCCATGCGGTAGCCGACGATGCCGTGCTCTCCAGGTGTGAGGCCGGTGGTGATGGACGTCAGGGCGGTCGACGTGGTGGACGGCGCGACGGTGGTGATCGGGCCACCCGACATCGAGGTGAGCGAGGGAGCGAGGTGCCGACGCTCCTGCAACTGCTCCCACCCCAGCCCGTCGAGCACGAGCACCACCACCTGCCGGGCAGCTGCCGCCGCGGCCGGCAGCCACGATGGCTTCGCCACACCTCGCGGTGCGAGGAGCGCCGGCACGATGCCGCGCACGTTGGCGCCGGCATAGTCGGGAAGCACGGGGGCTGGGTTCACGATTCGTGTAGTCCACCACCACTGCACCCCTGCGCGCCATTCATCGACGAGCAGTGATCGCCGTTCGACCGTGCGCGCGACGTACGATGGTCGTGTATGAGGGTCTCGAGCAAGGGCGACTATGCGTGCAGGGCACTGTTGTCCCTCGCGCTCCACCAGTCGAACCCCGGCCCCACGTCGGTGCGCGACATCGCCGAACGCACGGGCATCCCGCAGCCGTACCTCGAGCAGATCCTGCTCGCGCTGAAGGGCGCCGGCCTGGTGCGATCGAAGCGCGGCGTCGGTGGGGGCTATGTGCTGGCCCGTCCTGCCTCGGAGATCCGCATCAGCGAGATCCTCAGCGCGGTCGACGGCCCGATCAGCCTCGGCGACTTCGGCGAGCCACATCAGGACGGCGCGTGCGACCACGAGGGGCAGTGCGTGCTCCTGGCCATCTGGAAGTCGGCCGGCGAACAGATGCGCCTCCTGATGGACGCGTTCACGCTGCAGTCGGTGGCCGATGCTGCGCAGGGCACGGCGTCGTGGCCCGAGGCGCGCCTCACCGCCACGCTCGACGCGCCCTGACCCGGCGCGTCGCCACTCAGTCGGAGAGCGACGCCTCGATCTCGGCCAGATCGTCGGGCAAGGGCGAATCGAACGCCAGCGGCTCGCGGGTGACCGGATGGGCCAGTTCGAGTCGCGCCGCATGCAGGAACGGTCGGGGTGAGGACACGCCGCTGCGCACGCCACCGTAGGTGGCGTCGCCGACGACGGGGTGGCCGATGGCGCTGAGGTGCACGCGGATCTGGTGGGTGCGACCCGACTCGAGACGGCACTCGAGCACCGAGACCTCGGTGGGCGTACGGAACTCGTGCAGCACCAGGGAGCGGGTGCGGGCCGGCTTGCCGTCGACCACCACGGCCATGCGCTGCGGGTCGCGGTGGTCGCGGCCGATGGGCGCGTCGATGACGCCGTGCGAGTTGGCGAGGTGCCCCCACACGAGTGCCCGGTACACGCGGCCGACGTCGCGGTTGGAGAGCGCATCGACGAGCTCGTGGTACGCGCGCTGGGTACGCGCCACCGCAAGGAGACCCGAGGTGCCCACGTCGAGACGGTGCACGATGCCGGGTCGGTGCATCTCACCCACGTCGGCCAGTTCGGGGAACCGCGCGAGCAGACCGTTCACCAGCGTGCCGTCGGGGTTGCCGGCACCCGGGTGCACCACCAGCCCCGCCGGCTTGTCGACGACGATGAGGTGCTCGTCGACATGCACGACGGTGAACTCGATCGACGGATCGGCCTCGGGCGCCGAGGGCACGGGCAGCAGCGACGGGTCGACGCGCACGCGCTGCCCCTCCTTCAGCCGCAGCTTGCCGATGACGTGCGGCTCGTCGTCGACCCACACACCCCCCGCGTCGAGCAGCACGTGGGCCTCGCTGCGACTGCACTCGGCGATGAGCGCCACCACGCGGTCGAGCCGTTCACCGGCCAGCGCTGCAGGGATCTCTTCCTCGATCATGCGGGCGAAGCCTCTCCCCGAGCGCCGAACAGCGACCAGATGATGAAGATCGCGCCGCCGACGTTCACGCTGATGTCGGCGACGTTGAAGATGGGGAACCACTGGAAGTCGATGAAGTCGATGACCGCACCGTCGAGCCACCCTTCACCGCGGAACACGCGGTCGGCGAGGTTGCCGATGGCACCACCCATCACCAGACCGGCGGCGACCGCCACCGTCCGGCTGGGATTGGTGCGCACGGACAGCACGATGACGACCACCACGATGATGGCCACCAGGCCGATGATGGGGCCGAAGCCCTGCCCCTTCGAGAAGGCCATGCCGGTGTTGAACGACAGGTTCCACTGCAACGTCCAGATGACGTGCTGCGGCACGTCGGGGTCGAGCGTGGAAACGGCCCAGTGCTTGGTGAGTTGATCGACGAGCAGCACGACGGCCGCCACGGCGAGTGTGACCGGCAGCAGGCTGCGCCGCGCTGCGGCCACCGCTTCGGTCATCGACGACCGATCCCGCCGACCTTCTCCTCCACCAGCACCGTGGCCCACGGAATGGCCTCGAGACGCTCGCGCGGGATGGGACGGCCGGACTCGACCGAGTACCCGTAGGTGCCCTCGGCGAGGCGAGCGATGGCGGCGTCGATGTCGGCCACGGTCTGGCGGGCCTGCGCGCTGAGCGCCAGGTCGCGCTCGCGCTCGACCACCATGGTGTCGCCTTCGCCACCTTCGTCGTCGAACTGCACGTCGCCCATCTCCTGCTCCTCGATGAGCTGATGCGCTTCGTGTTCGAGCAGGTCGGCCTGGCCGGTGAGGTCGGCGCGCTCGGTGAGCAGGAGGGCCTTCATGCCCGTGAGGAACTTGGCGTCGAAGTCCTTCGTGTAGGCGATGCCGTCCTTCGTGACGCCCTTCACGACCGGCTTCTCGGGACCGGTCTTCACCGGCGGTGCCGGCTTCTTGGCGACGGGCTTCTTCGCCGGCTCAGTGGCGGCGGCAGGAGCCGCCTTGGGCGCCGGTGCGGGCTTGGCGGCCGCCTTCGGCGCAGGCGCTGCGGCCTTCTTCACCGGAGCCGGTGCGGGCGCTGCCTTCTTCGCGGGGGCCGGCGCTGCCTTCTTCGCGGGAGCCGGTGCGGCCTTCTTCGCCGACGCCGCAGCCTTCTTCGCGGGAGCGGGCACCGCAGCCTTCTTGGTCGGCGCAGGTGCGGCCTTCTTCGCCGGCGCTGCAGCCTTCTTGACCGGCGCGGGCGCTGCCTTCTTCGCCGGTGCGGGCGCGGCCTTCTTCGCGGGCGCTGCAGCCTTCTTGGCCGGCGCGGGCGCTGCCTTCTTCGCGGGAGCCGCGGCCTTCTTTGCGGGCGCCGCAGCCTTCTTGGCCGGTGCTGCCTTCTTCGCGGGTGCCTTCTTGGCCGTGGCCATACAGCTCAACCTCCGTGGTGCGTTGTATCGCCGGGATGCTACCGCTCAGCGACCTCGGAACGGCCGATCCATCGCTCGAGCCGACGCATGGTCTCCTCGGCGTCGAGCGACACCAGCAACTGCTTCGAACGTGCCGTGTGACCTGCGACGACGCGTACCTCGCGCGCCTTCAGGCCGAGGGTGTCGGCCAGCACCACGCACAGTTCGTCGTTGGCGCGTCCGTCGACCGGCGGGCTGCACACTCGAATGCGCAACTCGTCCCCGTGCAGGCCCACCACCGCGGCGCGGCTGGCGCCGGGCACGGCGCGCACCGCCACCACGGCACCGTCGGCGTGGTGGCGGACCGGACCGGGCATCAGCCGGCGACGACCACCGCGATGTGCACCGGCTCGCCGTCGAGTTCCGCGTTGGGCTCGCCACTCCCCCACGCCAACGAGGTCGCCAGCGTGGCGTCGGTGAGCAGGTGTTGGAAGGCCGTGACCTGCCGGCGCACGCTCTCGGGCACGCCGAGCGTGAGCTCGATGCGGTCGCTGACCTGCAGGCCGGCCTCACGCCGGGCCTGCTGCACGAGCCGGACGAGGTCGCGGGTGACGCCCTCGGCCTCGAGTTCGGGGGTGACCGCGGTGTCGAGCACCACCACACCGTTGCCCGACGACAGCGGCGCACTGGCGCCGTCGCCCTGCACCACCAGCTTCAGCGAGTACTCGCCCTCCTCGAGCGCGATGCCACCCGCCACCACACCGGTGTCGGTGCGCTGCCAGTCGCCCGACTTCACGGCCTTGATGACCTGCTGGGTCTGGCCACCGAGGCGCGGCCCCAACGTGGCAGGCACCACCTGGAGGTCGAACGACGCCACCGACGCCACGTCGTCGGTGAGCGTCACCGACTTCACGTTCACCTCGTCGGCGAGCAGGTCGGCGAACGGTGCGAGGCGGTCGGCACCGGGCACGGCCACCTGCACGCTGGCGAGCGGCTGGCGGACGCGACGTTGATGGGCCTTGCGCAGCCGCAACGTGGCGTTGCACACGTCGCGGGCCAGGTCCATGGTGGCCACCAGTTCGGTGTCGGCCGGGATGTCGGATGCGACCGGCCAATCGGTGAGGTGCACGCTGCGCTCGCCCGTGAGCCCGGTGTGCACTTCCTCCACCAGCAGCGGCAGCAACGGTGCGAGCGCGCGGCACAGCACCACCAGCACGGTGTGCAGGGTGTCGATCGCATCCTGCTCGCCCGCCCAGAAACGATCGCGGCTGCGCCGCACGTACCAGTTGGTGAGCGCGTCGAGGAACGACCGCACCGAACCACACGCGGCGAACAGGTCGTACTCGTCCATCGTGACGGTGAGTTCGGCCACCAGATCGTGGGTCTTGGCAAGGATGTAGCGATCGAGCACGTCGGTGCTGTCGGTGCGGAACGTGCCCTCCTTGCCCGCTGCGTTCGCGTAGAGCGAGAGGAAGTAATAGGTGTTCCAGATGGGCAACATCACCTGGCGCACCGTGTCGCGGATGCCTTCCTCGGTGACGATGAGGTCGGTGCCGCGCAGGATGGGCGAGCTGAGCAGGTACCAGCGCATCGCATCGCTGCCGTACTGGTCGAACACCATCATCGGGTCGGGGTAGTTCTTCAGCGTCTTCGACATCTTCTGGCCGTCGTTGCCCAGCACGATGCCGTGGCTGACGCACGTGGTGAAACTCGGACGGTCGAACAGCGCGGTGGCCAGCACGTGCAACGTGTAGAACCAACCACGCGTCTGGCCGATGTACTCGACGATGAAGTCGCCCGGGTAGTGACCCTCGAACCACTCACGGTTCTCGAACGGATAGTGCACCTGGGCGAACGGCATCGAGCCGCTCTCGAACCAGCAGTCGAGCACCTCGGGCACGCGGCGCATCATCGACTTCCCGGTCGGGTCGTCGGGGTTCGGGCGCACGAGGTCGTCGACGTACGGGCGGTGCAGGTCGGTGACCGAGACACCGAAGTCGGCCTCGAGCTGTTCGATGCTGCCGTACACGTCGATGCGCGGGTACTCGGGATCGTCGCTCTTCCACACCGGGATGGGCGAACCCCAGAACCGGTTGCGGCTGATGCTCCAGTCGCGGGCGTTCGCCAGCCACTTGCCGAAGCTGCCCTCCTTGATGTGCTCGGGCACCCAGCGGATCTGCTGGTTGAGCTCCACCATGCGGTCCTTGATCTTGGTGACCTCGACGAACCACGAGCTGATGGCTCGGTACACGAGCGGCTCGCTGCAACGCCAGCAGTGCGGGTACGAGTGGTTGTAGCTGTCGTGGCGCACCACGACCCCCCGACCCTTCAGTTCCTTGATGACGTCGGGGTTGGCGTCGAACACGTGCACGCCCTTCCACGGGGCGATCTCGGCGGTGTAGCGACCGTGTTCGTCCATCGGGCAGATGGTGGGGATGCCGACCGCGTTGCACGCGTTCTGGTCCTCCTCACCGAAGCCGGGCGCCATGTGCACCACGCCGGTGCCGTCGTCGGTGCTCACGAAGTCGGCGGCGATGACATGGAACGCGTTGGGCGTGTCGGCCAGGAACGGGAACAGCGGCTTGTACTTGCGGCCCACCAGATCGGCACCGGCGAGGGTGCCGACACGCTCGGCGCCGTCGAGTTCCTTCTCGTACGCGCCGAGCCGCGACTCGGCCAGGATGAACCGTCGGCCGTCCTGCTCCATCACGGCGTACTCGATCTCGGGCCCCACGGCCAGACCGAGGTTGGCCGGCAGCGTCCATGGTGTGGTGGTCCAGGCCAGCATGTGTTCGCCGGTCTCGAGCTCGAACATCACCGTGAGCGCAGGGTCCTGCCGATCGCGGTACACGTCGTCCATGCGCGTCTCGGTGTTGCTGAGCGGGGTCTCGCAGCGCCAGCAGTACGCCAGCACGCGGAAGCCCTCGTACACGAGGCCCTTGTCCCACAGGGTGCGGAACGCCCACATCACGCTCTCCATGTAGGAGGTGTCGAGCGTCTTGTAGTCGTTCGCGAAGTCCACCCAGCGCGCCTGCCGCGTGACGTAGCGGTGCCAGTCGTCGGTGAAGCGCAGCACGCTGGTGCGGCATGCGTCGTTGAACTTGTCGATGCCGAAACGGGTGATCTCGGGGTGGCCGCTGATGCCCAGTTCCTTCTCCGCCACCACCTCGGCCGGCAGGCCGTGACAGTCCCACCCGAAGCGGCGGTGCACCTGCTTGCCCCGCATCGTCTGGTAGCGCGGCACCGCGTCCTTCACGAACCCGGTGAGCAGGTGACCGTAGTGCGGCAGACCGTTGGCGAACGGAGGGCCGTCGTAGAACACGTACTCGTCGGCACCGTCACGGCGGTCGATCGACGCCTGGAACGTCGCGTCGGCGTCCCACCGGGCGAGGATGTCGCGCTCGACGGAGGGGAACGAGGGTTGCGGGGTGACGTTGGGGTAGGCCATGGCTGCTCCTGGAATCGAAGTTCCCAGGGACGAGCCGGAGCCCGCGGTACCACCCTGCTTGCGCCGACCCTCGGATCGGCACCACTCGTGTTCGCCAGCGATGTCGGGCTGGACCCGTCCGGTTCTACTGAGCGCCGGCCGACCCTGCGGTGCGACCCTTGCCGTTCTTCCGGAGGCTCGGAGGTGATGGCCTCGTCGTCGCCGTGGGCATCAATGCTAGCGGGCACCGCCCGCGGGCATCACTGGAGTTCTTCGTCGTCGATGTGGAACGGGTCGGGCACGGGCGGCAGCGTGGGCCGGGGCATCTCGCCAGTGATCTCACCGGTGATGTCGTCGAGGTTGCCGCGAGCGGTGCGCCCCTGGGCCACTTCCTCGTCGAGCATCTTCCACACCTGATCGTGCGGATCGGCGAGCACGGGTGCCGGCATCGCCTGCGTCGGTTCGTCGGCGATGCCGCGCGGCGCCTCGTCGATGAGGTCGGCCGCTGCGGCCTCGGCCGAGACCGGGGCGATGGACGGCGGCAACTCCTCGGCCGAGGCCGACAGCAACGGGCGACGCATGTCGCCGAGACCGCCCGGCACGCGCTCGACCATCTCCTGCAACTGCACCGCCGCGTCGCGCAGACGCTCGCGCTGTGCCTGGAGGTACTGCTCGAGATGATCGACGTCGGCGAGCAGGAAGTCGCGGCGAGCGAGCAGCGACTGCACCTCGTTCTCGGCCTTCACCTTCTCGTCCTCGGCGGCCCGACGCGCCTCGAACCGTGCGTCGTCGACGGTCTTGGCCGCCATGGTGCGAGCAGTGTCGAGCACTCGGCCTGCTTCCTCGCGCGCCTTCACCACGATGCCGTCGGCCTCGATGCGCGCCTCGGCCACGGTCTGGTCGGCGGTGCGCTGCGCGAGCAGCAGCGTGCGACTGATGACCTCGTGGTCGTTGCCCGCAGCGGGTGCTGCGGCAGGCACCGGCGCCACTGCGCCCGACTGCACCTGCTGCGACACCTCCTGCAACTTCGCCACGGCGGCGCGGGCTCGCGCCTCCATCGCGGTGGCCTGGTTCTGTGCGAACTCGACCGCGCTCGCGACCTGTTCCTTGAACGCGTCGACCTCTTCGGGGTCGTAGCCCCTCTTCACCAGTTTGAAACCGGTGCTGCGAACGGCTTGCGGGCTCATCTCCATGGCGATGATGTTACGCGCACCGACCGGCGACAACCGGCCATCCTGCGAGGAGGATTCAGGCGCCGTAGCCGGTGTGGTCGTAGCCCGCCGAGCGCGCCGGCGGCTTGAGGAGGTACACGCCGGTGGCGACCTTCTCCATCGTGCCGTTGAGCGCGTAGCAGAGACCGCTCGCGAAGTCGATCAGTCGACGCGACACCTCGCGGTCGGCGGCCTCGAGGTTCATGATGACCGGCTGGCCTTCCTTGAACTTGTCGGCCACTTCCTGTGCCGAGTCGAACCGGCGGGGGCGCACGGTGTACGGCTCGGCAGCACCGCCGCCGGCAGCCGGACGCGTGGCGGCCGGCGGACGCGGGTTGATGGGGCGGGGCACCACGTTGCTGTCGTCGGTGGGCGGCATCGGGCGACGGCCAGGGGCCTCGGCCTCGGGGCGACTCGGGAAGCTGGGGCGTGCAGGCACCGGACGCACCGACGCAGGCTCGGCCTCGTACTCGTTGGCGTAGCCACGCGACGACCGCGACGGCTCACCGCTCGGTGGACGCTGCGCTCGGACCGGACGCTCGGGTTCGACCGCGTCGTCATAGTCGTCGTAGGCGTCGTCGGGACCGAGCCCCAGATAATCCATCGCCTTCTTCCACATCGACATGCCCCTTGTCCTCCTGCAGGCGCGAGGCTATCGCACCAGCGTGCTCAAGGGGGGACGTGCGCCGAAGAGGGCACTCCCCACCCGAACCTGCGTACTGCCTTCCTGCACCGCGACCTCGAGATCGTCGGTCATGCCCATCGACAACACGGCGAGCCCGACACGGTCGAGCAGGGCGCGTACGGCACGGAACCCGGGCCGCGCCGCCTCGGGTCCGCCCTCGGTGGGACCCACCGTCATCAGGCCGCGCACCTCGAGCCCTGCGGCACGCGCGGTGTCGAGCAACGCCGGCACGTCGGCAATGGGGCACCCGCCCTTACCGACCTCGCCGACGGTGGACACCTGCAGCAGCACCGCCGCGCCCGGCGCTCGCTTCGCGAGCTCGGCCACCAACGACGGGCGATCAACGGTCTCGTACACGGTGACCAACGGCGCGAGCTGCCGCACCTTGTTGGTCTGCAACTGACCGATGAAGTGCACCCCGAACGGCAACGTCTGCCCACCGAGCTTGGCAGCGACCTCCTGCGCGTAGTTCTCGCCGACCGCCGTGCAGCCCGCACGGTGCGCCGCCCAGCACGCCTCGATGCCGAACGTCTTGGTGACGGGCAGCACCGTCACACCCACGCCACCGGCGCGGGTGATGCGCTCGCGCACCGCGGCCAACCGCTCGGCCACCAGATCGTCGTACTCGCTCATCGCACCATCATCCTGCCGCCATCAGGCACGCCGCCACCACCTGGCGACCGAGGTCGCCGCGCCGATGCGAGAACCACCGCGACGGATCGCAGCGCGTGCACACCGATCGATCGACCAGCGCCACACCGAGTTCGTCGCACGCGGCGGCCACCACGGCGGGGAGGTGCAACGACGGCGTCCCCCACGACGTGGTGGTGCGCACGGCGGGACCGAACCGTCGCTCGAACTCATCGAGCAGGTCGGCACCGAACTCGTTGCAGCAGCCATGGATGCACGGGCCGAGCACTGCCGTCACGTCGCGTGCCCGCATCGCCGACACCGTCGCGGCAACGATGCCGTCGAGCGCGCCGCGCCAACCGGCGTGCAGCGCGGCGAGCACCGCCACCCCGTCGCGCTCACCCACCAGCACCATCGGCGCGCAGTCACCGACCCACACCGACAGCACCGCACCCGGCACCTCGGTGACGGCCGCATCGGCCACGGCGGCGTCGTGCTGCCCTGCGCGTTCGACCCGCATCACACACGTACCGTGCACCTCGTCGAGCTGTGTCCAGCGGCCGGGCATGAACGACTGCTGGCGATGCGCGAGCGCGACAGGATCGCCCTCGAGGTGGAAGTCACCGTCGCGGCGGCTGCCGATGCGTACGTGCGCGACGAGATCGCCGATGCGGAGCCGGAGGCTCGAGACGGACGGCGTGCTCACGCCGCCCGGGTCACTTCAGGAACGAAGGGACGTCGAAGTCGTCGTCGCCGTCGTCGAGCGGGTCGGCCGGCTCGTCGGCGAAGAGGTCCTTCAACGACGACGCAGGCTTCGCATCGGGCACGGCCTTCACGATGGGACGCGTGTTGCCCTGGTTGGCCTGCGTGTCCCACCGATCGAACCCGGCCGCGATGACGGTGACCTTGACCTCGTCGCCCATCTCGTCGTCGATGACGGTGCCGAAGATGATGTTCGCGTCCTGGTGCGCCACGCCGTGGATGATCTCGGCAGCGGCATTCATCTCGAACAGGCCCATGCTCGACGGTCCGGTGATGTTGAGCAGGATGCCGCGGGCGCCGTCGATGGCGGCCTCGAGCAGTGGACTGCTGATGGCGGCCTTCGCGGCCGTGACCGCACGGTTCTCACCGCTGGCCTGGCCGATGCCCATGAGTGCGGAGCCGGCACTGTTGAGGATCATCTTCACGTCGGCGAAGTCGGTGTTGATGAGGCCCGGGGTGGTGATGAGGTTGGTGATGCCGGACACGCCCTGGAGCAGCACCTCGTCGGCCATCTTGAACGCGTTGAGCACGCTGGTCTTCTCGTTGGCCACCGTGAGCAGGCGGTCGTTCGGGATGACGATGAGCGTGTCGACCTTCTCCTTCAGGCGCTGCACGCCTGCATCGGCCTGCACCGCACGGCGGCGACACTCGAAGCTGAACGGTCGGG